>NZ_PIPL01000001.1:917235-1222980 GCF_003987145.1 Aliidiomarina minuta | reverse complement strand
ACATCGCTATCGGGGAAAGTGAATTTGTTGCGCACCCAGGTTGGGTAGAGAATGCCGCGGGTTATAGTTTCAACAATAATTACGGCTTTGGCCGCCCGGATGCTGGCGCTGCAGTTGAACTTGCTCGTTCTGGTTCGGTCTCATTGCCAGAGTTAATTGAAACGGACTGGCTGGAGTTTGACGTTAGCGACGATGGCGTTGCCATTCCTGATAACAATGCTGAAGGGGTTGAGCTCTCTTTCGAGGTGGAGGACGAAGTGACTATTGAGGGCGTTCAATTTGGCTTCGATATAGTTAATCCTGATCTTCTCGAAGTCCTGATGGGCGAACGTTCTGGTAGCACGGCTGCGTCTGATATTGCTATTGAAGTAACCTCACCGGCCGGTACTACATCAGTTATTGCAACATCGCGCACAGGTTTAGGGGCATTTATGGGACAGGCAGCTCCGTTCGCAGGCTATGCGTATGCAACTGAAGGTCCGATTCTGACTAACGCCTTTTTAGGTGAATCAGCGCAGGGAACATGGACCGTTCGAATTGTAGATACCAACGGTAGTGACCGCGATATATATCTTAACAACAGTGTGGACAGCTCGCTGTTTGCGGCGCAAATGCGCGTATTTGGACACTAAAAGGAGTTCATCATGAAAAAAATAATGATTATGACGGCATTAGCCGCTTTAGCGATGAGTAGCTCTGCACTGGCTGGAGAGCGGGTTATAAACGATTCACGCTTACAGCAGGCAGAAGCGTCAACTCAGAACTTGCAAGCTCGTGAGGCAGTAGCTGGTGAGCGCGCACTTGAAGTACGTCAGGCATTAAATGCACGTATGGAGCAGGGAGATTTTGACCGCTCAGCGCTACCGAAAGTATCGCATCGTGATCTTAGAGTGGAAACTCTGGCTGCTCGTGGAGACCAATCTGAAGCTCCGCGTACGATTACCGTCCTGGCTAACAATGTAAGTGTTAGCGACGTTGCCCGTGAATTTGGTTTGAGTGTGGTTTATCAGGACCAGAGCACAGGAGTTGGTGTGTTGGATACTGCAGGACACGAAGATATCCTGGCTTTAGTTCAGCAACTACGTTCGAGCGACCTTGTTCGTGCAGCACGACCTTCACGTACAGAGCGTGAGTTTGAACTGCATATAGCCCGTTAAGTTCGCAATAATAGTGTTTGTCTAAAGGCCCTTCGGGGCCTTTTTTATATTGTGCATGCGTATTGTTTCCACGGCAGGCCAAGCCTGCCCTACCATGGACCTTGCCGGGGGGAGTTTGGCACGCAGATCGGCAGGCCGAGCCTGCCCTACCATGGACCCTGCCCGGGGAGTTTGGTACGCAGATCGGCAGGCGGAGCCTGCCCTACCGTGGGCCCTGCCCGGGGAGTTTGGCACGCAGATCGGCAGGCCGAGCCTGCCCTACCATGGACCCTGCCCGGGGGGAGTTTGATACGCAGATCGGCAGGCCGAGCCTGCCCTACCATGGACCTTGCCGGGGGGAGTTTGGCACGCAGATCGGTAGGGCAGGCTCCGCCTGCCGTGGTAGCTTAGCGCAGCACCTGCCAATGGTGGTAGTCGGGGTTGGCGCGGATGTCGTGTCGTATTTGTTGCTCGTAGCTGGGTTTTAAGTGAGTTATCCAGATCTTGTGGGGCTGTGCAGCCAGGCTTTCTAAGGTTAGCTCCACCATACGTGGTGTCATGTGTCGGGACATCAGCGCTATTTCTGCTTTGCTGTTGGGGAAGGAGCATTCGATCATCAGGGTGTCGATATTACCGAGGCGGTTCAGCTCGTCATTCAATACTTCACTGGCAGTGGTGTCGGCGGCGAATACAAAGTGTTCCTGTTGGTGGCGCAGACTGTAACCTACCGTAGGTACTGAGTGCTCGACAAAAAATGGCGTGAATTCAATGTCGTCGAGTGTGAAAGCGCGCCAGGGTTGCACGGTATGAAACTGCATTAACGGCTTCTCTGCTGAGGGTAACTGGGTTAAGTCCGGCCAGATCTGCGAATTGAAAATACAGTCTTTGAGCACTTCAATAGTTTCCGGCAGCGCGTGTATGGTAACAGGGTGGTCGATATGGTCAAAAAGATTGCCCAGAAACATCGGTAGCGCGCAGATATGGTCCATATGTGCGTGGGTTAACACCACATGTTCAATGTTGCGCATTTGTTCGAGCGATAAACGATTAAGACCTGAACCGGCGTCAATAATAATGCTCTCGCTGACCTGGATGCAGGTAGAACCCGAGGAAGCACCTGCTGTTGCAGCCCCCGTTAGCCCGCCGCTACAACCTAGAATCTTGATGTTCATGGTACGGAACTCCTGCTTTGCTGCATGGTTTTGCTATAACTTAGCATAACAAAAACAATATTATGCATAATAAAGCAGCAGATGTTTAGCTAGTTGATATAAAACACTTGTCAGCGCTTTGTCGCCCAGTATAATGCCTTGCACCAATCTGCAGGGGTGTAGTTCCAATTGGTAGAACAGCGGTCTCCAAAACCGACGGTTGGGGGTTCGAATCCCTCCACCCCTGCCAGCTTTAATCGATTTGATCTTCCCCGTCCATCACTGTGCGTTTTTCTGAGTGGGGGACACAACGGCCATCGCGAAAGCGAGCCTGGGGCTCTACGGCTACTTCACAGGTGCCGGCTGTTTCTTCATCTGCTTGTCTGTCCTGTTCCGCGCGGTTAAAGCGCTCCACATTGTCACGTAGTTGTCGCAGCTCGTCGTCACTTATATCGCGTGTAGAAAATACGACGTAGGATTCCGGACCTCCGCAGGGTGAATGCCCCACTGCAATGATTTCACACTGATCTTCATTGTCGGCAGCATCCTGACGCACATAGTAGGCGATTTCGTCAGGCAAGTGCCCGTAATCTTCCTGCTCGCGCCGTATCTCCTCTGCCTGATCAAAGGTACCGCCCTCGGCAATTTGCTCGGCAGTCCGGTCGGACCGATGGTGATCATTGGGCTCGGGGTCTTTAACCGGAGCTGTTGCGGTATCCTCATCTACGGGGCTGCATCCTGCGAGGGTGAGTGCCGCGACTATGGATACCAGACTGAGTGAAGTCTTCATATGTTCTCCCTCGCGTTGAATTAGTTAACCATGATAAGCAACACAGTGACCGTCTTCTAAGCGCACTTCGGGTCGCTCGGTGCGCTGCGCCTCGTTAGTTGCCTGCTGGTCGCTCCACATATTACGTTCTGCCTGATTGTAGCGATCCAGGTTTGCTTGTAACTGGTAGCGCTCCTCGTTGTCCATGTCCCGGGTGGAGTAAACGATATACCGTTCCGGGCCGCCTGCTGGATTAAAACCCAGTGCCATTACTTCACACTGGGCCGGATTGTCTGCCTGGGTGCGGTGTTCATATCGCGTAATATCTTCGTAAAGCTGTTGGTGTTCTCTCTCACCAGGCATGCCTTCTTCCGCGCGTGGGTAGGTTCCCTCCTGAGAGCGTCGCTCTGCGTCGGTGAGATCGGTAGGTTCAGAGTCACCGCGAAAAGCTTCACGTGGCTGCTGCTCGGGTGTAGGATCGGCAGGGTCCTCTTGGTCTGGCGGACCACATGCTGTTACAGTAAAAGCGGCGGCCAGTAGCGCGCCTGCATAGAATGAGGTTTTCATATTCCCTCCTGATAATCAGCAAAGTTGTCTAATAGCCTTTTTCATAAAGATAGTGACTCCTAACCACAACGCCAAACACTATACGCAAAATTAACAAACCCACGGGGTCAGGGCTAAAATTCACCACTTTTCACCTTGTGTCTCACACGCCCAGCGTGAATAATACGTGCCTAGCTTATTATCTTTATAAATTCAGAAATGGACCCGGCGATGGCGCAGTGGACAAAACGACAACTCGATTGCCTGCAGGAAATTGGCATTCCTTTATGGAAGTTTAAGGTGGCTGAGGGGCCAGCGGCGGTTGAGCCTGCGCCTGAGGCCGAGCCTGTAACTTATGCGTTTTACCGCCTGGGGCCCTGGGTATTTCGTTTTGACCATAGGTTGCCTGTTACTGGTTTGGGTTGGTTACAGGATTTAGCTGTTCAGGCTGCCGAGAAACCAGTCGAGATAAACGGCCCCTCGAGCGCTGAGGCCTACGTAGATGGCCAGCCTTATACGGAACATCCGCTTACCCCTGAACAAAAGCGCCAACTCTGGCAGCAGCTAAGCTCATGGCTGTCCTGATAGCTCCTTTTTGTATTGATGACCCTGTGTTTTATCAGATTGAGTGCGCTGCTCACGGCGCCCCCTGGTCAAATCCGGCTTTCTTAAGCTGTAGCGGTCGCGGCTACCGCTTGCGTGGTTTATGGCTGGATGGCGTCGCTCAGGGATTCAGTATCTGCCGTGAAGTGGCGGGTGAGTTGACACTAATGAATGTAGCAGTGCACCCATCCCAGCAGGGTAAGGGCCTGGGCGCTTTGTTGCTACGCGATATTATTGACTATGTGTCGGATGAAAAAGCTGAGATTAAGGCCTCTGTGTTTCTGGAAGTCCGGGAGGGCAATGCCGCCGCTATCGCCTTATATCGTAAAGCGGGTTTCCGCGATATCGGTCGCCGGCCCGCCTACTACCCGCCAATACCCCCAGCCAACCTGAAAGAAACCGCCGTCGTCATGCGACTGGGATAAGCGGAGAAAAACGGGGTCAGAGCTAAAATTCACCACCGCAAAGTGGTGAATTTTAGCTCTGACCCCGTTTTATTCACCACTGGACGCGTTGGTTGTGGCTTAGGTCGGATGGCGGGTGGGTGATGACTCGTTGCCCACCCTGAAGACCGCTGGTTATTTGTTGGCGGATCCCGCTGCGACGTCCTGTTTCAACCGCCTGTAAACGAGCGCGGCCGTTTTCGACAACGAATACATGCCAGGTGTCATCCTCACGAAAGAGGGCGTTGACGGGGATATGTATGACATCGTCACTTTCCCACAAGGTGATAATGCTCTCTAGCCGGTAGCCGTAGCCGAGCTGCTGCCACTTGTCCCGCTCTGAAGTGAATTCGACATAGACAGGCACCCGTTGCTCCTCGATGCCCAATGCTGAATAACGGGTGTAGCCTGCGGGTTCAACCCGGCGTACTTGCCCGTATAAAGCGCCTTCGCCGCCCCAGCGCTCGAACTCAACTTTCATGCCTGGGGTAATTCGTACCGCATCAGCGGAGAGTACATCTACTCTGACTTCCAGTTCGTCAAGATTGCCCAGTTGCATGATTTCCTGACCGGGTGCAACGACGCCTTCGCAACAACGGTGCAGTTGCAGTACGACCCCTTCAATAGGGGAAACTACGGGTAGCTGACTTTCGGTGCGAGTGCCTTCGGTTATTTCCAGCACCGCCCGGGCATTATCAACTTCGTAACTGGCCGACTCCAGAGAAGCCTTTGCAGCGCGTTCATTAGCGTGGGCCCGGGCCAGAGTATTCGCCGCTCGCTCCAGCTCGGTTTGTGAAACCAGCGCTTGTCCGTGCAGATTTTCAATACGGGCGAATTCGCGCTGTGCAAATTCATGTTCCGCGACCTGATTCTCCCAAACGGCCTGAGCTGCGTTGCGACGTGAACGCGCGGCGGCGAGAGTTTCGCGGGCCTGTTCGCGGCTACGGGCATCAAGCGATGGTGTTGGGGTGGTTTCGAGTGCAAATAAGGTCTCACCGGCTTCGACGCTGTCACCGGGTTCGAGCTCGACGCGTTGCAGGTAGCCCTGAATAGGTGCTGAAATATTATAGGTATTACGCAGTCGCGTACGGGCCTCTTCCTCGACATATTCAGCAAAATGGCCTTGTTCGGCCACGGCCGTGCTTACCTGGATCGGGCCCGGTCTTAGCGCCCAGACGATAAGTATGAGAAGCGCCACACCTATGACGCTGAATATAAGGGGCTTAGTTGCAAGTTTCATAATCAGTTACTCTGTTTTTAAAGACGACATCATGTCCAACCGGAATAGACGCCGAAGAATAAGAATAATGGATAGTGAGGCTGCAAGCAGCACTCCTACGGCCGAAAAAGCGTACATAAAGCGGTCCATGACAAAAGGTACCCGAAATAGGTCGGTGCTCATGCCGGTGACCAGTGACCACGAAAAACCGGTGCCAATGAGCCAGGCCAGCGGAATCGAGAGCATGACAATAATTGCCAGTTCACCGACCAGGATGGCGCTGACTTCACCGCGAGTCAGCCCAAGCACACGAAGTGTGGCAAGCTCCCGTTCCCGTTCTGCGAATATAATACGGGCGTTGTTATAAACCACCGCAAAGGTAATAGAACCGGCCAGTAGCAGCAGGACCGCCATGGTGACCAGTATAGTGTCGTCGAGGTATTCACGAATTTCCCGCTCTGCATCACTTATTTGGCCAATGGAGACAATTTGCGGCATATCCCGCAGGCGGCTGAATAACAGCTCTTGCTCCTGTTGGTCGTGTATTATCCAGGCGCCGTTAATCGAGGGCCCTTCGCGTAGAAGCCGATTTAGTGCACGCCGTTCCATATAAGCACCAAGTCCGAGGGGCTCGCTGACGATATCTGCTACGGTGATATCCAGAGTGCGGGGGGTGTCGGACAATACCTCGACGGTTACGTTATCGCCTGGTTTTACGCCAAGATAATCCGCGAGATAGTCGGTGATGAGTATGCCTTCGGTAGGAAGCTCGGGCTGGCGTGTTGGGTCGTCATTTAATTGACGCAGGTGCGAGTTGGCTTCAAAACCCAACAGACTGGTGCGGTACTGCTGCCGTGAGTGGGTAATTCGAATCGGAACCTGACGAAAGCCTTCGGCATAACGTACTCCGGGTTGCGCTCGCAGCGTGCTGAGTTCGGTTTCATTAGTGGGTTCGATGAAGTGGACTTCCAGGTTCATGCGCAGCAAGTGGCGATACTGGATGTCCAGCATATGATCCATAGCGGTGAACATGTAGCTGCCAAGCAGCAATAAACCGCCAGAGAGGGCAATACCGAATACGGAAAGTATGGCGCGCAGTGGCTGGCGCATCAGATTACGTATGATAATACGTACCGGCTGACTAAAGCGCTGGCGAAACAGCGGTGTGTCGAGCCAGCTCTTTTTGAAACTCAACGGGACTGGCGGGCGCATGGCTTCCGCCGGTGCCCGTTTGGCGGCTTTGTATACCGCACGGAGCGTGGCGATAAAGCCAGCGGCCAGAGCAATGGCCGCGGCCAGTACAATACTGGCTGGCTGAGTTTGAAAGCGAAACTCGGGGAAGCGGAAGTATTCAGCGTATATTGCAGCGACCGGCTCGGCGACCCAGGTTCCGACCACAGCCCCCACAAGGACACCCAGGATAATAATAACGAAAGTGAGCGACAAAAAGTGCCTGACGATTTCGTGATTGTGATAACCAAAGGCTTTTAAAATGGCAATTGGCTGGCGCTGGCTGCGGATAATCCGGGTCATTAAAACATTGAGCAGGAAGGCCGCAACGCCTAGGAATATCACCGGCAGCAGGATGGCCATGACTTCGAGTTGTTCAATTTCCTGTTCGATAAACTGATGGGAGATTTGTTCACTGCGGTGGTAGGCGCCGCGGCTGCCGTAAGGTTCCAGTAGCTGGTCCAGTTGTTCAATGACAGGTTCCTGGGCAGCGCCACTTTGCAGGCTGACACTAATGCTATTGAAAGCCCCGGTCATGTCGAAGGCTGAAGCCATGGCCTCACGGTTCATCCAGAAAATTCCGAAGCGACTGTAATCGGGTAATAAGTCAGCGGGACCGAGCTGGTAAATAAACTCCGGAGACAGGCCGATACCGGTAATGGTGAGCCGTTCAAGCTGGCCATTCATGATTGCTTCAATACGGTCGCCGGGTTGCAGATTATGCGCCTGGGCAAAGGGCTGGCTGATAACTACATGCTGATTCTGGCCACGTTGCGGGCGCTCGCCTTGCAGGATAGAAACCCGGTTGAGCTGGCTTTGTTCGCCGTCGGGCAGGGAAATCATACGGCCCTGTATAGGCTCTTCAAAATCTGTGACCTGAATGCGGACCATGGTGCTGATGCGCGATTCTGCCAGACTGACGCCGTCGATATTATTCGCGCGTTCGACCAGTGAGTTGGGGGCTCTGCGAGCCTCGCTGAAGATGTCGGCGAAGTTGTTTTGTTGGTAAAAGGCGGTGGTTGAAAGACGGATAGCGTCGAGATTGCTGACGGTAATAATCAGCACCATCACGCCGGCGGCAATAATCGTAGCAATGGCTGCTACCTGGCCTGCCATAGTTCGTAAATCGCGCCATAATTTGAGCGTGAGCGGCTTCACCAGTGCAGTTCCTCGGGGTTCTTGATTTGCTCATTAATGTGGATGTCGCTAACCCGGCCATCGCTGAGGCGGATCACGCGGTTGGCCATTTCACCGATGATTTCGTTGTGGGTAATGACGGCAGTGGTGGTGCCAAGCTCCTGGTTTATGTCTTTCAGTACTTGCAGAACTTTGATGCCGGTTTTGGAGTCCAGTGCGCCGGTCGGCTCGTCGCACATAAGCACCGCTGGCTTTTTTGCGACCGCGCGGGCAATAGCGACGCGCTGCTGCTCACCGCCTGAAAGCTGAGCAGGGAAGTGGTCCATACGGTCTTTGAGGCCAACCAGGTCGAGCGCTTCTTCCGGGGTCATTGGACTTTTTGCGATTTCGGTCACTATTGCCACGTTTTCGCGGGCAGTGAGGCTGGGGATCAGATTATAAAACTGGAATACGAAGCCGACATGCTCGCGTCGGAATAAGGTAAGTTGGCGATCACTGACGCCGGTAAGGTGTTGCTCGCCATAGCGCACATCGCCCCCGGTGGGGGCATCAAGGCCGCCGAGAATATTAAGCAGGGTCGACTTGCCAGAACCAGACGCCCCAAGCAGAACCACCAGTTCACCGCGGTAAAGTTCAAGATCCACACCCCGCAAAGCATGAATTTCCACCTCGCCCATGGTGTAAACCTTGGTTAATCCCTTTGCACTAAAAACAACCTGTTGTTCCGCCATATACTTAATGAATACCGTTAAGAAGTCATGCCAATGATAGTCGAGCTTCTGTAGAAACACCTTGCGTTGAATCAAAACGACGGGGTCAGAGCTAAAATTCACCACTTTGCGGTGGTGAATTTTAGCTCTGACCCCGTTTTTATCCGCAATATCGCCGTAGCAGCCATTGCCCCTTACCGCTAACTTGAATAGTGGGACTTTAATGGCGAGGGAATTGCTATGGCCAGACCGCTGCGGATTCAATTTGAGGGCGCTTTTTATCACGTGATGTCGCGAGGTAATAAGCGGGAGAATATCTTTTTTGATCGACAGGATTACCGGACTTTTCTGGATACGCTGGAGCAGACATGCGAGCGTTTTGGCTGGATTGTGCATGCTTATTGTCTGATGACAAACCATTATCACATTCTTGTGGAAACGCCACAGGCTAATCTCTCCAAGGGAATGCACTTCTTGAACGGCGTATTTACGCAACGCATAAACCGCAAACATGAGCGTTGTGGGCACTTGTTTCAGGGACGTTTTACCGGGATTTTAGTGGATACTCATCACTATTATAAAATCCTGCTTCGCTACGTTTTACAAAATCCGGTAAAAGCGAATATTTTCGACCATCCGAGACAGTATTACTGGTCCAGTTACAATGCCACAATAGGGCGTTATGAAGCCCCTGACTGGCTTGCCGTACATGAAGTGCTCGCTCATTTTGCGCAGAGCCTGCCGCTGGCGCTGGGTAAGTTCGAGCAGTATATCCTTGATAAGGAAGAGTTGGATATGCAGAAGTTACTCACAAATCAGGTGTTTTTGGGTGATAAGGAGTTTGTCAGGGCGCATTTAAATAAACGCACAGTGCGTTCAAAATCGAGTGGAGTTAGCCGTCGTCAAAGTCGCCCACCAGCCTGGCCTTTGGCTCACTATAAGGAACGTTATAGCGGTAAGAAAAAAGCGGTTATAGAAGCTTATAAAAGCGGTAGTTATAGCAAGCTTGAACTGGCTAAGTTTTTCGAGATCCCATACACCACCTTAAGCCGCTGGCTTAGTAAAAAATAATGGGGTCAGAGCTAAAATTCACCACTTTGCGGTGGTGAATTTTAGCTCTGACCCCGTTTTTATCCGCGGGTCTGTTTACGGGCGGGGCTTTGGTGTAAAATCCGCGGTATCTTTGAATTCCCGTTGAAAAAAGAGTTTCCTCATGTCTGATTTGGCCAAGGCCGTTGCCCAGGAAGTCGCGAAGCGTCGCACTTTTGCTATCATTTCGCACCCGGATGCTGGTAAAACAACCATCACCGAGAAAGTACTTCTGCATGGTCAAAAGCTGCAGAAAGCCGGGACTGTGAAGGGTAAAAAGTCAGGCCAGCACGCGAAGTCAGACTGGATGGAAATGGAAAAAGAGCGGGGCATCTCGGTGACCACCTCTGTGATGCAGTTTCCTTATCATGAGCAGCTGGTTAATTTGCTGGACACCCCGGGCCACGAAGACTTCTCAGAAGATACCTATCGGACACTGACTGCGGTGGATTCCTGCCTGATGGTAATTGACGCGGCCAAGGGTGTTGAAGACAGAACCATTAAGTTAATGGAAGTAACTCGCCTGCGTGATACGCCAATTTTAACCTTTATGAACAAGCTGGATCGGGACATTCGCGACCCATTGGATTTGTTGGATGAAGTAGAAGACGTTCTAAAAATCATGTGCGCGCCGGTTAGCTGGCCAATTGGTTCGGGTAAGGAATTTAAGGGCGTTTACCACCTATTGCGTGATGAAACCATTCTGTACAAGAGCGGACAGGGCCACCGAATCCAGGAAATGGATGTGATTAAAGGGCTGGATAATCCGGAGCTGGATGAGCGTCTCGGCTATTACGCCGATGAACTGCGCGACCAGATTGATCTGGTCAAGGGGGCTTCTAATGAATTTGATTTGGAAATGTTCCTGGCCGGAGAGCTGACACCGGTATTCTTTGGTACGGCGTTGGGTAATTTTGGCGTTGATCATATGCTTGATGGCCTGATTGAATGGGCACCTACGCCGCTTTCCCGGGAAACAGATACGGGTTCAGCCGTTGAGGCAAGCAACCCTGACTTTTCCGGATTTGTCTTTAAAATTCAGGCAAATATGGATCCGCGCCACCGTGACCGTGTAGCTTTTATGCGTATCGTGTCGGGTAAGTACGAGAAAGGCATGAAGATGAAGCATGTGCGCATTGGCAAAGAGGTGCGCATTGCAGATGCTCTGACGTTCCTGGCCGGCGACCGTGAGCATGTAGAAGAAGCCTATCCTGGTGACATTATCGGTTTGCATAACCACGGGACTATTCAGATTGGCGATACGTTCACGTCGGGTGAAAGCTTTAAGTTTTCCGGCATTCCGAATTTTGCTCCTGAAATGTTCCGCCGTATTCGTTTGCGCGACCCTTTAAAACAAAAGCAGCTCCTGAAAGGGTTGGTTCAGCTTTCCGAAGAGGGCGCGGTACAGGTTTTCAGGCCTTTAGTCAGCAACGATCTGATTGTCGGCGCGGTAGGCGTGCTGCAGTTTGATGTTGTGGTTCATCGTTTGAAGTCTGAATACAACGTGGATGCTATTTACGAGAATATTCAGGTGGCGACGGCGCGTTGGGTCTACAGTGATGACGCTAAAAAGCTGGATGATTTCAGACGTAAAACCGAGCACAACCTGGCGTTGGATGGTGGTGATAATCTTACTTATATAGCACCAACCATGGCCAACCTGGGGTTAACTCAAGAGCGCTACCCCGACATCAAATTCGACCACACCCGGGAACATTGAAAAAACGGGGTCAGAGCTAAAATTCACCACCGCGAAGTGGTGAATTTTAGCTCTGACCCCGTTTTTTTAACCGATCTTGAAAAGTTGCAGGGTGTTTTGCCAAAGAGCTGCACGTACCTGGTCGCGGGGTTCTTCGCGGAGTTCGTATAAGGCGTCGAGGGCGCGGGTTATATAGGCGGGCTCGTTGCGCTCGCCTTGTTTGCCGCACATGGGCATGTCCGGGCTGTCGGTTTCCAGCAATAAACTTTGCAAAGGTACTTTGCTAATAGTAGTGCGGGTTTTATTAGCTCTGTCGTAGGTAATGACACCGCCTACACCTAGCTTAAAGCCTTGTTCAATCCAATGCTCAGCCTGTTGCTGACTACCGCTAAAGGCGTGTACAACGCCGTGCTCGATTCCCGCCTGCTTAACCATCTTGAGCATTTCATCCAGCGTTTTGCGGTGATGTAAAATAACTGGCAATTCAAACTCGGCGGCTAATTTAAGTTGTGCTTTCAGTAGCTCTTTTTGTTTGCTGATATCCGGGCAGGTAGCGTCTAAACCAATTTCACCTACCGCTACGGCACCGCCTTCGTGCAGTTGCTGACTGAGCATTTCCAGATGATTTTCTTCATGCTGTTCAATAAAGTAGGGATGCAAACCAAAGGCGATATGCCAGTTTTGATAGCGTTTTTGCAGTTCCCGCAGGCGCGGCCATTGTTTCTGGGTAACTCCGGGGACGACAAAATGGGTGACGCCGACCTGATGGGCGCGCATTAACATTTCAGCGCGATCTTCGTCGAATGCTGCAAAATCCAGATGGCAGTGGCTGTCGATAAGCGCGGCCATGAGTTGAATTATTCCGTTGGCGGAGTGGGTCGTGGACGGCGTTTAAGAAATGCGGTGGCAGCTAACGCACCAGCCAGAGCCGCAAGAAAAAGCATAAACCCTGTCTGCTGCATATAAGCGCGCTGGTAAACATGCGAGTCGGCCATAATACGATTGTAGTCGAACGTAATACGCATGTAGCCAAAAATATTACCGTCGGCAAGATCTTCGATTTGTTTGACCATAGGCACAGCCCACATGTGAGTCGGCAATTCTCTTAGAAAAGAGTGCACATCCTGATCATGGCCGGAACGCACGAGCGGCTTGCCTTGCGAGTCCTGAATAGAAACTTCCAGAATGCCATCCTGATTTTGCAGATGCTGAGCCAGGCCTTCAAGACCTTCACTGTTATCATTCGATAACCAGATACGGGCTTCGTGTACCGCCTGCGATAAAATTACCCGGGCTAGCTGCTCGGTATGCAGAACGCGCACTTCTTCACCTTGTTTCTCAGTGCTGTACCAGGTTTGTAAAATCCAGATAGCCAAAAAGACCGCCACTGCAAACTGCAAAATGCGCCGGTACAGGTGCTCTCCAGAGATGAGCCAATGTTTTGACCAGTTAATAAGGGATGTCTGCATGCGGGACACTTTATAATAAGCACTTCGCAGAGGCAATAAATTAGTAGCGCGCAGAAAAAATTCTCCTGCTACAGTTAAGAGATTAGATCAGAAAAAACAAATAAATAAGGAATCTGAGTGAACACACCCGTGAGTACCTCTATTGATAGTCATCAGCCAAGACCTGCGCCGCTATTAAAGGAACGAGGGTTGGCAGTTTTTGATATGGATTCAACTCTTATTGATATGGAGTGCATCGATGAAATAGCTCGTGTAGCGGGCTGTGGAGACCAGGTTGCGGCTATTACTGAAAAAGCTATGCTGGGTGAGCTGGATTTTGCGCAAAGCTTACGTGAGCGTGTAGCCGCCCTTAAAGGCGTTAAGCTGGCGATGCTGGATGCCATTCGTGATGAGTTGCCGATTATGCCCGGAGCCGCTGAGCTATTAAAGGTCTTGCGCGAGAATCGCTGGCGTTTGGTGTTGGTGTCGGGCGGTTTTACCTGGTTTGCCGATGAGGTAGCGCGCCGTTTCAACTTCGATGTGGTGGTGAGTAATTTTCTTGAGTTTGAAGGTGATCAACTGACAGGCAAAGTTGGAGGTCGTATTGTGGACGGCCAGGTCAAAGCCGACACGCTGATTAACCTTACCCAGCAATATGGCTTGCCCCGCTCGCAGACAATGGCAGTCGGCGATGGTGCCAATGATAAGTTGATGTTGCAGGCCTCAGGCTTTGGCGTTGCTTTTAACGCCAAACCCGTATTGCGCGAAGTCGCAGACTATTGCATCGACGAAAAAGACCTGAGCCAGTTACTACATGTATTGCGGTGACCCGTTGTTTTAGCAGTGTTCCAGGGCTTGGGCTATGGTTTTTACGCCTATGACTTCCATGCCGGCGGGGCTGGTTTTGGGGGCGTTGGCTATGGGGACTATGGCGCGGCGGAAGCCGTGTTTGGCGGCTTCGTTCAGGCGTTCGCTGCCATTGGGCACGGGGCGGATTTCACCGGCGAGGCCGACTTCGCCAAAAATGATCATATCGCGGGGCAGGGGGGTGTTCTTGAAGCTGGACACTATAGCCAGCATTAAGGCTAAATCGGAACCGGTTTCGGTGACACGCACACCACCAACAACATTGACAAAGACATCCTGGTCACCCAATGCTAACCCGCCGTGACGATGCAATACCGCCAGTAACAGCGCGAGGCGGTTCTGTTCGGTGCCAACGGCTACGCGGCGGGGGTTGGACAATTGCGAATGGTCGACCAATGCCTGTATTTCCACTAAAAGCGGGCGGGTTCCTTCCCAGATCACCATGACTACCGATCCACTACCATGTTCGTCGGCACGGGATAAGAAAATAGCTGACGGGTTTGTCACTTCTTTTAAGCCACTGCCGGTCATGGCAAAGACTCCCAGCTCATTAACCGGGCCGAAGCGGTTTTTAGTACCGCGCATGGTGCGATAACGGGCGTCGCTGTCGCCATCGAGAAGAACCGAACAGTCAATGCAGTGTTCCAGTACCTTAGGCCCGGCCAGAGAACCGTCTTTGGTGACATGCCCAACCATGATAATAGCTACCTGATTCTGTTTGGCGTAGCGGGTCAGATAAGCGGCGGTTTCGCGCACCTGCGAAACGCTACCAGGTGCTGATTGAATGTCACTCAGGTGCATGACCTGAATGGAGTCAATCACCATAATCGCGGGTTTTTCCTGATCTGCGAGCTGGCAAATGGTTTCTACCGAGGTTTCCGCCAGCATGCGTAATTTATCAGTAGGCAGCTTTAGACGCTGAGCGCGCATGGCTACCTGCTGCAAAGATTCTTCGCCGGTGACATACAAAGCGGACATGTGTTCGGATAACTGACACATGGTTTGCAACAGCAGGGTGCTTTTACCCGCGCCGGGCGAACCACCGATTAAAATAGCGGAACCTGGTACGACACCGCCGCCTAATACCCGGTCAAACTCGGCAAAACCACTGCTAAAGCGCGGAACCTTTTGCAGATCGACGTCGCTTAAGGTTTGTACTTTGGCATCCACCATGCCGGTAAAGCCAGCCCGGCCAGGGGGTTGCTGATGACGCGCGGGTCCACTGCCAAGACGTACCTCGGAAATGGTGTTCCAGGCTTTGCATTCGCTGCACTGACCCATCCAGCGCGGGAAGTCAGCACCACATTCGGTGCATACATAGGCGGTTTTTTGCTTTACTTTAGCCATGGCGGTTATCTGATTGCTCCTGGATACTCGGTAAGGTATCGACATTCCCGTTAAGACTTACGATAATGGGTCGATACTGCTAATAGTCAACATAATAACGAGAAAATGCAGGATAGCCTATAAATGGACACGGTTGCCAAGCAACAATTAATTGAACAGCTAAAACCTGTCGTTAATGAACCTGAGTTTGATTCGATTTTCGCCGCTCTGACTAATGAGATGTCGGGGCCTGATCGCTTCAAGCTGAAAGGTGAATTGCGACGGCTGGCGCGTCCGTGCAAAAAAGCCATAGATTTACGTAAACGCGTGGATGGCCATTGCCGCCCCTACAAGCACAAAGGTGTGCTGCATTATATGGATGAAGTCGCGATTCAGATTTTTGAAGCGGGACTGGATCGCTATCGCGGCGTGTTTACTGAAGATACCTACGAACAGGTGCATAACGCCGAAAATAACTACCGGGTGCTGGCGGCCCGGGAGAAAAAGCGGGCCCAGGCTGCCCGGGACCGTATTCAGGCTGCACGCGAACGCAGCCAGCGCGGTGGAGTTCCCCAGCCGGCAGAAGAGGTGGCAGCTGCTGTCTCTGATATCGGCCATCTTGAAGTGCCTTATTTTACCTTTGGTCGTTATTTTCATCGCAGTGAAGAGCGCATGAACTTCACCGTTCCTGTCATGCTGAAAGCTCCTGACGGTAAAGATGTAGAAGCTATGACCACCAATATTTCGGTCAGCGGTATGCGCATTAAGCTACCGCCCGGAGTAGAGTTTAATCAGGGGCAGCAGATAGGAGTCCGTTTTACCGGCCTGGCGCAGGAATTTACTTTCGACCCTAACCTTGAAGTCCCCTACGATGTAAAAGCCGTGGATCAGGATAAAGGTGTTCAGTACCTGCGCTTGCTGCGCGACGTGGACTTTGAGTCAAGCCAGTTTGATGCCTTCATGCTGCGTTTCATTAACGGTTATAAACGCCGTTACAAAGTGAATATAGACAATACTTACAGCGCTCTGGTTATTAAAGGCCATGAACAGTTCTACTTTCCCCGCATGCGCAGCCTGCCGTTATTTTTCCGGCGTAAAGAGAAACGTATGTTCAGCGCTATGGCACTGGAGACGCAGAACAACTCATTTATACTGGACGACTGGCTGAACGAAGAAAACCAGATTCAGCTACCGTCTTTGTTTACCGGAAAGCGACTGACCCGTTACCTTAAAACCTTGCAGAATAACTCAGATGGAATAGCCAGCGATCTGATTTTTTGTTTTCAGGTGCTGCGCGAAGGCAAGGTATATTTTTATTCAGCGACCGACAGCGAGCTTGCTGACCCTGAGCTGCGCCGTATTTTCCTCGGTTTCGCCAGCCGTACTTCGAGTTTTAAAGTATATCGCTTTAATTTCAGTGTGCTGGATGCCGGTAAAGCCTGGCTGCCAGTGACCCTGCCAAAAGAAATACTGGAGCGTGAGAAACATTTACAGCGGCCGCCAGCTCCTGATGTAATGCAGCAACTGGGCGGACTGACCCATGTCGGCCTGCTTAGTGATATCACGCCGACAGTCAAAAACTATCAGCATTATGAATGCAGCCGGGAAGAGCTGACGGCATTAAAAGATTTCATGGTTTCACATAAGTTACCGTCGGAACTGCAGCGCGTGTCTTATGATTTCGTGAATTTCCGTTCTGAAAGCCGTTTTGGTTATCGCACCCAGGCGCGGGTAAGGGTCGGCGATAAAAGCACGCTGGGCAGCACCCGCGATATTTCAACCATGGGCCTGCAAATTGATATTGAAGAGTCACTCAAGGTGAAGCCCGGTGATTATGTGGAAATTGACCTGCCACAACTTAATCGTCGCCGAAAAGAACATGACCTTAAAGGGTTGCGTTATGAAGTAATGAACGTCAGTTCGGACGCCAATACCTTGCATTTGCGTGTGGACGTTAATGTGTCTTCCCACGCCGGGCGTGATTTTATTGCTGAGATGATTGAGAGCAACCTGGATGAATTACTGGCTACCCGTCAGTCGGTTAGTCTACATGGCCTGCAGCTATGTTTGCGTAACCTGTACAGCCATTCGATGATGTCGTTCCCGCTGTATCTGCATCGCCCTAAGGGCGGCGAATTTAGCATCGGTCAGGTGGGTGTGTCGTCGCTGAATGAAGTGATGAAGCAGCTTTGCCTGGGACTGTCGAAAGATTCGAAGAAGGTCAGTATGCGGCCCTTACTGGACGAAGCGGTGCTGCAGCAGGAAATTAAAAGACACTGGTTGCGACTGGATAATCAGTCACGGCCGATGTTATTGACCCTGTTTACTTTTATTCGCAGAAAAGGCAATGATTTTAAAATAGTGCGCCGCTTCGCGCATGAATTTAAGTCGACGAGTGTGGAGCAGGCTTTTGTGCGCAATGGCATGGAACAGGGCGTAGTGCTGGCCATGCGTTTGGAGATTAGCCGTACCGGTAAGCCGGATATCAGTTTTATTGCCAATGAATTCAAATACGTTAATTTATATGCCGCGCATAAAGCCAAGCAGCTGGAGCAGGACTTGTGGAGTGTAGCTGGCATGGTCGATGTTATTAATTGCAGCGATGAACTCTTTACTCGTTTTAATCTGGAGCCGGAGCTGCGTGAGCAACAGGCACAACGTCTGGATGATTTGCTGGCTGAAATGTAATTTCGCCTGCGCGGTTTTGCTTATGTGGCTGGCCGCGGCTTCGGCAAGCGCGGCTGAAGCACCTTCGCCTGAGCCACCTTCAGTACTTTCTCTGAACCTGTGTTATGACGCTTTGCTGATGGACCTGGCTCCCGCAGAGCAGTCGGTAGTGCTTACTCACTATCATGCTGATCAGGGGTACCCGACACACAACGCGCAACTGGAAGATATTCTGCAGCGCGCACCTGACGTGGTGCTGGCCAATGCTTTTAATGACCCTCTGCTTATTCGCGCCTTGCGTCAGCACGGTATTGAAGTCGCTATTCTACCGGAAGCCAGTTCAATAGCTGAGGTGGAAGCCTTCTGGCAGGCGTTTGCTAAAGCCACAGGATTGTCTGACGGGGTTCAGCAAAAACAGCAGGAGCTCGTTGCTTTGCTGCAGCCTGCGCCTGCTTTTGAGAGCAATGCTTTTGAGAACAAACAAGTACTGGCCATACAAGCGAATCATTACAGTTTTGGCAGTGGCACTTTGCTGCATGACGTGCTGACATCACTGGGTGCTGAGAACCTGGCGGCACGTCGGGGACAGGGCCTGGTGACTGTTGTGCCGGAGCAGATCCTGGCCTGGCAGCCGGATATCATTATCTTAACCACTGACCGCGCCCGGCCACAGCATTTTGCGCTGGCGCACCGTAATATCCTGCATGCTTCGCTGCAGCCTTTGCTGGCACAGCGCGCTTTGTATATTGACCAGCAATTAAGTGGTTGCATGGGCCAACAACTGGTGGCTTTTATCAAGGCATTACGCGAGCCACACGAGTCCTTTAAGCAACAGGTAAAGCAACAGGTAAAACAACAGGTGACACCATGAAAGTAAACCAGTGGGCAGGACTACTGATTGCACTTTGGGCGGTGCTGATGCTGTTATTGCTCAATATGGGCGCTACTGCCGTGCCCGTGTGGACTACTTTATCGGCGGTTATCAGCGCCGATTCCCTGACCCCTGAACAAAGCATGCACTGGCAGATTGTCAGTGAGATTCGTTTACCGCGTTTATTGCTGGCCTCGCTGGTGGGGCTTTCGCTTGGTATGGCCGGTGCTGCTATGCAGGGGCTGTTACGTAACCCACTGGCCGAACCCGGCATTATGGGCGTTTCCAGCGGTGCCGCTTTGCTCGCCGTGCTGGTGTTATATTTTGGTTTAGTGGGCTGGCATTCCGCTTTATTGCCTTTAAGTGCAGTGGTCGGTAGCGGCCTGGGCCTGCTTTTGGTCATGCTTATTGCCGGTCGCGCGGCTTCCGTGACGACGCTCATATTAGCGGGCGTTGCCTGCTCAGCTTTGTTTTCCGGCGCTATTGCGCTGGCGCTCAGCCTGGCCCCGAATCCTTTTGCCATGCAGGAAATGAGCTTTTGGTTAATGGGCTCAGTGGCCCACCGGGATTTGAACCAGGTGTTGATGGTGCTGCCTTTTATTGTGGCTGGTTTGTTGTTGCTCTGGTGGGGTGGCCGTTATCTGCAGGTGTTAACCTTAGGCGAAGACACCGCCAGCAGCATGGGGTTTGATCCGACCCGGCAACGACTGGGCTTGCTCACCGGGGTGGCTTTATTAACCGGCGCTTCAGTGGCGGTTGCAGGCGTTGTGGGTTTTGTCGGCCTGATGGTGCCGCATATGGTACGCCCCTTGGTGAAACAGAATCCCCGTCATTTATTGCTGATATCTGCTCTGGCAGGGGCTGTTTTTGTGCTGCTGATTGATGCTCTGGCGCAGTGGCTGAGCCCGGGGCCGGAGCTTAAAATCGGCGTATTAATGAGCCTGCTGGGCGGACCTTTTTTCCTGGTACTGTTATTGCGGCGGCGTTATGTCTGAGAAGTTAATTTGCCAGCAGTTGAGCGTCGGTTACCCGCGTCGCCCGCAGGTGCTGCAGGACATTGAGCTTGCATTCGAGGCCGGTCAGGTCACCTGTATTCTGGGCGAGAACGGCAGTGGTAAAAGCACCTTGCTGAAAACCCTGGCGGGTTTGATGCCGCCATTGTCCGGCTTTATCCATTGGCGTGACCAGGATCTCGTCAACCTGGGTCGTCGCCAGCGTGCCCGTGACTGGGGTTATCTGGCTCAGCAAGGGCGCCCGGAATGGTCCATGCCGGTGCATGAGATAGTGCGGCTGGGCACCTATGCTCGCCCTGACTGGTCGAAGCAGGAAGCTGAAGAAGCACATACCTGGGCCATGCAGGAAACCCATTGCGAGGGCCTGGCGAACCGACCGGTACTGGAGCTGTCAGCCGGTGAACAGCAGCGGGTATTAATCGCCCGCTTGCTGGCCTCCCGGCCGCAGGTAATCCTGGCCGACGAACCTACCGCAGGACTGGACCCCAGGCATCAGCTGGAAGTGATGGGGTTGTTACAAGAACAAGCCCGGCAGGGCGCGTTGGTAATTACTGTGATGCATGATCTGGCACTGGCTGCCAGTCACAGCGACCAGGCAGTGATGCTGCATCAGGGCGGTGTTTTTGCCGCTGGCGATAGCCGTGAAATTATTCAGCCGCAGAACCTGCGCGCAGTATTCGGAATCGGCTGAATATCTGTTAGAATTAGCGCCATATTTCGTTTCAAGCTTCTTGTTTAAAGCTTCTTGTTTAAGATAAGGAATCGCCGGACATGGCCCAATATATCTACAGCATGCTGCGCGTCAGCAAAGTAGTGCCCCCTAAGCGCACCATTTTAAAAGACATTTCTCTGAGTTTTTTCCCCGGCGCAAAAATTGGCGTACTGGGTCTCAATGGTGCCGGTAAATCGACGCTGCTGCGCATCATGGCTGGTGTGGATACCGAATATGAAGGCGAAGCTCATGCGCTGAGCGGCACCAAAATTGGTTACCTGCCGCAGGAACCCCAGTTAGATGACAACAAAACCGTGCGTGAAACCGTGGAAGAAGCGGTTGCGGACGTGAAACAAGCGCTGGCGCGTTTAGACGAGCTGTATGCCGCTTATGCCGAAGAAGGCGCTGATTTTGACGCGCTGGCCAAAGAGCAGGGCGAGCTGGAAGCCTTGTTGCAGGCAAAAGACGGTCACAATATTGAGAACGCGCTGGAACGTGCGGCGAATGCACTGCGCCTGCCACCCTGGGACGCTAAAATTGAATTCCTTTCCGGTGGTGAACGCCGCCGTGTGGCTATTTGCCGCTTGTTACTGGATAAGCCAGACATGCTGTTACTGGATGAGCCGACCAACCATTTGGATGCGGAGTCCGTGGCCTGGTTAGAGCGCTTCCTGCATGACTATGAAGGCACTGTTGTGGCTATTACCCATGACCGTTATTTCCTCGACAACGTGGCCGGCTGGATTCTGGAGCTGGACCGTGGTTATGGCATTCCCTGGGAAGGTAACTATTCGTCCTGGCTGGAACAAAAAGAGAAACGCTTACAGCAGGAAGAGCGCACTGAAAGCGCACGTCAGAAATCGATTAAAACCGAGCTGGAATGGGTACGACAGAATCCGAAAGGTCGCCGTGCTAAGAGCAAGGCCCGTATGGCCCGCTTTGAAGAACTGCAAAGCAATGATTACCAGCGCCGTAACGAAACCAATGAGCTGTATATCCCACCAGGGCCTCGTCTGGGTGACAAGGTACTGGAAGTGTCGCATTTGCGTAAATCATTTGAGAAACGTTTGCTGATTGATGATTTGAGTTTCAGCATGCCAAAAGGCGCTATCGTCGGCATTATCGGCCCGAACGGTGCCGGTAAATCGACCCTGTTTAAAATGATTAGCGGTACCGAACAACCAGATTCCGGCGAAATTGAGCTGGGCGAAACCGTGCAACTGGCCAGCGTCGATCAGTTCCGTGATGACATGGACGACAGCAAAACCGTCTGGGAAGAAATTTCCGGAGGGCAGGACATTCTGCAGATAGGTACTTTTGAAGTGCCCAGCCGGGCTTATGTCGGTCGTTTTAACTTTAAAGGCAACGACCAGCAAAAACGCATTGGCGAACTGTCCGGTGGTGAACGCAACCGGGTGCATCTGGCCAAACTGGTGAAAGCCGGTGGTAACCTGTTGCTGCTCG
The DNA here is from genome assembly GCF_003987145.1 of Aliidiomarina minuta. Taxonomy (NCBI): domain Bacteria; kingdom Pseudomonadati; phylum Pseudomonadota; class Gammaproteobacteria; order Alteromonadales; family Idiomarinaceae; genus Aliidiomarina; species Aliidiomarina minuta. The sequence continues at coordinate 1,200,880 of NZ_PIPL01000001.1, read as the reverse complement.
ATGAGCCGACTAACGATCTCGATATTGAAACCTTGCGGGCGCTGGAAAACGCCTTGCTGGAATTCCCAGGTGCTGCCATGGTGATATCGCATGACCGTTGGTTCCTGGACCGCATCGCGACCCATATTCTGGATTATCGTGACGAAGGTCAGGTCAATTTCTTTGATGGCAACTACACCGAGTACGAAGCCTATATGAAAGAAACTCTGGGTGCCGATGCGATGGAACCGCACCGCATTAAGTATAAGCCTATCGGCTGATGGCGAGGCCTTTTCAATATGCGCTGCTGGTTGTAGCAGGCTTTAGTGGTGCCGCTCAGGCGGCGCCGGTTGAGCGTTTGCAGGTCACCGGTCAGCGCCTTGCAGAAAGCCCGATAGCTGCGCAGGTCATAGAACGGCATCAGATTGAGCTGCTGCAGGCCAGCACTATGCTGCCTGTGTTGCGTCAGATAGCTGGTCTGGATGTACGTCAGGCCGGTGGGCCAGGCGGCGAGCTGAGTCTGTATCTGCAGGGCAGTAACAGCGATCAGGTATTGGTGTTGCTGGACGGGCAGCCTATGTACAGCGCGACGCTGGGCACACCTTCTTTGCAGCATATTCACCCGCAGGACATTGAGCGCATTGAAGTGATTAGGGGCGCGCGCTCGTCGATGTATGGTTCGGCGGCGCTCGGTGGTGTGATTAATATCATCTCCCGTGACCCGCAGCAGAATCAGGCCCGCGCACAGCTGGTGTATGGAACCCACAATCATCGTGAAGTCAGCGCCCTGGCGCAGACCCGTGGTCAGCTCGGCGGTTTGGGTGTCCAGGCCAGCAAACGCCAGCAGGATGGTTTTGATCAAACTACGGCTACTGACCTGGGTAAGCAGCGTGATAACCCTTATGAAGCCAGTAGCTTCAGCCTGCGTGGTGATACAGAGCTCTTTGCCGGTGCTCAGCTCAGCGGTCGTTACCAGTACAACAGCGCGCTTTCGGATTACGATGAGAACTGTTTTGCCGGGATTGAACAAGTCCGGTGTGAGCCTTTTATTGACTCCAGGCAACAGGCCACGCAATTGGCCCTGGATAACCAGCTGGGCGAAGACCTGCGGCATCGCTGGACCTTTTCCTGGTATGACGAACGTTCTTATACCGGTGATCGTGTGTCGGTTGCCGAAGCCTGGTCGGGGGTGGGCGATAGCTTTGAAACTGCGCGTACTCAGGTCGGCTGGGAGCAGGTGGCTGACTTTGATGGCCAGCATAGCCTGACCACAGGTTTTGACTTTCAACGCGATGAAGTGGATGCCAGTAATCTTGAGTATATGACCGACAGTCGCCGTCAGTTTGCGTTCTATAACCAGTATGAATGGCGCAATGCTGACTGGCAGTCATCAGCGGCACTGCGTTTTGAAGACAATCAGCAGTTTGGGTTGAAGGCCCTTTACCATCTGGATCTGGCGCATGAGCTGAATTCACGCTGGCGTGGTGGTATCAATCTGGGCAATGGTTTCAGAGCGCCAACCTTTAATGACCTGTACTGGCCGCAGGGCGGTAATCCGGACTTAGAACCTGAACGATCGACCAACGCTCAGGCTTTTGTGCAGTATGACACCCGGCAGGGACAGCTCGAGGCGCAGTTTTTTTATCAGCGATTACGTAATTTAATTGCCTGGGCGCCGGTAGCCGAAGACAGCCTTATATGGCAGCCGATGAACGTGAGCCGTGCCCGTACTCAGGGCGTTACCCTTCGCTGGCAGCATCAATGGCACCAGTGGCGCATTGATGCGCATGCTACCCGGCTGAGTGCAGAAGATCGCGATAGCGGCATGACGCTGGTCAATCGGGCACGGGAAAGCGGCATGATTAACTTTTCCCACGCCTACCCGAGTGCGATGCTTTCTTTTCAGCTTGAGGCAAGCAGCGGCCGCTATATGAATGCCGATAACAGCCAGCGTACTTCCGGTTATGCCTTGCTTAACCTGCGCTGGGAGCAGGACATAACACGCCACTGGAAATGGCAGTTCAGCCTTAATAATGCGCTGGACAGGAACTACCAGGTACGGGATGGATACCATCAGGCCGGGCGTGAGCTGCGTTTAGGTTTATCCTGGCAACATTAACCGCTATAATAGCCGCACTTTTAAAAGTGTCCACAGCCAGGAGTAACCATGCAAAGCCGTGATATGAATATTGCTGATTTTGATGCCGATTTATGGAACGCCATGAAGGCGGAAGAAAAGCGTCAGGAACAGCACATTGAGCTGATCGCTTCCGAAAACTATTGCAGCCCACGCGTGCTGGAAGCGCAGGGTTCGCAGCTGACCAATAAGTATGCCGAAGGTTATCCTGGCAAGCGTTATTACGGCGGTTGTGAGTTTGTTGATATTGCTGAAAACCTGGCGATTGAGCGGGCTAAGCAGCTGTTTGGCGCAACTTATGCCAACGTGCAGCCGCACTCAGGTTCGCAGGCTAATACTGCTGCTTTTATGGCGTTGATGAATGCAGGCGATACCTTCTTAGGCATGAGTCTGGATCACGGCGGTCATTTGACCCATGGTTCCAAGGTTAACTTCTCCGGTAAGACTTATAATGCTGTGCCATACGGTTTGCATCCAGACACCGGTGATATTGATTATGAGCAGGTGGCTGATCTGGCGCGTGAACATAAACCTAAGATGATCCTGGCTGGTTTCTCGGCATTCTCTGGCATTATTGACTGGCAGAAATTCCGCGAAATCGCTGATGAAGTGGGTGCTTACCTGCTGGTAGATATGGCTCACGTGGCGGGTCTGGTAGCGGCTGGTCTGTATCCGAATCCGGTGCCTTATGCTGACGTGGTCACTACCACGACGCATAAAACCCTGGCCGGCCCACGCAGTGGTCTGATTGTATCGGGTAAAGACGATGCGGACTTGCACAAAAAACTTAACAGCGCAGTATTCCCGGGTAATCAGGGCGGTCCGCTGATGCACGTAATTGCTGCAAAAGCCGTTGCTTTTAAAGAAGCTTTAGAGCCAGAATTTAAAGTTTACCAGCAACAGGTGCTGGATAATGCCAATGCTATGGTTAACGCCATGCAGGAGCGCGGTTATAAAATCGTCTCGAACGGCACTAAGAACCACCTTTTCCTGGTTGATCTGATTGATAAAGATATCACCGGTAAAGACGCGGATGCTGCTTTAGGCCGTGCTTATATTACGGTGAATAAGAACTCGGTTCCAAATGACCCGCGTTCACCTTTTGTTACGTCAGGTCTGCGCCTGGGTACTCCGGCAATTACTCGTCGTGGCTTCAAAGAAGCAGACGCGACCCAGGTCGGACACTGGATTTGCGATGTACTGGACAACCTGGGTGACGAATCTGTGGAAGATAAAGTACGCGAGCAGGTTAAAGCGCTCTGTGCTAAGTTTCCGGTATATTCTTAATTCCCCAGGGGGAGTAAGCGCTCATGCACTGCCCGTTTTGCAATACACAGGATACTAAGGTCATCGACTCACGTCTGGTGGCTGAAGGTCTGTCAGTGCGTCGGCGCCGCGAATGCGGTGCCTGTCGTGAGCGTTTTACCACCTTTGAAAGCGCGGAACTGGTGATGCCCCGGGTGATTAAAAGCGACGGTGCACGAGAGCCTTTTAATGAAGATAAGCTGCGCAATGGCCTGCTGCGCTCGCTGGAGAAACGTCCGGTGAGTCTGGAAGCCATGGAGCAGTTGATTAACCGGGTGCGCTCAGGTTTACGGGCGACCGGGGACCGCGAAATCAGCAGCGACGTGATTGGTAACCTGGTCATGGAGCAGCTCAAAAAAGTAGATAAAGTGGCTTATATTCGTTTTGCTTCGGTGTATCGTTCATTTGAAGATATTCGCGAATTTGGCGAGGAGATAGCGCGCCTCGATGATTGACTCGCCGCTTTTCACAGAAGCTGATAACGCCTTCATGCAAGAGGCTTTATCGCTGGCTGCGCGCGGCCGTTTCACTACCCATCCTAATCCGAATGTTGGCTGCCTCATTGTCCGTGATAATAAAGTCGTTGGCCACGGCTGGCATGCCCAGGCCGGCACGCCTCATGCTGAGGTGCATGCCTTGCGCGAAGCGGGAGTCCTGGCCGCTGACAGCACTGTTTATGTGACTTTAGAACCCTGCAGCCATTTTGGCCGTACCCCACCTTGTGCTGATGCTTTAATTAAGGCCGGAGTTGCCCGTGTGGTGGTGGCTATGCAGGACCCTTATTTTCAGGTGTCCGGGCGTGGCATTAAACGCCTGCGCGAGCATGGTATTCAGGTCGATTGCGGCTTAATGGAAGCTGCTGCACGCCGCTTAAATGCAGGTTTTATCAAGCGAGCTGAGAAGGGGCTGCCTTATGTGCGCCTGAAAATGGCCGCCAGCCTGGATGGTCGTACTGCCTTAGCCAATGGTGAAAGCAAGTGGATTACCAGCGCCGAGGCTCGTGCCGATGTACAGTTGCACCGCGCTGCCAGTAGCGCCATTTTAAGTGGTGCCGGAACCGTGCTGACCGATGACCCAATGCTGACCGTGCGCCCCGAACAGCTGCCGCAGGGATTGTATCCTGAAGATATGCCTATACGGCCGCCGGTTCGTGTTTTAGTGGACAATCAAAATCAGCTAGGCCCGGATTTGCAGCTCTGGCAACATTCAGGGCCGGTGTGGCTGGCGCGGACTACAGAAAGTAGCCAACCATTGCCTGAACAGGGCCAGCAATTGCTGGTGAAAAGCACGGCTGAGCAGCGTGTGGATTTAAAAGATTTAATGCAGACTTTAGCCAGCCGCGATATTAATGATGTCTGGTGTGAAACCGGCAGCCGCCTTGGCGGTGCTTTGTTAGAAGCCGGGCTGGTGGACGAATTAATTGTTTATATGGCGCCTAAATTACTGGGCCCGGATGCCCGGGGGCTGCTGGATTTGTCGTTATTGACTGACATGGCTCAGGTGCCAGAGTTTGAATTTGAAAGCATTGAACGTATCGGGCCTGACATCAAAATCGTCGCCCGATTGACCACGTAGGGCAGGCTATGCCTGCCGCTAATCGGGCCGGGTTGAAAAGCCCGGCGGTGGGGTTCGCGAGGGACGCGTTTGGCACGCTTTCCCACGCGCCCCTAATCACCGCCGTGCTTTTGCCAATGAACAGCGTAGGGCAGGCTTGGCCTGCCGTGGAAACATCCCGGTGACTGCTAAATCGGACGGCAGGTAAAACCTGCCCTACCAAAGCACACCGGGCGGCAGGCCACAACACGCCTGCTAATGAACACCGTAGGGCAGGCTTGGCCTGCCGTGGAAACATCCCGGTGTCTGCTAAATCGGACGGCAGGTAAAACCTGCCCTACCAAAGCACACCGGGCGGCAGGCCAAACACACCTGCTAATGAACACCGTAGGGCAGGCTTGGCCTGCCGTGGAAACATCCCGGTGACTGCTAAATCGGACGGCAGGTGAAACCTGCCCTACCAAAGCACACCGGGCGGCAGGCCAAACACACCTGCTAATGAACAGCGTAGGGCAGGCTTGGCCTGCCGTGGAAACATCCCGGTGTCTGCTAAATCGGGCGGCAGGTAAAACCTGCCCTACCAAAGCAAACCGGGCGGCAGGCCACAACACGCCTGCTAATGAACACCGTAGGGCAGGCTCGGCCTGCCGTGGAAACACCCCGGTGTCTGCTAAATCGGACGGCAGGTAAAACCTGCCCTACCAAAGCAAACCGGGCGGCAGGCCAAACACGCCTGCTAATGAACAGCGTAGGGCAGGCTTGGCCTGCCGTGGAAACATCCCGGTGTCCGCTAAATCGGACGGCAGGTGAAACCTGCCCTACCAAAGTACACCGGGCGGCAGGCCAAACACGCCTGCTAATGAACACCGTAGGGCAGGCTTGGCCTGCCGTGGAAACATCCCGGTGTCCGCTAAATCGGACGGCAGGTAAAACCTGCCCTACCAAAGCACACCGGGCGGCAGGCCACAACACGCCTGCTAATGAACACCGTAGGGCAGGCTTGGCCTGCCGTGGAAACATCCCGGTGACTGCTAAATCGGGCGGCAGGTAAAACCTGCCCTACCAAAGCACACCGGGCGGCAGGCCAAACACGCCTGCTAATGAACACCGTAGGGCAGGCTTGGCCTGCCGTGGAAACATCCCGGTGACTGCTAAATCGGACGGCAGGTGAAACCTGCCCTACCAAAGCACACCGGGCGGCAGGCCAAACACGCCTGCTAATGAACACCGTAGGGCAGGCTTGGCCTGCCGTTAGCCGTTAACTGACGAATAGGTAAAGCATGAGCACACTGAATACAACAGAAGAAATTATCGCCGATATCAAAGCCGGTAAAATGGTCATTTTGATGGATGATGAAGATCGTGAAAACGAAGGCGATCTGATCATGGCTGCTGAATGTGTCACACCCGATGCGGTGAATTTTATGGCCCGTTACGGCCGTGGCTTGATCTGCCTGACCTTAAGCGAAAAGCGTTGTCAGCAATTGCGTCTTCCCTTAATGGTAGACCAGAATAACTCGCCGTACGCGACCAACTTCACGGTTTCTATTGAAGCTGCTGAAGGTGTGACTACCGGTATTTCAGCTGCAGATCGCGCGCAAACCGTGAAAGCAGCGGTAGCAAAAGATGCCCAGCCGAGCGATTTGGTCATGCCGGGCCATATTTTCCCGCTTAAAGCCAAAGAAGGCGGGGTGTTGAACCGGGCCGGCCATACCGAAGCTGGCTGTGATCTGGCTCGCCTGGCGGGTTATGAACCTGCGGCTGTGATTGTTGAAATACTTAAAGAAGACGGCAGCATGGCACGCCGTCCTGACCTGGAAGTTTTTGCTGCTGAACATGACATTAAAATTGGCACCATTGCCGATTTGATCGAATACCGTTCTATTCAGGAACGCACCGTCGAGCGTGTAGCTGAATGTAAACTGCCGACTGCCTATGGTGAGTTTGACCTGGTGACTTATCAGGATACTGTTGATGGTCAGGTGCATTTCGCCCTGCGCAGCGGAGAAATAGATGGTGATCAGCCAACTCTGGTGCGGGTGCATTTGCAGGATACTTTTAATGATCTGCTTGCTACTGAGCGTGCCACTCGTCGCAGCTGGCCGTTATATCGGGCGATGCGTAAGATTGGCGAAGAGGGCGGTGTTTTGGTATTACTGGGCCGTCAGCAAACTCCTATGGATTTGATTGATCAGGTACGTCATTTCGAACGCGAAGACCGTGGCGAACCTAAGCCTAGTGCGACCTTGAGCCAGGAATCACGCAATGTGGGTGTAGGGTCGCAAATCCTTGCCGACCTCGGTGTACACAAAATGAACCTGCTCAGCTCCCCCAAACGCTACTCCGCTCTGTCCGGCTTCGGTTTAGAAGTTGTAGATTTCATCGAAGACGCATAGGGCTGGCTCGGCCGAGGCTCGCGGTGTCCTGAGGTTTTTTTGCCTTGCCAGGACGCCGTGAACCCATCCATGGGCTCGACGCCTGGCAACACCAATACCTCCTGCCGCCTCACGCCTCGGCTATGCCTGCCGTTGCGGTGTGTGGAGATTATCGGGTGGTGTTTGATGATTTCCGTGGCGGGGGGATGTGTTTTTGGATGGTGCATTGTGGACGTGGATGGTTTCCACGGCAGGCGGAGCCTGCCCTACCACAAGCCTGGGTGATCTGTTGTAGGGCAGGCTATGCCTGCCGTTGCGATGTGTGGGGATTATCGGGTGGTGTTTGATGATTTCCGTGGCGGGAGGTTGGGTGTTTGGGTGATGCATTGTGGATGCGGGTGGTTACCACGGCAGGCGGAGCCTGCCCTACCATAAGCCTGGGTGATCTGTTGTAGGGCAGGCTATGCCTGCCGTTGCGGTGTGTGGGGATTATCGGGTGGTGTTTGATGATTCCCGTGGCGGGGTGATGTGTTTTTGGATGGTGCATTGTGGACGTGGATGGTTTCCACGGCAGGCGGAGCCTGCCCTACCACAAGCCTGGGTGATCTGTTGTAGGGCAGGCTATGCCTGCCGTTGCGATGTGTGGGGATTATCGGGTGGTGTTTGATGATTTCCGTGGCGGGGGGATGTGTTTTTGGATGGTGCATTGTGGACGTGGATGGTTTCCACGGCAGGCGGAGCCTGCCCTACCATTGCGGTGTGTGGTTTTTTTTGATGGTGCATTGTGGATGCGGGTGGTTTCCACGGCAGGCGGAGCCTGCCCTACCACAAGCCTGGGTGATCTGTTGTAGGGCAGGCTGTGCCTGCCGTTGCGGTGTGTGGAGATTATCGGATGGTGTTTGATGATTCCCGTGGCGGGGGGATGTGTTTTTGGATGGTGCATTGTGGATGCGGATGGTTTCCACGGCAGGCGGAGCCTGCCCTACCATAAGCCTGGGGATTAGATTATGGTCGACGGTGTCGGATATGGCGGATATTTCTGGTAAGGCAGGCGAATGGGTATTTAATTAAGAGACCATTATTTTGCAAGGAAGCGAAATGCCAAACTTCTCCCGCTATTATGAATCCGGCGGTTGGTTCTTTTTCACGGTGGTTACCTACAAAAGGCAAGCCGTGTTGTTACAACCGCAAGTTCGGGAATCCCTGAAACAGGCTTTAAAAGAAACCAATCAACGCTATCCATTTAAAATCCACGCTTTTGTACTTCTGCCGGACCACTTTCATTGTGTGCTGGAAATTGACGATCCGAAAATTCCGCAGCGGATAAGCATGATAAAAAGGCGCACTACTCAGCTATCTGGTTTTCAAAGTGCTTTGCAGCAAACCCCGTCTGAGAAGAAAAAACGGCGGAGTGGTCTTTGGCAGCCAAGGTATTGGGAGCATCACATTCATAATGAACAGCGCCTGTATAATCAGGTGATGTATTGTTATTTCAATCCAGTAAAACATGGCCTGGTAGAGCGCATAGGTTTATGGCCATATTCAACTTTTCATCGTGACGTTGCTGCCGGTCATATTCCTGCCGAGTGGGCGTATATTTCGGGGTGATGGGTTTTTGGTGATGCATTGTGGATGCGGATGGTTTCCACGGCAGGCGGAGCCTGCCCTACCATTGGGGTGTGTGGTTTTTGGGTGGTGCATTGTGGACGTGGATGGTTTCCACGGCAGGCGGAGCCTGCCCTACCGTTGGGGTGTGTGGTTTTTTGGGTGGTGCATTGTGGATGCGGATGGTTTCCACGGCAGGCGGAGCCTGCCCTACCATTGCGGTGTGTGGGTTTTTGGGTGGTGCATTGTGGATGCGGATGGTTTCCACGGCAGGCGGAGCCTGCCCTACCATTGCGGTGTGTGGGTTTTCGGATGGTGGATTGTGGATGCGGGTGGTTACCACGGCAGGCGGAGCCTGCCCTACCATTGCGTGTGTGGTTTTTCGGGTGGTGCATTGTGGATGCGGGTGGTTTCCACGGCAGGCGGAGCCTGCCCTACCATTGCGTGTGTGGTTTTTTTGGTGATGCATTGTGGATGCGGATGGTTTCCACGGCAGGCGGAGCCTGCCCTACCGTTGGGGTGTGTGGTTTTTTCGGGTGGTGGATTGTGGACGTGGATGGTTTCCACGGCAGGCGGAGCCTGCCCTACCATTGCGGTGTGTGGTTTTTCGGGTGGTGCATGTTACCACGGCAGGCGGAGCCTGCCCTACGTGAGGGCTGTGATGTTTTGCCAGAGGCGTTGGTTGACGGGGGTGGGGATGTTGTAATCCTGGCCTAGCTGGCAGATGTAGCCGTTCAGGTAGTCAATTTCAGTGCGCTGTCCGGCGTCGATATCCTGCAACATCGAGCAGCGGTTATTCGCTGTGGCCTGAATCACCTGATAAACACCAGACTCCAGCTGGTCGGCGCTTAACTCAGGCAAGGCTTTGCCCAGATGGGTTTGTGCAACGAGAGCGACTTCTTCGCAGATAGCTCTGATGTCCTGCTGAAAATGCAGGTTTTTCAGAATGCCATTCGGCACATTAGCCAGGGTAGCGAGCGGATTTATCGCACAGTTGACAGCAAGCTTGTGCCAGCGGCGGTATAATATAGTGCTGTCCCATTCCAGTGGGGGCAGGGCGGCGCGTAACGGCTGGAACCATTCAGGTACGGCGCTGAGCCCAGGCTGGCGAGGACCGACCCAGCTTTGCCCATGTCCCGCATGCACGCTGTGCAGCCGCGAACGACGCCAGGCGCCGTGCGTGGTTACTAAGTCGTAAAGGTGCCAGTCCGGGGTTGTCAGCAGTGCGTTCTGCGCAGCGCCTATGCCATTGTGGCTGATGATGACATGGGCGTTGTCCGGTATCTGTCCGGCAAGCAGATCAACTACAGCCTGTAATTGCCAGGCTTTGACAATGATAAGCCAGACACTGTTGCGCCCGGCCTGAGTAGGATCGCCGATGACTTCAAAGGACTGTGCCTGAAGTCCATCGGTGTGTTCTGCAGTTAATTCCAGGTGTCGGCCGTCTTCGACGTGCCGGGTAAGCAGGGTGACTTTTTCACCCTGGCGTTGCAGGCCGAAAGCCCAAAGTGTAGATAATGCTCCTGTACCTACTACCACCCATTGCATTAATTAGCCTCCGAACGATCATGGGCGTCCTGACGCTCTTTATTTTCCGTCTCCAGCGCCCGTATTTTATGTCGAATAGTCCATAACAGGAATAAACTCGGGATTACCATCAGAGTAGTCAGCATAAAGAATAATGCCCAGTTGCCGTCGAGGAAATCGACCACAGCGCCGCTATAAGTAGCCAGAACCGTACGCCCCAGGGTGCCGAGGGAAGCCATCAATGCGTATTGAGTAGCAGTAAAGGCGCGGTTGCAAAGCAAGCTGATAAAGGCGACAAAGGCCACGGTAGACCAGGCGGAGGTGAAGCCGTCGGAGACGACTGCAGTCACAAATAAGACTTTGTCGGGGCCGATAATGGCCAGCGCTGAGAATAGCAGATTGCTGACAGCCATGGCGCTACCGCCAATCAGGAGGCCTTTAATAATGCCCAGGCGCATATTGACGTAGCTGCCGATCAAAGCGAAAGCTATGGTAACCCACCAGTTCATGAGCTTGGAATAGAGACCGATTTCGGTATTGCTAAAGCCAATCTCCTGGTAAAAAACGATAGACATGCGGCCTAAGAAGGCCTCACCGACTTTAAACAGCAGCACGAAGAGCAACACGGTGAGTGCCATGCGCACGCCATTGCGTTGAAAGAATTCGCTGATGGGTTCTATGGTGGTGACTATTATCCAGGCAATAATACGATGACTACGCTTGATGCTCTGGCCCTGGTGGTCCTCCGCGGCTGGTGCAAACTCACGTTTTTGTAGTTTCACCAACAAGCTCACAAACGCAGCTAACAGGGCGACCTGAAAAATGCTCCAGCCGATAATGACGCCGATCTGATCGCCCGGTATAAAGTTAAGTGCTAACACGACAGAGGCAATAAATACCCCAGCCATGATAGTCATTAACAGCGTCAGCGCGGGATTGTCGAAGGCGATTTTCTGGTATTTGAGTTCGGCTTCGCGTTGCAGTTCAACACGTGCGGTGCGCGGTTCACTGGCCAGCCAGGTACCTATGGTGAGTACTAACATACCCAACGCCATTATTTTATAAATATCGTTCCAATCCCAGGCCGGCAGGTCGGCGAGGAAGAAAGGAATAGCGCCAAGGGCGCCGAAACCTGTCCACCAGCCAGCGGTGGTCATAGCGGCCGCTGCAGATTGCACCCGGGCTTCATGCAAACCTATGGTGTCGATGCGAAAGGCGTCGATGCCGATATCCTGGGTGGCGGAAAAGACGGCGATGCATAACGCGACCATACCGGCCCAGGCGAGGTTGTCGTGGAAATTCAGGGTGGATAAATAAAAACAACTGGCAGCAATGCCTACCTGACAGAAAATAACCCAGCCTCTGCGTTGCCCCAGCCAGCGGGTGAGCAGTGGTAGTTTGACCCGGTCAATCAGAGGAGACCAGAGAAAATTGACTGAATAGGCGGCAAAAACGGCACCAAAGTATCCTATAGTGGCGCGGGTAAAACCGAGCTCGTTGAGCCAGGCCGACATGGACGAGCCGATCATAATCCAGGGGTAGCCGCTGGCCATGCCGAGCAGAAATATAATAAGCAGTCGGCGCTGGGTGTAAAATGCCAGCGTGTCGCGCCAGGTGCGCAGTTTTGGAGTATTCATCTAATCGCGCGGCAGCAGTTCAACTCGCTGCAAAATAAGACTCTCCACTGGTACATCTTCATAACCGGTTGCTTCATGGGTATGGGTTTCCACTGCGGACAGTTCACGTAACAGCTGGTCGTTTTCCACTACTCGACCGAAGACCGCATAACCCCAGCGGCGAGAGCTGGGGTTCAGGCTGTCATTGTCATTGACGTTAAAATAAAACTGGCTTTCAGCGCTGTGAGGCTGGCGCTGTCGGGCCATGGCAATAGTGCCGAAGTTGTTCTGGCGGCCGTTACCCGATTCATTAACGACAGGATCGAAGGTTTCTATTTCTGTAAAATCAGGGGTAAAACCGCCGCCCTGAAGAACGAAGTCTTCGATAACGCGATGAAAAATGGTGTTGTCGTATTTGCCTGCAACCACGTACTGGAGAAAATTGTCGACGGTTAGCGGCGCGCGCATACGGTCTAGTTCAACGATCATCTCACCTTGCCCGGTGACAAACTTAACCCGCGGGAACAGATTGTTTTCCTGAATGTCCTGGCTGCTGGCAAGGCCAGAAACGGTGAATAAAACAAACGCCAGCAGGCTGTTAAGCAAATATTTATTAAACATGAAATTACTGTCCGCTTAATTGACTGTTAATGATTTCATCCCGCATCAGGTCGTTCAGTACGTCTGCCAGTAAGTTAGCAAAATCGTTTTCAATCGCACTGATGTCGGCGCGCAGGGGACCGTCTGACTCACGACGGCCACGGAAGGTTTTTTCCAGATCCCCTTCTGCTGTGGTCACTTGTACCTGAATACGCACATGATGTTCAGAGTCATGGCGTAAAGTACCTTGTTTAATGATAACCAGGCCATCTTTAATATTTATTTGCATCTTGTTGCTGGATTGCTCGTCGATTGTCCAGCGTTGACTAACACGGTCACTGATCAGACTAGCCAACGACGGCTCGGCCATGGCAAACTCCGCCGGATTATCGTGGCGCTCCAGGCGTAACACATGGTTCTGCGCCCGTTGGTCACGAACATTCAGGACTATGCTTTGCCCACTGTGGGTAGCCTCTGTTACCGGGTTAAGGGATAATGGTTCTGGAGTTGACTGACAAGCAGTAAGAGTAAGTGCTAGTAGTACGACCGTTATTATTTGTTTTATCATGAAAAAGCCTCGTTTGAGTAGCCTTGCTAAATACCTGGGAATACAATCCGATAAGGTATACGATTGTTATTATACAGTCACGTTTTGCAGGCCCAAATGTTGTCCATAGCTGCGAATCGATGAAGAGAATAAGGTTACAGAATGAAAACTGAGAAGTATGCAGAAATAACAGGGTGGGGTAAATGCGTACCCCCTGCGATAATGACAAACGAAGATCTGGCGACTTTTCTGGATACTTCGGACGAGTGGATTCGTTCGCGTACCGGAATTGGCGAACGCCGTATCAGCCATGTAGGTACATCAGAACTGGCTACGGTGGCGGCACGCAATGCGCTGGCTGCGGCAGATTTAGACCCACGGGACCTTGACCTCATTATAGTGGGCACCTGCACGGCGGATGAAATCATTCCGAATGTAGCCTCTAAAGTACAGAAGAACATCGGCGCCACGGGTGCGGCGGCATTTGATACCAATGCTGCCTGTAGCAGTTTTTTCTATGCTATGCATTTTGCGACGGCGGGTATTCGTACTGGCATGCATAAAAACGTGCTGATTATTGGTGCCGAGCGCTTAAGCCGGGTTCTGGACTGGACTAAACGTGAAAGCGCGGTGCTGTTCGGTGACGGCGCTGGAGCCATGGTGTTGCAGGCCAGTGATGAAGAAAGTGGTTTGTTGTCTTCAAAAATCAGCTGTGACTCTGATGCCCGCGACGTGTTGGCACTGGATTTTGGCCTGAGTTTTGACCGCTTTAATTTTGATGGCCTGATGCCTTTTAACTTTGAAGGTCAGGAAATTTTTAAACGTGCAGTTAAAGGCATGAGCGCAGCAGTAGAACATGTATTTGCTGAAACCGGCCTGACCATGAATGACGTGGATGCGCTGATACCTCATCAGGCCAATAAACGGCTGATCGATTTTCTGGCTAAAATGTGTAAGGTACCGGAAGGCAAAACCATGCTGAATATTCAAAAGTATGGCAATACGTCTTCAGCAACTTTGCCGATTGCATTCACTGAGGCCATTGAAACCGGCCTGGTGAAACCAGGGGACACTATTGTGTCAGCGGTATTTGGCGGCGGCCTGACTTGTGGTGCGGGTATTATTAAATGGGGTAAACGAGTAACCCCGTTAAAAGATAACCAGATGACTTTACCTGGTAACGGGCAAAGCGCGCTGGATCTTGTTTTGCCGTTACATAAGGGAGCTACTGAAGCGTGGGCGAAACGCGAATCTTAAAACCATTAATGGCGCTGGCAGTTTTGCTGCTCAGCGCCTGTTCCTCTCAGCCTCTCAGTCCGGAGCAGGCGCATGATGAGTCCTGCCAGAATAAGCAACAGCAACTACCGGCTAACCTGATTAGTGTTGAACAACTGCAACAGGCAGGGTGCTTCACTCAGGCTACCGAAAATCTGCAGGATCTCTATCAACAGGCTACTGCCGATGAGCGGGTTGAACTGGCCATGCGCCTGGCACTGACTTATGAGCGAGGTTTGCAGGACGAAGCGCGCCAACCTGATTATGCGCAGGCGACACAATGGTACGAAGAGGCGGCTGAGCTGGGTGAGTTAACCGCAGCTGAGCAGTTGGTTGCCTTGCACAGCGCGGGCGGTCCTTTGCAGCGGATTGAAGATCAGGTGCGCTATCAGGCGTTGCTGGCCCGTCTACAACAACGTCGCGGCCTGCCAACCGAAGCACCGGATATTACCGCATTGACTACCTTATATGTGGCTACATCACGCACGGCTTTATTAACCCAGCCTGATGAAGACAGCGAGTTGCTGGAAGCTCTGCGTCAGGATGAGCAGCTGAGTTTGCTGGATGTGGTGTTGTTGGAGCATAACGGGGAGTACTGGGTACATGCTTATTTTGCCGATACCTTAACAACTGGCTGGGTGATGGCTTCAGATCTGGACGAGCTTAGCGTGGCGGCACGATCGGAGTCCGATCGTATTCTGGCCATTGAAGGACAGAGCTATAATCAGCAAATGTTGACAGGAGCGGTGATTGGCAGTGCTGATCACAGCACTTTGCAGCCATTGCGCGACGATGATTTTTTTCAGGGCGACAGTCACCAGCGCAGCAACGTTGTTGCTTTGCTGCAAGCTATAGCTGAGCGTAGTTATCAGTGTGAAACCGAACGTGAGCAGATGATTGCCGATTTTCATGCGTACCTGTTGCGTGAAGCGGATAGCCGTCAACGACCGCGGGGTACTTTTCATAGTTACCCTAATATGGCCTGGCTGGATCGTGCGCTGCGCGTTATTCAGCAACCGGGGCAGGATGCTGAGTTTTATAACCGGATTAGAGAAGATGCGGCAGATTATTATAAAATTCGCCTTGATAGCCCAGTGGCTCAGCGCTTGTGCCATAGCCTGCCGCAGGCTGCTGGCCTTCCTCCTGAAATAGCCGATGATTTATGTCTGCAGATGAGCGAGCTCAATCAGTGCATTGGCCAGATGCAGATTATTGACAGCTATATGCAGCCGCGGGTGCAGGACTGGTATTCAGAGTATCGTCAACAGCCCTTACCCCGTGTGCATTATGCGCCGGAAGCCGTGCTTCAGTTGCAATAATTGGGGGCAATGCTAAAGTGTGCCTTCGACAGGTACAACCAGTTAACAGGACTTTTTCATGACTGAACACGTGACCGAACAGGTAAAAATTTCCCGCGAAGGCGCTATCATGCGCCTGCATTTAAACCGCCCCGATAAAAAAAATGCCCTGACACAGGATATGTATCAATCATTGCTTGATGGCCTCAATCAGGCTGAGCAGGATGCTGGTGTGTCGGTGGTGATATTCAGTGGCGAAGGCGACGCCTTTTGTTCTGGCAACGATTTACAGGATTTTCTGAAACACGGCGAACTGACCCCTGAAGCGCCGGTTTTTCAACTATTGCAGCGTTTACCTCAATTGACTGTGCCTTTGGTGGCGCAGGTACAAGGGGCGGCGATAGGCATAGGCACCACCCTGCTACTGCATTGCGACCTTATTTATGCAGCTGAAGATGCCGTGTTTGCTTTGCCTTTTGTTGATCTGGCACTGGTGCCTGAAGCTGGCTCCAGTTTATTGTTACCGCAAATCTGTGGTTACCCCCGTGCTGCGGAATTATTGCTTTTAGGCGAAGCCTTTAATGCGCAAAAAGCGCTGCAGTTTGGTTTGCTTAACAGTGTCGTTAAAAATTCACAGCTGGCAGCCGAGGTAAACCAGGTTGCTGATAAACTAGCAGCTAAACCGCCACAAGCGCTCAGAAACAGCAAAAAGTTACTGAAAGCAGCGCCAGAAAGTGCCTCTGAACGTATACAGCGTGAGTTAAAAGTATTCATGAAAGCCCTTGCCAGCGATGAGGCACAGCAAGTGATTGCGAAAAAGGCGAATAAAACACTGTAATTGAAATAAGGCTTTGTTTTTTATAAGATAGAAGAGCTCAAAGAAGCTTAATGAAACTAATAAATATTACACATAAGAAAGACTAAATCAGGTAAATCCCATTGGAGGGGACTATGCAATCATTTCTTCGCTCTCTGGCAATCGTTGGTATTGCTACTTTCACACTTTCGGCCTGCTCATCGTCACCTGAGCCTGTGCAATCAGAATGGCCATCATGGTATGACGTTCGCCAGAATGATGACCAGTATTTTTATGGTTTTGCTGAAGGCCATAGCAATAATGCAAATATGGCTGCGCGTCAGGCGCGTCTGAATGCCCGGGGCGAATTAGCTGAATCTCTGCAAACGTCATTTGAAGCCGAGGCTCGTGAAGGCGGACAACATAATCTGGATGACCCTGAAACCTATGGTGTCTTTACCAGCGCTATGCAGGAACGCACTCAAACCGCAGTAACTGGCGCTGAAGTTTACCAGATTGAGCGTGTACGCCAGGACGATGGTTCTGTGCGTGTATTTGTCGGTGTGCGTATGCCACGTAACCAGGCTGAATTGACAGGTCGTGCGTTACTGGATGAGATGGACGAGCGCATGCAGGCAACACGATAAGCCGGAGGAAGTTATGAAATTATCATTTTTGCTATTGTTATTGACCTCGGTGGTAGCGGTTTCTGGTTTAAGCGGTTGTGCCACGGGCATGACTCCTGAAGAGGCCGAGCGTCAGCGTCAGCAGCACGAGCGTGAAGCACGTCAGGATCGTAATCAGCGAGCGGCTGATGATGCTCTGGACCGTTTGGGCGGCTGAATACAGTAAAATATGATAAAAACGGCGTTTGCAGCGCCGTTTTATTTTTTCCTACCTAATAAGAATAAACTCAGGAGTTCCCATGAGTACTGCGGTTGTGTCTTTAACCCAGAGCCTTCTTGTGCTCGCATGGTTATGCGTAGCTTTCTTTTCGGCGCCTGCTTTGGCTGCTGAGACAAACAATGGTCAGTCGATAAGCGGTGGCGAGGGGTTCAGCCTGCTGCTAAAAAAAGACGCGACGCTCTGGAGTCTGGGGTCAAACAACTCCGGCCGTTTGGGCCTGGGTGGTTCCACGTATAATAATGTTGATCAGTTAACCCAGATAACCGGTCTTAGCGGTGTGCAAGCGATCAGCTCAGGTCGTAACTTCAGTCATGCTTTATTGAAGAACGGTGATGTCTACGCCTGGGGTAGCAATAACGATGATCAGCTGGGCGATGGTTCCAGCGCCAATCAGTCTACGCCAGTGCCTATTGTCATGCCGGATAAACGGCCAGTTGTGGCTATGGCGCATGGCGAATTTTTCGCATTGTTACTGGATGATGAGGGGCAGGTGCGCAGCGCAGGCCGTGACCAACAGGGACAATTGGGCAACGGTGGTGGCTGGAGCCGGGTGCCTATGCCTGCAGCCAGCGCCGCAGGTGTTAAAATCGCCGCGGGCGCAGAACATGCTTTATTGCTGGATGCCGAGGGCCAGTTATGGGCCTGGGGCAATAACCGTTATGGACAATTAGGTAACGGTGATGAAGGTTATGGTGTTGCTGAAAGCTTTCCGGTCGCGGTATTAAAACCGGATGATGTTGAGTGGGTTCAGATAGCAGCAGGACCGGTGAACAGTTACGCGCTCGACAGTGAAGGTTATGTCTGGTCCTGGGGCCGTGAAGTACCAGCTCTGGGGCGTGATGCAGCGGTGACTGGTGATGGTGAGGTGCCAGCGCGTATTGATCCGGCCGATTTGTCGCAGGTGAATTATTTGCAAGCGGGTGGTCAGAATCATGCCGGCCGCGGGCTGGCTTTTGCGCGCACAGAAAACGGAGAGGTGTTTGCCTGGGGGTATAACAACAACGGTCAACTGGGCATAGGTTCGACCCAGGATCAGTCTTCGCCCCGGCAGGTGCAATTTGCGCCTGAAACTGAGGTTAAGCAGTTGTCAGTAGGCCACTCTGCCGCTTACGCAGCTACTGAGGACGGAGCTTTCTATGCTTGGGGAGCGAATAGCCGTAGCAACTATCTTGCCGCCAACGACAGTAACTCCAAAACGATACCTATTCAGATGCACGATAAGGGTAGTGCTGCGATGTATTTTTCGGCTGACTTTCTGGCGGCCGAGCGGCCGTATTACCTGATCAATGGACTGCAGGGCAAAGGCTGGCTTATTGAGAAAAACGCCTTGCGAGCGCCAGAGTTAACCGCAGAGGAAACGGCTAGCTGGTCACTGAGCGGCCGTTTTTTAGCAGGCGCTGAACTGGCGTTGTCATTGCTTTACGGTACTGATAACGGTACTGATAAAGGACAGCTTCGAATTTTGTTGAATGAACAGACAGTGTGGACGAGCGAGCAGCTGGATGTCAGCGATAACTTGCAGTCGGTAGTGATAGACATTCCTTTGTATGACGGCATAACCGACATCGAAGTGGAGTGGCAGGCTTTGCAGGACACACATGAGCCTGTAAATGTGTTGATTCAACAGCTGTCCTTGCCTTCCGGAGAGCTCTCACTGCGCCCTTTGGTGAGCCTTCCTCAGCAAGAAAATAACTATTTTGATGCTATTCAGATAACCGCTTCGGTTGAGACTCTGGATGGTAATGCAGACGCCTGGTTTGAGTACCGTATAGCCGAGGATGCAGATTGGCAGAGGATTACAGGTTCGCAGCAGGAGATCCGTTCGGGTAGCGGTGATTTGAGTGCCTTTTATGCGGTGCTGGCGTGCTCCAGTGAAGTTGATATACGCGCTGTTGCAGAAAGTCAGAATAGCGATGAGCGCACAGTGACGCCGGTGCAGACGATGGGCACCTCGTCCTGTGACGGTGGTTTTCTGCGGGCACCAGCGCAACCGGGCAGCAGTAGTCTGCGGGCCCATCTACGCGAAGACGCATTCTATTACGCTGAACCCGAATTCAGTGCCCGTAAAAGCGCAGACGGTGGGGCTTCCTGGCAACCAGCTGTTGTCGTTGTTGAGCATAACCAGGACAGCCTTGCGGTCTCAGGACTTAGCTGTGAGTCTGCCTATCAGCTTGAAATTAATGCGTCCTGGGAGGCAGAAGGCACGCTGTCAACGGCAAGCCAACAACTGGCTCCTATAGAAACAGCGGCTTGCCAGATAGGTTTTGATATTAGTGGTGGTACCTCTATCGATATGGACGAAGATCAATGCTTTATTGCTACCGCCGCATTTGGGTCATTGCTTGAGCCCCAGGTGTCGACGCTGCGCCAGTTCCGTGATCGCTTCTTGCGAGGACACCGGGCCGGGGATGCTTTTATTGCTTTTTATTATGAACACTCTCCGGCGCTGGCGCAGAGGGTAGCAACGCATGAGTGGTTAGCTGCTGTGGTCCGATTATTACTGTTACCCGTTATTGCCGCTGCCTGGTTGCTGTTAAACGCGCCCTGGTTGTTGCTTGCCGGTGTATTATTTTTGGGCCTTGGCTGGGCTGCAAAGCGTTACATACTGACTGTTTTATTAGCCGTGGGTTTGAGTGCCTGTTCCAGTACTCCAGAGCAAACGGATATGCAGGCGTATGAATACGAAACCCAACAACGTCAACTGGCGCCCAGATCCGGTTATGTGCAGGGACATGGGGCAGGCAGTTCTCGTGAAGAGGCACTGCAGAATGCTCAGTTTGAAATAGCTGAACAGGTGCTGAGCAATGTACGCGGTGAAGATGAGCAACGTTTCCGCCAAAGTGGCGATGAACTGGAAGAAGAGTTCACCAGTACTTTGTTTACCTGGTCAAATGTAGAGCTGGAAAATGTCAGGGTCGCCCACAGTCAGCGCTTTGATGACAGCTGGTATGTGCGTGCAGAGATTGATAACGAGACGATGCAGCGTATAACCGCCCAGGCCCGACGCAACGCCGCTTCGCTGAATAAAGTTTTGCAGCTCGAGCAGGTGGCGGAGAGTGAACCGGCACGCAGGCAAAGACGTGCGCTGGAAGGTCTGGCGTTAGCCGCTCGTGATGGTGTGGGGGACGCGACCTTCACCACTGCCGATGGACAGAGCGCGACTTTTGCTAACTATTTCCGTGGGGCGGTTGAAAGTAGCGTGGATGCTATGAAAGTACTGCCTATAGTAGCTAATGATGGTGAACGTGTACGTTTTGTACTGCTGCATCAGGAAACGGCCCGCCCGCAGCCGAATACTGTGCTGCGCATAAGCACTGAAGAGCTGAGCACCGATGCGAATGGTTTTACGGCCTGGGTTGAGCTCAGTGATTTGCCCGCCAATTTTAATATCTTTATTGTTGGTTATGCTACGCAATCTATTGCTCAGGACTGGCGGCATCCGGAACTGGCGCTGATGCATACCGATAGTGTTACGCGGCAGCGATTGTTCAGCAATGAACAGGCTACGGTTTATATTTATAAAAATCCTCAGCAGGCTAATATTGAAATTGATGGCCGTTCTGTGGGGTCTCCGGTGCGTCACTCGGTCGACACAGGTGCGACTTATAGAGTCAGCGCTAACATGCAAGGGCACCGTTCGTTGCATAGTGACGTCGATATTGCTGCAGGCGCCCCTTATGGTTTTGCTTATTTTGCTCTTGAAGAGCGTCAGTATGGCTGGCTGGCGTTAAGCGCGCGGGATCGGCGGTCGACACTGCAGGTGAATCGTAACGGTAACTCCGTCTATAAATCGGTATCGAATAATGTGAATCGTGAGCTCGAAGCCGGGGCTTACCATATAGAAGTGGGCCGCCTGGACGGCGATGAGTTTGATCCGGATTATCAGATTATTGATGACCGTTTTCAGTTGATAACGGACCGGACGGTGAACCGGGAATATACCGCGCCGGCTTATCGTCATCCATATCACCACGGTTGGCGTTTTAGTTTTTATCACATGCGTGCCGGGGGAGAACCCACGGATGATTATAAGCTACCCTGGGTTCAGGGGCGTAACATCAATTATTCTGACCTGACACAGATTGAACGTGTTAATCATGTTAATTATGAAGGCCCTGAGAGCGAGTTTGAGATTTCGGTACAGCGCTATCTGAATCGTTTTAATCTGACCACCCAGTTTTCAGGCGGTACCCGCAGTCATCAGTTATTACTTGAACGGGAAGACCGCAACCGTGATGTGGGACTGGAACTGGATAATTATTTTGTCAGTGCAGGTATTGGTTTCTGGTTCAGTTTTCTGGAGGACTCAGTGGTGACTTCATTAACCATTAATCATGGGCTGGAATATGCTCAATGGAGTGATGATAGCCGCGCTGAGGTGCAGCCAGAGCAGGGCGCAGCCTGGGAGCGACTACCCAGTGATGGCGTGGCCAATAGCTATTCTTTTGCTGAACTGAACACGCATTTCAGTTTAGGCGGGGGAGTTGGCCTGACATTAAGCGTGGTGACACCCATTGAAGGTGTTGAACCTTCGGTTCGTTTAGGACTGGGTTATGCGTTTATGTCCAGCGGTTATCGTCTGGAGCCCAGAGTAAATGCGCAGGAAGGGCGGCATTACCGTTAACGAAACAGTTAACGAAATCGTTAACTGAATAGCTGACTTGGCTTGCAAAAAAGGCGCATTTAATTGATAATGCGCCTTGGTGGCCCCACGGGTCCCCTCGCAACATTAACTGGCGGACTCGGTCAGGCCCGGAAGGGAGCAGCCGCAGTCAGGGATGTGTGTGCCGGGGTGTGGCTGGTGGGGTTCACCTCCTTCTTTTATTCTTCTCTACTATTCTTATTTTGTAACTTAACCAGCGCTGCATTAACAGCGTGGGCAACTCGCTCCTGCATTTCCTCGCGCTCCGAATCGGTTAAGTAAAATTGCATATCGACGTCATGTCGGATGTAACGCGATGGCAACTTGTTCAGTACTACACAGCACATGTCGGCGATGAAGTCGTGGTCATGGGTTTTTTCCATCTCTAAACCTTCAACATATTCAACGACCAGTTTTTCATACACATTGTGAATATCATCATCCCAGGTCATGCAACTTCTCCTACAGTTAATATACCTCCAGCATAGCGGGGGCTGCGCTGCGCAGCAACACTTTATCAATGGCTGGCTTTACCTCTTTACCTGCGCCTGTTTTAATGAAGCTGGTATTTATAATAAGCAGGCCAGAGATTATGAAAAAGAACAAAGAAGCGGTTTATTACAGTGACTATCTGCAGCTGGATAAACTCCTTGGGGCGCAGACGCTACAAAGCGAAAAGTATGGTGCGCCCGCGCATGATGAAACCTTATTTATTATTGTGCACCAGGCCTATGAGCTGTGGTTTAAACAAATCACCCACGAACTGCGTTCGGTGCTTTCTATTTTCCGCGCCGAACAGGTTGCTGATGAGTCTTTGATGACGGTTGTACACAGATTGCACCGTATAGGCACTATTCAGCAATTGCTGAATCAGCAGATTGGCGTGCTGGAAACCATGACCCCGCAGGACTTTCTGGAATTTCGTGATTACCTGGTGCCAGCTTCTGGTTTTCAGAGCATTCAGTTCAAAGAGCTGGAGATCAGTTTAGGGCTCAAGCGCAAAAGCCGGATTAACTTTGATCAGGAATCGTTTTATACCCGCATTAACGATAAAGACAGAGCCTATTTAGCTGAGCAGGAAAAGAAGGCTAGTCTTTTTGAATGCGTCGATGACTGGCTGGCGCGTATGCCTTTTCTGGAGTTTGAAGACTTTGCCTTCTGGCAGCACTATCAGCAGGCCATTAAGCAGAACCTGGATCATGATGAAGAGATTTTGCGTACTAATGAATTGTTAAGTGAAGACGAGCTGGAAGCTGAGCTGAAAGAGCTGGACAGTACCCGGGAAAACTTCGCGGCGCTCTTCGATGCGGAGAGATATAAGCATATGCAGGATGAAGGACGGGTGCGCTTGTCGCAACGGGCGATGCAGGGCGCGTTATTTATTAACCTGTATCGTGAAGAACCGGTGTTTAACCTGCCGTTCCAGGTTTTAAGCTGCCTTGCTGACATGGACGATAATATGACCATCTGGCGTTACCGCCATGCCATGATGGTGCAGCGCATGCTGGGTTCGAAAATAGGTACGGGTGGCTCATCGGGTCATGAATACCTGCGTAAAACCACCGAGAAAAACCGCATTTTTACTGATTTACTTAATTTGTCGACCTATTTACTACCGAAGTCTGCATTGCCGCCTTTGCCGGACTCAGTGAAAACCGCACTACGGCGGGGTTAACCTTCCGCTTTTCTAATACGCTCTTCAATACCCCGTATGGCCCGCTGGCAGCGTAATAAACGCTGCTGGCACTGCATTATCCGCTGTTGTTGTTCAGTATGCTCGGTTTGCTGGGCAACACGCAGATTGTCCTGCAAACGCCGTTCATATTCATGATGCCGGGCCAGCTCCTGGTGCAGGCGCGAGAGGCTGGCTTCACGGAGCATGCCTGGTTTGCTGCTGTCACTTTTATGGGAGTCTGGTTTGCGGGCACGGAACAACGCTTGCGTTAATGCCTGTAGCTGTTGCTCCAGGTGACTGAAAAGCCAGCTATAACTTTCATTCTGTTGGGGCATCTTCTGTAAACGCTCAATATTGAGACGTATTTCCGCCAGATAATCAGCGGGATCTGCAGAACGGCAGGAAAACAGCTCTGCGGCAAACCAATCGCTTTTTAATTCTTTGGGCAAACCCTGACAGGCACTTTCCAGACGTTCCAGCAATTGTTGATATGGCGCTATAGTTGGTGGTTTAGCTTGTGACATGGTGATTGCAGTAAGCCTTTGTTGACTAGATAACAATTATCGCATAGTTGTCACAATGGTTACAGAAAAAGCAGATACGGGCTTGCATAGGTTATGCTTTTTGCTATATTTGAACTTTTATCTTAGCTTTACATTGTGAAAATGAGATAAATGTTTAAAAAAGCACAAATTTATGACAAATGTTTGTTTGCAACGGTTGCCCCGGCAATTTTTTTTGATTACTATCGAGACTGATTAGTCAGTAGCTTGCTGACTTTTACAATAAGTACAAAGACAACTTTGTGCGCAATAAACCTAAAAAAATCACTAACAAGTGATCCAGGGAGAATACACATGTACACCAATAGCAAATTAGCTAAGTCTGTCCGCTTAGCGCTAATGTACGGTGCTACAGCAACTGCCTTTACCGGTGCGTCCGTTGCTGTAGCGCAAGACCAGGAACAAGAAGAAGCCGCGGCTGTTGAGCGTATCCAGGTAACTGGTTCACGTTTAAATCGTAGCGCCTTAGAAGGAGCTACCCCAGTAACGGTTATTAACCGTGAAGATATTGATGCAACCGGTTTCGCGTCGGTAGCGGATGTATTACGTAGCTCATCTTTCAACGTATCTGGCTCTTTCCGTGAAGATTCTGGTACTACGGCTCAGGGCCAGGCGACGATGAACCTCCGTGGGTTAGGTTCTAACCGTACGCTTGTTCTTTTAAATGGCCGTCGTATGCCAGGTTCGCCGGTTTTGGATGGTCAGTCTCAAAACTTGAACGCCATTCCTTTCGCTGCAGTAGAACGTATTGAAATTCTGTCTGATGGTGCTTCAGCAGTTTATGGTTCCGATGCCATTGGTGGTGTAATTAACATCATTTTACGTAGTGATTTTGAAGGCGTCGAACTTACTGCAAGCACCAATATTTCTGATCAGGAAGGCGGCGATGAGCGCGGCTTCAGCGTTGTTGGTGGTTTCTCTGGTGACCGCGGTAATATTACCTACGCACTTGAAAAATCTCGCCGCGACATTATCTGGGCGCGTGACCGTGATTATTTCCAAAGCTTTGATCGCAACGACGACAGTACTCAGGTAGATGGTTTACCAGACTTTAATCAGACTTCTGGTTACAGTCAGGCTGCCCGTACTATTATCCGTCCAGACGGTCAATATGTAGCCATGACAGATGGAGACTGCTCCATTTACGGTGAAGGTCATGTGTCTGGTGTATTCGCTGACAGCGCGTGGCCAGGTGACACATCTTGTGCATATGATTTTACCGAAATCATGGCAGAAACAGCTTCGCTGGATAGCTATAATATATTCCTAGATGCAACCTATAATATAGATGACAATCATCGCTTTATTTCTCGGGCGTTATATAACCGCACTAACAGTTTTGGTCGTTATGCTCCTGCAGCCGGTGCGTTTGGCTGGACAGGTCCGGCTTTAGCTGAAGAAACTTTAGATAATGGTCAGACATTAGCAGCTCTGAACCCTGGCGATAGCGTATTATATCGCTTTGATATAACAGGTCCTGGTCGTGATACTGATCAGAACGATTACGTGACAGACATTACTTTAGGTTTTGAAGGTTATATCACTAATCTGGATCTGGATTATGAATTGACCTATACCCGTAACTTGTATGAAATGCATGAGTGGGGTGATGGTTATGTAAATACTCAGGGACTGGCTGCTGCAGCAGACGCAGGCTGGGATCCTCGTCAACCAGACCAAAGTGAATACTCGACTCTTGTTGGAGATATGCGTGAAAATGCAAATCGCCGTGCCTCTATGGTTACAGACCGCATAGACTTTGGCCTGCAGGGGCAAGGTCCTATGGATTCTATGTTTTTCGTCGGTGGTGAAATACGCAACGAAACATATAACGACCAGGCACAGTCCCAGGCTGAAGCTGGTAATATCTTAGGTACCTCAGGCGGTACTTCAGGTGGCTCACGTGAGATTAGAGCTCTGTTCGGTGAAGTTTCTGTTCCTCTTACGCTTGATCTTGAGCTGGATTTTGCGTTGCGTTATGACGACTACTCTGACTTCGGTGACAATGTGTCATACAAGTTTTCGGGTAGATGGCAGCCGACCAACGATCTGGTAGTGCGAGCTTCTTACGGTACCGGCTTCCGTGCACCTTCACTGGATATGCTATTCCAGCAACCTTCACAAGCATTTGCTTTTGGGCGTAACCTGGTTAGTTGTATGGGCGGAACCTTCTCTGAAGTTTCAGCTGATCCTGATTTCACTAACGACATTCAGGGTTGTTTGGAAGGTCCTGAGCGTCAGGAACAAACGTTCTTCGGGGCTAATCAAAACCTGGATGCAGAAACATCTAAGCAGTTTGTAGTTGGTGCAGTGTATGACGCAACTGACCTTACAGGTACAAACCTGAGTTTCTCTGCTGATTACTACTGGACTGAAATTGAGGATACAATTACCACAATAGGTGTTCAGGATCTGTATTGGGTAACCTTTATGGAGACGGTAGAACAGTTTGAAGGTCTTGAGTATAGTGACAATCACAACGTCATACCACACTCTGTACAGCCTACAAACTTCCGTAGCTTTGATACATCAGGTATTGACCTGAATATCAACTGGTTTGATGATGTTGGTCCAGGTGTATTAACAACTGATTTTAACCTGAGTTATGTACTTGAATATAACTCGCTGTTTACTCCAGGTTCTGCACTGCAGGATTACACTAAGTTAACTCAAAACGAATATCGTTTTGATGTTCAGGTGGGATATACGGTTGGTAATCACAGCGTGAATCTGTTCAGCTACTTCATTCCTGGCCGTTGCCAGTCGACAACTTTGAATGTTGCTTCTGTTGAAACCGGCGAATTCCTGGCTGAGTGTTTAAGAGATTCCGATGGGAACAAGTACAAAGTTAGCAGCTATGCACATCACTCGTTACAGTATGCCTATGAAACACAGTGGAATAGCCGTGTAACCGTAGGTATCAATAACCTGACTGATGAGAAGCCTGCGCTTGACCGTAACGATGAATTCAACAAAAATTTATATCCGTTTGTTGGTCGTCAGTTTATGTTACGTTACACACAACGTTTCTAAAAACTTAGAAAATCTCATAAAAACCCACTCCGAGGAGTGGGTTTTTTGTATTCTGCGGTTATACTTCTAGCGCTACATATAAGTTGAATGGCTATTTTTGGTCGTTCAGCTGGGGTTGCAATTATTATCTGAAATTGTTTTTCTATATGCGGACAATACCGGTTATCTTATCGTTAACTGGATGCATTTTTGTTAGTTGACAATAAGTACGCCGTCTGGGAGTATTGCTGAATTGCCGAATTTTAAAATCGGCAGCTGCAAGTGTAGGAAACGTATATTTCATCACTCACTAAACTGGGTTTCTGGCTGATAGTCTCGTATCTGTAAAGGTTACGGCGTCTAATCGCAGGAACATAAAGTTACGTCAAATTGGTTGGGAACTATGACCAAAGTAATCAAACGAAGCAAAACTGCTGCCGCTGTTGCGGGCATAATGGCTCTGGCGGGTAGCGCGACTGTCGCTGCTAACGTTGACTTGCCGCGTCTGCAATCGGAGCAAACAGAAATTCACCGTAGCTCTGCGCAATCTCAAGAGCGCATTGACTCATTATTTGAACAGAGTCGCGAACTGCTTGCCGACTACCGCGATGTAGTTAGCCAGTATGAATCATTGCGTCTGTATAATGATCACGTTCAGCGTTTGGTTGACGATCAGAATGAGACACTTGATTCGTTACAGCGTCAAATTGACGGTATTGAAGAAACCCGCCAGGGCGTGGTTCCTCTTATGTATCGTATGATTGACTCACTGGATGAGTTCGTTCGTCTGGATGTTCCAATCTATAGCGAACGACGTGAAAGTCGTGTGGAACGGCTGCGCGACATCATGACTCGTTCTAACGTGACTGATTCAGAAAAATTCCGTCAGATCATGACAGCGTATCAGACTGAAATGGACTACGGTGTTGGCTTGAACGCTTACCAGGGAACTCTGGAATTTGGCGGACAGGAAATCGCAGTAGACTTTTTCCATCTGGGTCGTATTACGTTTCTCGCTCAGTCACTGGACATGCGTAATGCGTGGATGTGGGACAACGAAGCCCGTGAATGGACAGAGCTTGATGATGGCTATCTGAATCCGCTGACAGAAGCGATTCGTATGGCGCGTAATCAAACTCAGTATGACATTGTGCGTTTACCAATCTCAGCTCCGGAGAGTGCAGAATGAAACAGGTAGTTAAGTATTTAATAACAGCCGCAACAGGTCTCTCCTTAGCTGCAGGTGTTGCATTCTCTGCAAGTGCACAGGATGCTACTAGTCTTGATGATCTGCTCCGTCTGGTGCAGGAAAACCGTGCCGCAGCACAGCGTATTGACCAGGAGCGCGAACGTCGCTTTATGGATGAACGTGCTGACCGTCAGGCGTTGCTGGAAGAAGCTCGTCAGCAGTTGGCCGATGAAGAAGCTCGTGGTGAACGTTTGCAGGAAACCTTTGCGCAAAACGAAGTTGATATTGCCAATAAAGAAACTGAGCTGGACAACATGGTCGGTACCTTAGGTGAAATCTTTGGTGTTATCCGTGGTGCCGCTTCAGACACTATCGGTCGTATTTCAACTTCAGTGGTAAGTGCAGAGTATCCAGGTCGCGCAGATGTGCTGGAAAGCCTGGCAGAAGCTCAGGAATTACCGAACATTGCAGAGCTTGAAGAACTGTGGCTAGCGCTTCTGACAGAAATGCGTGAATCAGGTCGTGTAAGCCGGTTCCAGGGTGAAGTTACCTTGCTGGAAGGTGGTCGCGAAACTCGCGAAATCGTACGTGTTGGTGCTTTCAACCTGATTTCAAATGGTGAGTACCTGCTGTACAACGAAGATACCAACCAAATTCAGCCGTTAGGTCGTCAGCCAGCAGGCCACGTTTTACGTGCTGCACGCGATTTTGAAAATGCTGAATCTGGTTATCAGGGTGTGTTCGTCGATCCGTCTCGTGGCGCTATTCTTAGCCTGCTAACTCAGAAGTCTACACTGGCTGAGCATTATCACCAGGGTAGTACTGTGGGTTACGCTATTACCGTTGTATTTGCTATCGGTATGCTGATCGCGCTTTACAAGCTGATAACTCTTACTATGACAGGTGGGTCTATCCGCAGTCAGCTTAAGAATCCTGAAAATCCAGGTAACAACCCATTGGGTCGTATCCTCAAGGTTTATCATGATAATAAGCAGGCCGA
The DNA here is from genome assembly GCF_003987145.1 of Aliidiomarina minuta. Lineage (NCBI taxonomy): Bacteria > Pseudomonadati > Pseudomonadota > Gammaproteobacteria > Alteromonadales > Idiomarinaceae > Aliidiomarina > Aliidiomarina minuta. The sequence goes on along the minus strand of NZ_PIPL01000001.1, from coordinate 1,171,279 downwards.
CGTGGAAACCCTGGAACTTAAACTGGACGAAGCAATCTTACGTGAAACACCTAAGATTGAGTCTGGTGTCAGTATTATTAAGATCCTGGCAGCTATTTCACCGCTTATGGGTCTGTTAGGTACCGTAATTGGTATGATTGGTACGTTCCAGTCGATTACTCTGTTCGGTACGGGCGATCCTCGTATTATGGCCGGCGATATCTCTATGGCACTGGTAACTACTGCCCTGGGTCTGATTGCTGCGTTACCTCTGATTGTTGTGCATAGCATCGTATCAGGTCGCGCTAAATCAATCGTTCAGGTTCTCGATGAGCAAGCTTCAGGAATTGTTGCTTCTCATGCGGAGAAAGGAGAGTAAGCATGCAATTATACCTGATGGGTCTATGGGAAACTGTCAGGGATTTTATTGCGACAGGTGGGGATGTTTTATACCTCGTCTTTATAGCGCTGTTAATTATGTGGATTGTATTAGTTGAGCGTTATTGGTACCTGCTAGGTGTGTTTCCGAAGGACCGGAAACGCATCATAGAGCAATGGGAAGCACGTAAGGACACGACTTCCTGGTACGCGCATAAAATCCGTGAGGCCTGGGTTTCCGAGGTTTCAGTTAAACTTAACTCACGCATGCTATTGTTGAAAACTATGATTGCAGTTTGTCCGATGATAGGACTACTGGGTACGGTTACAGGTATGATTGCAGTATTTGAAATTATGGCGGTACAGGGAACGGGTAACCCCCGTTTGATGGCCAGCGGTATTTCAATGGCAACTATCCCAACAATGGCAGGCATGGTGGCGGCACTATCCGGAATGATATTTGTGACGCGTCTTGATGCACGTATCCGCCGGGAGCGGGACAAGTTACTAGATAGCTTGCCCCATCACTAAGAGAGAAGAATTATGGCACGTAGACGTATACGAGAGGACGACGAAGCAACAGCAGATATGACACCGATGCTAGATATCGTGTTTATCATGCTTATATTCTTTATCGTAACAACCTCGTTTGTTAAAGAAGCTGGTATTGACGTGAACCGTCCTGAAGCTACACAGGCTTCTGATAAGCCGTCAGCGAACATCTTTATTGCGGTTCGTGAGAATGGTGAAGTCTGGATGGATCGCCGTATGGTTGATGTGGAGCGTGTAGCCGCCAACCTGGAGCGTATGTTAGCTGAGCAACCTACCGATATGGTGGTTATTCAGGCTGACGAAGGTGCGCGTCACGGTGTTGTGGTTCAGGTAATGGACCAAATCCGGGAAGCTGGCATTTCACAAATTTCGATAGCAGCGGAGAACGATTAATATGGTGCGGTTGATAGTATCAATATTACTAGGCGCCGCTGTTACTTTTGCTCTGTTTGTCTTTATGGCTTTCTTGATCAGTGGTGGTGCGCAACGGGCTGAACCGCCCGAGCCACCAACTCGGATCGACATCGTCTCAGCACCTCCAGAGCAGGACGTAACACAGCGGCAACGTACGCCGCCACCGCCTCCTGAACCGCCGGAGCAACCGCCAGATCAGCCTGATACTGAGCCTGATGCTGCCGACGATGCTGTCTCTTTTGGTATGGACATGGGTGGTGTCGATTTAGGTGGTGCCGATACTGGCCTGCAAGGTCCTGGTGGGGCTATGGGGCGTGATGGCGATGCACAACCGATAGTTCGGATTGAGCCTCGTTATCCGCCCGCTGCAGCTCGCGATGGCATAGAAGGTTGGGTTCGCCTGCGCTTCACCATAGATGAAACGGGTGGAGTCACTGACATTGAAATTATTGAAGCTGAGCCTCGTCGCGTATTTGATCAGGAAGCGCGCCGCGCCTTGCGTCGCTGGCGTTATGCACCTCAAGTGGTTGATGGCGTTCCACAACGTCAGGAAGGCATGACGGTGCAGCTTGACTTTACGATGGAGGGGCAATAATGAATTTTAAATATACATTATTGGCGGGAGTCATTGTCTTTACTTTTGCAGTGGCACCACTGGTGCATGCTCAAGACGAAGATGCGGACGCTCTGGCGGAAACTGTCGGTGACACAGTGGGTATCGATGTTGGCTTTAGTATTCCGAGCCCTGATGAAGTGCGCGCCATTCGTGACCGTCGCCCCAGTCAGGCAGTATCTGAACGGGTTGGTCGAAACATCATGGAAGCTTTCGAGCTTTATGAAGAAGACCTTACTCAGGAAGCTATTCAGGTGCTTCGTGGTACCAATGCGAGAAACGACTTTGACCGTGCCTATCTGGCCCGTTTCATTGGTAATTTGCTAGCCTCTGAAGATGAACTGGATGAAGCCATCGCGCAATTAGAGCGTGCAGTTGATTTCAATATTCTTAGCTTCGGAGATCATGGTGCCTCTATTCGTTTGCTAGCAGACTTAAATTTGCAGCATGAGAATTACGAAGAAGCTTTGCAGCGTTATCAGGAATGGATTCAGTTTACCGGTGAGTTGGACCATGAAGTCTTTATGCGCATGGCGAATGCTCATCTTGAATTAGAGAATTATGAACAGGTGATTCCTTTTGCCAGAAAATCTGTGGCACATCAGGAAACCCCTAATCGTAATCCTTATATTCTGCAGGTAGCTGCTTTCTATGAAACGCAACAGATAGCAAACGCTATTCAGGTACTGGAAGAAGGTCTTGAGGTGCTACCAGGCGAAGAACGTTGGTGGGGCCAGTTAGGTATGTTTTATCTCCTGGAAGAAGAGTTAGAAAAAGCTTTGGCAACCATGGAATTAGCCTATCTTGCTGGTTATCTGAATCGCGAAAACGACTTTCGTGCACTGGTTCAGATGTACAGTAACCTCGGTATTCCATACCGCGCAGCGACAGTAATGGAACGTCACATTGAATCTGGAGAGGTGCAAGGAACTCCCCGTAATTATTCAATAGCGGCTCGTTCGTATCATTCAGCGCGTGAGTTTAATGAAGCGGCTGAAATGTATACACAGGCGATAGCAGTTGCTGAGGACGATGAAGACCGTCGTGATTATTATCGTCGTCGTGGTGACGCCTTATTGTTTGTAGACCGTTATAGTAATGCGGCTGAGGCGTTCTCAAATGCGATTCAATTAATGGATCCTGATGATGACACCACGGGTCGGCTTTACATGTCACTGGCTGAAGCTTATTTCTATGCAGAACAATATGGTGATGCATTGGCGGCTGCGGAAAATGCAACGCGCTATGATGCACATCGTCGCAATGCAGAAAGCTGGGCTGGTTACATCCGAACTACGGCTGAACGTCGCGGTGTTGATTTAGATTAAAGTCAATTAGTCCGCAAATAAAAAAATCCGCAGCTTGCATAAGGCTGCGGATTTTTTGTTTGCCTGCAATAAAGTGCCATACTTGGATGATTATGGATCGGATGATTATGGATCAAAATTTCAACTTTATTGTTGGTGCTTGATCAAGTAAAATTCTGCTCGCAATTTACGCTGGAGGTATGAGCATGGCAGAGAATCAGAATTACCGCGAAGAGTCGGGCAACCGTCACCTGGTGTTAGGGGTGTTAGTTTTTGTTGGCGTGGCATTGTTGCCTGTCCTTATTGCTGTAATACAACTTATTGCCGGGTAAGTAACTTTAGTAGTAAAAGAGGTTTTTATGGCCCTGAATTTATTGCTGGTCGAGGATAAAGAACGCACGCGCGTTCAGATTCTTGAAATACTGGCAGAAACTCCTTATGCGGTTACGCAGGCTAAAGATGGCCTTGCGGGGTTAAATAAGGCTAAGAAGTTAGCTTTTGATGTTGTCATAGTTGACCATAAGATGCCTTTAATGGACGGTTTAGCGCTGTTGCGTCATTTACGTGAACAACACAGCTATGATAAAACGCCGATACTTTTTATGACGACAGAGAACGTGCGTAGTTTGGAAGACAAAGCACGAAAGCTGGGCGCCGATGCGGTGCTGGGTAAACCTGTAGATAAACAAACCTTGCTAGCTGAGCTGAAAAGCATAGCACCACGCCGTGTAGCCTGATCCTCCCCCCTCCGGTAACGATAAAAAACTGTAAGTAATTTGTAAGTTGCTTGTTGTTCTTTTGTGCCTTTAATGTTAAAAAGTATGTAGTGCTCTGGAACTTCTGCTTGAGTTCATATCGTGAGTTACTTGAAAGATAACTATAAAAATACCAGAGGGAAGCATTATGAGTAGTAATACAGATTTAGCAAAATCGATACGCAACATACTTAGTTTGGGAATCGGTGCGGGTTTGCTCGTCAGCCCGAGTGTCGCTTTTTCACAAGATGACGCAGACGAACAGAGCGCTGAACGTACAGAGCGTATTCAGGTAACTGGCTCACGTATACTACGTGAAGGCGCTGAAGCTCCGTCGCCAGTTACAGTGATTTCGGGTCAGGATTTGATTGATAGCGGCGCCATGAATATTGGTGAGGTGCTTTCAAGACTACCTGCATTGGCAAACACTTATACTCTTGCCAACTCCGGTCGCTTCATTGGTACAGCAGGCGTCAGCTTACTTGACCTTCGCGGTATGGGTACGAGCCGTACGCTGGTTCTGGTCGATGGTCAAAGACACGTAGCCAGTTCTACTGGCTCTGCTTCAGTAGATACCAACACTATTCCATCTAGCTGGATTGACCGTGTTGAAATCATTACTGGTGGTGCATCAGCGGTTTACGGTGCAGACGCCGTAACAGGCGCAGTTAACTTTATTCTGAAGCGTGATATTCAGGGTTTTGATGCGACAGCAACTAAAGGTTTCTCTGAGCACAGTGACTATGAAAATGAGCGTTTTACCGTTTCATATGGTACTAACTTTGCTGACAACCGAGGCAACGTGGCGGTTTCAGCTGAGTATAACTCACAGGATCGCTTGAATGCACTAGACCATCCGTGGACTCGTACTTCCTGGTCTTCTGTAGGCTATGAAGCTTTTAATGGTTTTCCTCGTGCTGAAGAAGACGCTTTAAGTCCGAATCATCCTGATACCTATTCAATTCCGAATACGGGTCATTATCGTTTAAGTCGAAATGGTACTGCCAACATTGGTGGCGATTGGTATACGTTCTCTAATGACGGTCAAGTAAGACCAGTTCAGTTAGACGGTATTGTTGATCCAGCCCGTGGCCAGTGTCAGGCTCCGTGTGATTTCATCAACCTTCGCCAATATAGCGAAATTCAGCCAGAGTTTGAGCGTTTTAACGTGAACCTGCGTGGTAATTACGAAGTAACAAATAACCTGTTAGCAACTTTTGATGCTAAATACGTGCGCACGGACAGTGAAGATTATGGTCAGCCATACTTTAACTTCTTTAACGCACGCGGCAACATGCAGCGCGATAACGCTTATGTTACTGATGAACTGGGTCAGTTAATGGATGATGCAGGCGCTCAAACGATTCAGGTCAATAAAATGCATGACGATGTTGGCCGTCGTTTTGAAGAAAATACCCGTGAAACCACCCGCTTCGTGGTTGGTCTTGAGGGTTATTTAACAGATGACTGGTCATTTGACTCTAACTTAGTTTGGGGTAAAACCGAGCTGAGCCGTGCTAACGACAATAATGTAATCATTCCTAACTGGTTAAACGCGGTTGACGCAGTGTTTGACGGTGATGGAAATATTGTTTGTCGCGATGCCGATGCCCGTGCTGCTGGGTGTGTGCCTATCAACAACTTTGGCCGTGAAGGTGTTTCTCAGGAAGCTCGTGACTATGTAGCAACTCGCTCATTGGGTACTTCAGAAATTGAGCAAACAGTTGTTAACTTCAACGTGAACAACCCGTTCCTGTATGACCTGCCAGCAGGTGCTGTTGGTTTTGCGGGTGGTTTTGAATATCGTGAAGAGAAGAGTTCCTCGAAAGAAGACCCGTTTGTAGCAGAAGGCGACACCTTCTTTAACGCACTGGGTGAAGTAGATGGTAAATTCGACGTCGCCGAAGTATATGGTGAGTTAGCGATTCCATTGCTTGCAGACCAGTTCCTGGTACAGGATTTAATACTTGAAACAGCGGTCCGTTTTGCCGATTACTCAACTATCGGTAATGCTACTAGCTGGAAAGTTGGCCTGGACTGGACCATTAATGATGAATTACGGGCTCGCTTCACGGTATCTGAAGCATTGCGTGCACCTAATATCACTGAATTGTTCCGGGCTCAAAGCCAGACTTTCTACACTGTTAACGATCCTTGTCGTGCCACTAACCTGAACAACGCGGATCCAGCAGTAGCAGAAACTCGCCGCGCGCGCTGTGCTGAGTTAGGTGTGCCAGATGGTTTCGACTCAACGTATGATGATGCGACTCTGGAAGGCAGAACAGGCGGTAACGCTGAGCTTCAGCCTGAGGAATCGACTTCGTACACTGTTGGTTTGGTATATCAGCCTAGTATAGTTCCTGGTCTGTCTGTAACTATGGATTATTGGGAAATTGATATAACGGACACTATCTCAGGTCTTAGCGCACAGCGTATTCTTAATGAATGTGTGGATGCCGCGTCTATCAATAACCAGTTCTGTGCACGAGTTGATCGTCGTGGAGCTAACCCTGCTGAAGGTGAGCAAGGTGAAATCACTGTTATAGAAAACTTCGCACTGAACATTGCCCGTAGCTTAAACCGTGGTATTGATTTTGAAGTTGGTTATGACTTTGACGCCCTTGGCGGAGCTTTCCGCACTGGTTTCCTTGGCACATACCTGATCGATGCGCGTTCTTACCCGTTCCAGGAAGAACCTGATGAGTACACAGATTTTGCCGGCGTATTAGGTGATGCTGAACTTCAGGCACGTTTCACTATCGATTATGTTCGTGATAACTGGAGCGTAGGAACTCGTACGCGTTACACCAGCGGTGTGGATTTATATAGCCCAACAGAAATGGCTAATAACCCGAACCCTAGTAACATCATGGATTATGGTTCATATGCTGTGACTGATCTTACGGGTACTTATCGTTTTGATAATGGCGTACGTTTGACCTTAGGTCTTGACAACGTACTTGACCGCGGCTTACCTAAGAACACCACAGGTACTGGCGCAGGTTCAGCCTACTACGATAATATCGGACGCTTTGGTTATGTTCGTGTAGGTTACTCGTTCTAAATAATGGTTAATATTCCTTCCCTGGAATTAAGCAAAGCCCCGCTTTAAGCGGGGCTTTTTTTATCCAGAAATGCACTATCATGTTCTCAGTCGATACAGTAAAATCCCTGCAAACCACAACTTTTTGTTTATATGAACTCAGAAGCTTCAGATTCGAGAGTGTCTTATATTCGCAATTCGGTAACGAAGATTGCGGATTACCCTAAGCCAGGCATTATCTTTCGTGATATTACCAGTACTCTGGCAGATGTCCGTGCGCTGACCTATGTGCTGGATATTTTCAGTGAGCGTTATCAGCGATCTGGCATCACTCAGATCGCGGGTATTGAAGCCCGCGGCTTTATTTTTGCGGCAGCGCTGGCAGACCGTTTACAAACCGGTGTCACTCTTATTCGTAAGCCTGGAAAATTGCCGCGCGCTGTGCATCAACAAAGTTACAGTCTGGAGTATGGAGAAGATACTCTGGAGCTGCATCGGGACGCTCTGGGTGCTACCGATAAGGTATTATTGATAGATGACCTGCTGGCGACGGGTGGCACTATGCAGGCAGCCGCTAAGCTTGTCAGCCAATGTGGTGCTACTATCAGTGAAGCGGCGTTTCTGATTGAACTGAGCGGTTTACAGGGACGGCAGCGTATTGCGCAAGCGGGTGTTTCAACCTACGCCATTTGCGAGTACGATTAGAGGTTCAGAATTGAGTATGCAGGCAAAGGGGATTCGATGAGTTACCAGGTGCTGGCCCGTAAGTGGCGGCCACAAACATTTTCCGCTGTAGTTGGACAGCAGCATGTGTTGCAGGCACTGAGTAATGCACTGACCAGCCAGCGACTGCACCATGCCTATTTGCTGACCGGCACCCGGGGTGTGGGCAAAACGACCATCGCCCGTATTCTGGCGAAAAGCCTGAACTGCGAAGAAGGCATCAGTGCCACTCCGTGTGGGAAATGCTCAACCTGCCTGGAAATTGATGAAGGTCGTTACATTGATTTGCTTGAAATTGATGCGGCCTCGCGCACGAAAGTTGAAGATACCCGCGAACTGCTGGATAACGTGCAGTATCGCCCTTCCCGGGGGCGTTATAAAGTTTATCTGATTGATGAAGTGCATATGCTGTCACGGCATAGCTTTAATGCACTGTTAAAAACGCTGGAAGAACCCCCTGAACATGTGAAATTCCTGTTGGCGACTACGGACCCTGAAAAATTACCGGTGACCGTGCTGTCGCGCTGTTTGCAGTTTCATTTACGTGCATTGACCCGCGATGAGATAAGCGCGCAGCTGGCTTACGTATTAAAAGCGGAGTCAGTACCTTTTGATGAAAGCGGCCTGAGTCTTCTGGCGCGTGCGGCAAAAGGCAGTATGCGTGACGCGCTGAGCCTGACCGACCAGGCGATTGCACAGGGTGACCAGGCCGTGGTGCTGGAATCTGTACAACGTATGCTCGGCCACATTGAAGGTCGCCGGGTGTTGCAGTTACTGGCGGAATTACATGCGGGAGAGAGTGAAAATGCCTTGCAAAGCTTACGCAGCATGCAAAGCAAAGTGCCTGATGTCGCCGTTGTATTACCTGAATTACAGAATTTACTGCATCAGCTGGCACTGTATCAAGTCAGCCCTCAAGTGGCAGAAACCGATCTTTTTGCCGACCAGGAGCAGTTGCAGTCTTTGGCCCAGGCAATAGCACCTGAAGTGGTGCAGGTGTATTACCGTATTGTATTGGAAGGGCGCCGTGAGTTACCCCATGCTGTGGATGCTTTCAGTGCAGTGGAAATGACCTTGTTACGTTTACTTGCCTTTCGTCCGGTAGACAGTGATGAGTTTCAGGCTTCTGAATACAGTGCCCATGTGCATGATACTGAGGTAAAAAATAAAGAGCAGGTTGAATCGGTTAAACAGGCCCCGGCGGCGAAACCGGCTGAACCTGAGCTCGATGAACAGGCGTTATATGCCGAGCAGGATGAAATTTTACAGCAGGCGCGGGGGCAACAGCGACCGGAGCCTGCGCCTATGGCGGAAGTGCCGCCACAGGCACAGTCGCAACCAGAGCCGGTGCAACCAGAGTCGGTGCAACGAGAACCTCAAGCGGAGTCGCAGCCTCAGCCAGCAAACATCGAGACCACGACGAAAAAAGCACAGCAGTCGGATGGAATGGCAGATTTAATGGCGACTCGCGAGCAGTTGCTGGCAAAAAAAAAAGCGCCAGAGAGAGTAGGTGAAGCTCGTTATGCGGCGGAAATAGATGCCTGGAGCGCCTCGGTAGACGGCTTGCAGGCAGGAGGCCGCGTGCGACAGGTATTGCTGAATTCAGTTTTACAGCAGCAGGAGTCAGGTTATCAGTTGCTTGTGGCTGAAGCTCAAAAAGTTTTGTGTTCGCCCGCCTTGTTGCAGGAAGTTGAGCAACTGGTGCGTGAATTGGTTGGCGGTAGCGAATTAACTATTGAGTTTGGCGAACCGGTGCAGACTCCGTTTATATTGCAGCAGTCGCTGGATAAACAACGCCAGCAGCGTGCGTTACAAAGTGTGCAGGAAGACGCCCGTATTCAGGGCTTAGTCACGCGCTTTGATGCGGAGTTGCAACTGGACTCAGTAAAACCTAAAGATTGAAGCTGGGGCAGGCAGGTTCTGTCCTTTATTATAAATAGCAGCAGGCATAGGTCTGTGGCATGAAATTTAATTTGTAATTACAGAGAGAGAAATAGTATGAAAGGTGGCATGGGCAACATGATGAAGCAGGCGCAGCAGATGCAGGAAAAAATGCAGAAGATGCAGGAAGAGTTGGCTAATATGGAAGTCGTTGGCGAAGCTGGTGCGGGTATGGTGAAAGTAACCATGTATGGTAATCACAACGTAAAACGCGTTGAAATCGATCCTAGCCTGTTAAGCGATGATGATGACAAAGAAATGCTGGAAGACCTTATTGCAGCAGCCATGAACGACGCTGTACGCCGTGTTGAAGAAACCAACAAAGAGCAGATGTCCGGTTTAGCCGGTGGCATGGGTCTGCCTCCAGGTATGAAACTGCCATTCTAAACAGGGATTGCCGTTATGCAGTTTAGTCCGGCCATTGCCAGTTTAATTCGGGCTTTGAAAATACTACCAGGCGTGGGTCAGAAGTCTGCTCAGCGTATGGCGTTTCAATTACTGGAGCGACAGCGTGATGGCGCCGGACAACTGGCCGAGGCGCTCAGTCATGCCGTACAGGTAGTCGGGCGCTGCGACACTTGTCGCACGCTGACGGAAGGCAACCGTTGTGCGATTTGTTCGGATCCGCAACGGGCGGAGAACGGCATTCTGTGCATTGTCGAATCCCCTGCGGATGTGATCGCGGTGGAGCAAACCTCTCAGTACCAGGGCCAGTACTTTGTGCTGATGGGGCATTTATCGCCCCTGGACGGCATAGGGCCTGCAGATATCGGCCTGGATAAGCTGGCTCAGCGTTTTGCCGCTGGCCATATCGAAGAAGTGATTCTGGCCACTAATCCAACCGTGGAAGGCGACGCTACCGCTCATTACATAGCTGATTTAGCACGCAAAAATAACATCAAAGCCAGCCGTATTGCGCATGGCGTTCCTGTTGGTGGCGAGCTTGAATATGTCGACCACACTACTTTAAGTCATGCTTTTGCAGGTCGTAAGCAAGTTTAAGCTTGAATTCGCATCCTGCGACCCCATCTTTTCTATAACCTTATTTATTGTGGCTGTATCACAGCCACAATTCGTTTAGCGTCATAAAACTGAAGAGAGTTGGGAGAACAACCGATGTCTGACACGACCCAGGCCGAGAAGCATGGCTTTCAAACCGAAGTAAAACAGCTACTGAATCTGATGATCCATTCGCTGTATTCAAACAAGGAAATATTCCTTCGCGAACTGGTTTCTAATGCTTCCGATGCGGCAGACAAGCTGCGCTTCAAGGCCCTTGAAAATAATGCCTTGCTGGAGTCTGACCCGGATTTGCATGTGCGAATCAGTGTCAATAAAGATGCCAACACTATTACTATCAGTGATAACGGTGTGGGCATGACCCGCGATGAAGTGATGAGTAATTTAGGTACCATTGCCAAGTCAGGCACCAAAGAATTTTTCAGCCAGCTTTCTGGTGACCAGAGCAAAGATTCGAAGTTAATTGGTCAGTTTGGTGTTGGTTTTTATTCTTCGTTTATTGTTGCCGATGCAGTGACTGTACGCACGCGTGCGGCGGGTGTTGATGTTGCACAAGGCGTGGAATGGAAGTCAGCCGGTGATGGTGAGTTCACGATTGCTGATATTGAAAAGCAAAGCCGCGGTACCGACATTATTCTGCACCTGCAGGACGAAGCGAAAGAATTCCTTGATGAATGGAAGCTGCGCCAGATAGTAACTACTTACTCTGATCATCTGAACATTCCGGTGCAAATGTGGAAAGAAGCCACCGAAGAGAGCGAAGGCCCGGATGGCGAAAAAATTGAAGCACAGCCGGGCGAATGGGAAACTATTAATTCCGGCCAGGCGCTGTGGACCCGCGATAAAAGCGACATTAGCGACGAAGAGTATAAAGAGTTTTATAAAACAGTAGCGCATGATTTTGACGAGCCGCTGCTGTGGAGCCATAACAAGGTAGAGGGCAAGAACGAATATACCAGCCTGTTATATATTCCTAAGCGTGCACCTTTTGATTTGTGGAACCGGGATAGCCAGAAAGGCATTAAGCTGTATGTGCAGCGGGTGTTCATTATGGACGATGCCGAACAGTTTATGCCCACATACCTGCGTTTCGTGAAAGGCCTGGTTGATTCTAATGACCTACCGCTTAACGTGTCGCGGGAAATTCTGCAGGACAACCGTATTACCCGCTCTATGCGTTCTGCCAGCACTAAGAAAGTGCTTAGCATGCTGAGCAAGCTGGCTAAAAATGACGCAGAAAAATATGCTGAGTTCTGGGACAATTTTGGTGGTGTTCTGAAAGAAGGCCCGGCAGAAGATCAGGGCAATGCTGAGAAAATTGCCAGTCTGCTGCGTTTTGCTTCTACCCATGAAGATTCGGCTGAGCAGCGCGTGTCACTGGACGATTACCTGAGCCGTATGCAGGAAGGTCAGGATAAGATTTATTACATAGTTGCGGACAGCTATGAAGCGGCGCGTAATAACCCGGCACTGGAAATTTTCCGTAAGAAAGGCATCGAAGTATTACTGATGTCGGATCGCATTGATGAGTGGTTAATGAGCCACCTGAATGAATATCAGGAGAAATCGTTCCAGTCGGTTACCCGTGGCGACCTTGATTTAGGTGACATGGATAATGAAGACGCGAAGAAAGCACATGAAGAAAGCGAAAAAGCTTTTGCCACTACGGTAGAGCGCTTTCAGAAAGCACTGGGAGATAATGTTAAAAGCGTGCGGGTAACGCACCGTTTAACGGACTCTCCAGCTTGCATCGTGACCGATGAAAACGATATGAGCACGCAAATGGCTAAACTGATGGAAGCGGCCGGTCAGCAAGTACCTGAAACCAAGTACATTTTTGAGGTGAATCCCGAGCATGCACTGGTTCAGCGTATCGCTGATGAAACCGATGACGCACGTTTTGGCGATTGGGCTGATATTTTGTTACAGCAGGCGACATTAGCGGAGCGGGGCAGCCTTAAAGACCCGGGAAGTTATGTGCGTAAGCTGAACGAGATGATGTTAACGCTTACCAACAAGTAACTAATTAGTTACGACTATAGTACAAGGCTCGCTATGCGAGCCTTGTATCTTTTCGGTAGCACAGGTAAAGTTTATACCATCTTTTCAAATTTATTAAATACGCCATTAAGGACCCGACATGCGGATTATTCTGCTTGGCGCACCTGGTGCTGGTAAAGGCACTCAAGCGCAATTTTTGATGAACACTTTTAACATCCCGCAAATCTCCACCGGAGATATGCTGCGTGCAGCTATTAAAGCGGGCACTGATCTCGGTAAGCAGGCGAAAGAAGTGATGGACGCCGGTAAGCTGGTGTCTGATGACATTATGATTGGGCTGGTGCAGGAGCGTATTGCCCAGGAAGATTGCGCTAATGGTTTCCTGTTAGACGGTTTTCCACGCACTATTCCGCAAGCGGATGCTATGCAGGAAGCGGGCATTGAAATTGACTATGTACTTGAATTCGATGTGCCGGATGATGTGATTGTAGAGCGTATGGCGGGTCGTCGTGTGCATCCTGGGTCAGGGCGTGTTTATCACGTAACTTACAACCCACCGAAAGAAGAAGGCAAAGATGACGAGACTGGCGATGATCTTATTGTCCGCGAGGATGATAAAGAAGCCACCGTGCGTCACCGCCTGGGTGTTTATCATGAGCAGACCGAGCCGCTGGTCAGCTACTACCGCAAACTGGCGGAGCAAAATGTAGTGCGTTATCACAAGCTGGATGGAACGCGCGACGTGGATGTGATCAGCAAAGAACTGAAGAGTTTATTATCATGATACCTTTACCTACTACCAGTCTGTTTGCAGCTTTACTGACACTTTTATACGTCGTTTTAGCAGTGCGTATTATTCGTTTACGCTGGATTGAACGGGTAGGTATTGGTATTGGTGAAAGCCAGCCGCTTAATGTAGCAGTGCGGGTGCATGGCAACTTTGCTGAGTATGTGCCATTGGGGTTAATTCTGATGGCGCTGATGGAGTTGTCTGGCGCTACGGATCAGTTTCTCTTCTTTATGGGTGGCCTGTTATTTGTAGCACGGATATTTCATGCTATAGGGTTAACTAAATCAGTAGGTGTCAGCATTTACCGTACTATCGGTGTGTTAGGTACATTCGGCATGCTTATTTTAAGTGCCGGGTATCTGATAGGTGCGGTGCTGGCTCAACAGACAATGTGAATTAAATGACAGCAGTAGTTTGTTTACATAGCTCTCAAAGCAGCGGTGCGCAGTGGCGCCCGCTGCTTCGTTTTTTCCGCGAACAGAAAGTTGATATCGTCAGCCCGGATCTTATCGGCTACGGTGCCTGCCCTCAGGCAGCCCCTGAAGACAGCCAGGCATTCCGTCTGGCAGATGAAGTCAGCATGTTATCTGAGCACTGTGAAAGCTTTGCCAGGCGGCCATTGCACCTGGTAGGGCACTCTTACGGTGCGGCACTGGCCCTTAAAATTGCTAAAGATAATCCTGCGCAGGTCGCTTCTTTAACTCTGTATGAGCCGGTTTCTTTTCATGTGCTGGCCGATGATGACCCCGCGCGTGAGCAGATTAGCGGTGTTTCCGCGAACATGGAGTCGTTAAGCGAAGAAGAGAGCGCGCGTTTGTTTGTCGATTACTGGAACTACCCAGGTTACTTTGACGCATTGCCAGAGCGGGTGCAGCGCGTTATGTTGGGGCAACAGAAAAAAGTCCTCGCCGACTTTGCCGCTCTGCTTGGCGAACCCGCGCAACTACAGGACTATGCCGCGGTGCAGTGCCCGGTGTTATTGATGCATGGCGATGCGTCTCCGCTATCCAGTCGCCGTGTCGCTCAGTTGCTGGGGCAGACGTTACCGCAGTGTACAGAGCTTAGTATCAATGGTGGCCACATGGCCCCGGTAACCGACCCAGCCTCGGTGATGCCGGCGATGACCGACTTTTTATTGCAGCAATTGGCTATTGAGTGAGAATGAGATGAGCGTTTCCAAGTGGCGTCAGGATTTTAGTGTTTTTCAGCAGCGGCCAGACTGGGCTTATTTTGACAGCGCCGCTTCCTGCCAGGTGCCTGAACAGGTGCTGGAAGGTATGCTGAATTATCAACGGGAACAACATGCCAATGTTCATCGTGGTAGTTATCAGCAAAGCCAGCATGCCACAGCCCTTTATGAAAGCTGGCGTGTGCGGGTTGCCGGTTTTATCGGAACCAGCGCTGACCAGCTGATTTTTACCCGCGGCACCACTGAAAGCATGAATCTGCTGGCCGATAGCCTGGCCCGCCCGCGTGTAGGTAAAGGCGATAATATCGTTATTAGCCTGGCTGAACATCACGCCAACTGGTTGCCCTGGGAGCGTGTCTGCCGGGAAGCAGGTGCGGAGTTGCGGGTGGTACCCCTTAATGAAGATGGCACTATTGCCGATGTTGAACCCTTTCTGGATGAGCGAACCCGCGTGCTGTCCGTGACCCATGCGTCTAACGTGCTGGGGGTCATTAACCCGGTTGCTGATATCTGTGCTTTGGCGCGGTCAAGAGGGATTTTAAGCGTTGTGGATGCGGCTCAGAGTGCTGCACATATTAATCTTGATGTAACGCAGATCGACTGTGATGCGCTGGCATTTTCCGCTCACAAAATTTACGGACCCACAGGTATCGGCGCTTTGTTTATTAAAAGCGATGTGCTGCAGGACATGCCGCCCTGGCAGGTTGGCGGTGGCATGGTCGATATGGTTTATGAGAACGATGTTTCCTACTTGCAGGGTGTGTCGCGCTTTGAAGCCGGCACTCCGAATCTGATTGGCGCCGCCGGTTTTGCCGCCGCTGTTGAATACCTGCAACAGGCGCGTAATGCAGGCAGTACTGCCTACTTGAATCAACTGTTTAATGATTTGCTGGCAGTGGTAGAACGGTATGACTGGTTGCAGATGTTGCCGCACAGTAACGGCCGTATTCCAGTGTTGAGTGTGCACAGTGATAAAGTGCACCCGCGAGACCTGGCCATGCTGCTGGACGAATCCGGGATTGCCGCCAGGGCAGGACGTCACTGCGCCCAACCTTTAATCAACGCACTGACCGAAGAGGGCTGTTTACGCTTTTCGCTGGGACTTTATAGCCAGCGCGATGATATACTGCGCCTCGCGGCGGGCCTGGATAACGCCGCCGACCTGTTATTATAACTGCCTCTGGCAGGTATTTTCCTTTCGTTGGAGTGTTGTCTTGTTAAATACTGCTCAAGGCGGAAAGTCGCCGACGTCTGGCGGACTCTGGCCTGAAGTCCGTAAACTGTCCCTGCTTACCGGTCCGATAGTGATCGCTCAACTGACTCAGATGCTGATGAGCGTGGTTGATACGCTGATGGCCGGCCGTGTCGGCGCTGTCGATCTTGCTGCTGTGGCTGTAGGTGGCTCTATCTGGACACCGGCCATGCTGCTGGTATTTGGTTTTTCCATGGCCCTGGCGCCGGTGATTTCTCACAGCCATGGCGCCGGCGATTATAAAAACATGGCCAATCAGTTGCAGCAGAGTTTTTATACCTGCGCTATCAGTGCTGTACTGGTCGTTACTTTGATGTTATTTGCCCCAGCGCTGTTAAATTCCATGGATGTGGAAGAAGCCTTTCGCATCATGACGCTGGACTACCTGAAGTATATTTTGTGGGGCATGCCGGGACTGGTGCTTTACATGGTGCTGCGTAACTTCTGCGAAGGCCTGTCGCATACCATGCCGTCGCTGGTCATTGGTGTTATTGGCCTGCTTATTAATATTCCGGCTAACTATATTTTTATTTACGGTGCCTTCGGAGCCCCCGCTTTAGGCGGCGCCGGCGCTGGTATAGCCTCGGCTATTGTGTATTGGGGCATGGGGTTATCCCTGTTGTTTTATGTGCTTACCGCCAAACGCTACCAGGTATTAGCACCACTGCGTAAGTTGTATTTACCCGACTGGGACGACATCTGGCATTTTGTCCGGCTGGGTTTCCCTATCTCCATGTCGCTGTTCTTTGAAGTCAGCCTTTTTGCCGCTGTTGCCATATTGATAGCGCCGTTGGGGTCAGTCATGGTAGCTAGTCATCAGATTGCGCTGAATGTGTCTTCTGTAGTCTATATGGTGCCTCTGAGTATAAGCATGGCAGTGACCCTGCGGGTTGGCTTTGCTTTGGGATCGGAGCGCGCCGCAGACGCTATGCGCAGCTATAAGATAGCCCTGGTGATGGGCGTAGGTTTCGCGGTGGTGAATGCTTTAGGCATGTGGTTAGCCGGTCGCTGGCTAGCCTCTTTTTATACCGATAACCCGGCTATTATCGAGCTAGCCGGTACCTTGCTCGGACTGGCTGCTATTTTTACCGTTTCCGATACCTTCCAGGCTATTTCTATCGGCGCCTTGCGCGGTTATAAAGATACCCGCGCCGCTATGGTGGTAACCTTTATATCGTACTGGCCGTTTGGCCTGAGCGTAGGTTATGTGCTGGGCCGTACCGACTACCTGGTCCCCGCCATGGGCCCCGCCGGTTTCTGGATAGGTTTCATCAGCGGCCTCAGCGTCGCCGCACTACTACTAACCATCCGCCTCTTCCGCGTCCACCAAAAAACAATGGGGTCAGAGCTAAAATTCACCACCCCAAACCCCTAATAAAAAATGGTGAAAAAGATGGGGTCAGGGCTAAAAGTAACCACTTTTTTCTTATAGCAACCTATTGAATATAAAAGGTTCAGGGCTAAATTTAACCGTTTCTAATGTGGTGAATTTTAGCTCTGACCCCGCAGTTTTCACCGTTATTTGCGGCGTTGGCGGAGGACTTTGATGACGTCTTCTAGCTTGAGGTCGCGGGCGGCTAGCACTACGGTGAGGTGGTAGAGCAGGTCGGCGCTTTCGTTGAGCAGGGCTTCGTCGTCCTGAGCAACAGCGGCTAGCGCTACTTCTACGCCTTCTTCACCGACTTTCTGGGCGCAGCGACGCACACCATCCTGCAGCAGGCTGGCGGTGTAGCTATTGCTATCGTTGCCTTCGGCTTTACGTGCCTGCACGGTGCGTTGCAATTCGATGAGTTCACTGGCTGCGGGTTGCTGTTCAGGTATCCAGCAGCTTTCAGTGCCTAAATGGCAGGTTGGCCCGTTGGGGTTGACCAGTGCCAGCAGTGAGTCCTGATCGCAATCGGCGACCAGCTCTTGCAGTTGCAGTGTGTTGCCTGAGGTTTCGCCTTTGCGCCACAGGCGTTCTTTGCTGCGGCTGAAAAAGGTGACTTCTTTGCTTTGCAGTGTGCTGGCAACGGCTTCAGGGTTCATATAGCCCTGCATTAAAACCCGGCCGCTGGCGGCGTCCTGCACTATGCAGGGGATCAGCCCCTGCATTTTGTCCCAGGCCAGCTTATCGATGTTGTTGTCATTGATGATCATATGCGTTCCTTTTCCGTCAGGGGCGAATGCTGATGCCCTGAGCACGTAAATAGTCTTTCAGTTGCGGTATCTGAATAACGGCTTTATGAAATACTGAAGCGGCCAGCGCACCGTCTACCTGAGCCTGGCTGAAGACTTCATAGAAGTGCTCCATGCTACCGGCACCACCGGATGCAATTAAGGGCACTGTGCATTGCTTACGTACGTTTTTCAGCTGTTCGATATCATAACCCCGGCGCACGCCGTCCTGATTCATGCAGTTGAGCACGATTTCGCCAGCGCCGCGACGAATGACTTCCTGCACCCAGTCGCTGGTTTGCCAGTTGGTCTTGCCACTACGGGCTTCATCGCCGGTAAACTGATGCACTTCGTAGTCACCGCTTTGCTGGTTATAAAAGCTGTCGATGCCTATCACTATGCATTGCTGGCCAAATTCATCAACCAGGGTATTGATCAGGTCCGGGTCGCGCAGGGCAGGGGTGTTGATGGATATTTTATCGGCACCCATAGCCAGAATGTCCCGTGCGGCGGCGACGGATTTAATGCCACCGGCGACAGCAAAAGGGATATTAATGACTTCAGCGACACGGCTGACCCAGGATTTGTCTACTACGCGTTCGTCAGACGAGGCGGTAATATCATAAAAGACCAGCTCGTCTGCGCCAGCTGCAGCATAACCCTGGGCTAACGGCACTATGTCGCCAACGATTTCGTGGTTTCGGAACTGAACACCTTTGACGACCTGGCCGTCACGGACGTCGAGGCAGGGAATTATGCGTTTTGCCAGCATTGGGTTGCCTCCTCAAGGGTAAATTGACCCGTTAATAAAGACTTACCCAGAATCACGCTGTCGCAATTCACTTTATGTAAGTCCTCTAAGTCAGTCAGTTTGGCAACGCCACCTGAGGCCTGCCAGACAATTTGCGGGAAGTCCCGTTTCAGGTCACGGTACAGCTCAACATTAGGGCCACTTAACATGCCGTCACGACTGATGTCGGTGCAAAGTACATGTTTACAGCCTGCAGGCCGCAGTGTTTCCAGTAACTCTTCAATGCGCAAGTCACTTTGCTCCTGCCAGCCATGAGTGGCCAGCCAGCGGCCACCTTCAGCATCAATATTAAGATCCAGCGCCAGTACAATAGCGTCACTGCCGAACTCGTCCAGCCATTGGGCAGCAAGAGCCGGGTCTTTCACCGCACTGGAGCCGACTACAACCCGTTCTACGCCAGCTTTGAGCAAAGCGGCTATGTCGTCGCGACTACGTATGCCGCCACCGGTCTGAGTGCGTAAGCCGCTTTCCTGCTGCATACGGTGAATAAGCGCTAACTGACGCTTAGCGGGATCTCTGGCACCGTCTAAATCAACGATATGCAAAAATTCAGCACCGGATGCCTGATAGGCACAGGCAACAGCAACAGGATCCTGGTTATAGGTGGTTTGCTGGGCAAAGTCCCCTTGTTGCAGGCGTACCACTTCACCGTTAATTAAATCAAGAGCAGGTATTAACATGAGATCTCCAGAAAATTTTGCAGGACCCTGGCACCGGCTTCACCGGAGCGTTCAGGATGAAACTGCACGCCCATAAAGTTGTTCTGCGCAATGGCGGCGGAAAATGGCTGGGTATAGTCACAGCGCGCTATGCTTTGCTGACTTAAAGGTGCGGCAAAGCTGTGCACATAATAAAAATAAGGCGCAGCTTCGCCCTCACCAAAACCTTTAAATAACGGGTGTTCGCTAACTTCAGTGCGGTTCCAGCCCATATGAGGCAGGGGCAGATCCAAAGCTTTAGGCATACGCTCTACTTCAGTAGGAATCAGATTCAGACACGATACCGGTTGTCCGTCGCGCAGCTCAGCGGATTGCCGGGTCAGCATTTGCATGCCCAGGCAGATACCGAGTAAAGGCTGACTCAGACGTTGCAAGGTACCGACCAGTTGCAGGCGGTTCAGTTCACGCATGGCCGCGCCTGCGGTGCCAACACCAGGCAAAACGACGCGCTCGGCGCTGCGGATAACCGTTGGGTCTGCGCTGATCACCGGGGTCACGCCCAGGCGCTTAAAAGCAAAGTCGACGGAGGCCAGGTTGGCACAACTGGTGTTTACGATAACCAGGTTCATGCTTAGAGTACTCCTTTGCTGGAAGGCAGTTGATCACCTGATTTAGTAATGGCCTGACGCAAGGCGCGACCAAAGACTTTAAACAGGCTTTCCACCTGATGGTGGGCATTGCCTTCGCTGGTGCTCAGGTGCAGGGTGATTTTCATGGCATCGGCCAGCGAGCGGAAGAAGTGACCGACCATCTGGGTCGACATGCTGCCTACCTGGTTGTCGCTGAAGTCCGCGTCAAATACCAGGTAAGGACGACCGGACACATCCAGTACACACTCCGCCCGGCATTCGTCCATAGGTAACACAAAGCCAAAACGACCGATGCCGCGTTTGTCGCCCAGGGCCTGGCTCAGAGCTTCGCCCAGCGCCAATGCGGTGTCTTCAACGCTGTGGTGATCGTCAATGTGCAAATCGCCTTTGACGTTAACCTGCATGGAAAAACCACCATGGGTGGCGATCTGCTCGAGCATGTGGTCAAAAAATCCAATGCCTGTGCTGATGCTGACCGGGCCGCTGGTGTCCAGATCGATATTCACATTGATGTCGGTTTCGCGGGTGGTGCGGGTCACGCTGGCCTGACGCGGCTTTTTAGTCAAAGCTTCAACAATAGCCGGCCAGTTAGTTTTTTCCCGATCGTAACGAATGCCCTGTATGCCCATGGCAGCGGCTAATTGCAGGTCGGTGTCGCGGTCGCCGATAACGGCACTTTGGGTAAAGTCGACCAGACCTTCCCGCAAAAAGTCCTGCACCAGGCCTAGCTTGGGTTTACGGCAACTGCAGTTGTCGGACTCAAAGTGTGGGCAGATACGTACATCGGAAAAACCTATGCCCTGACTTTCAAACAACGCCATCATGGCATCATGGGGCGCATCAAAGTCGGCCTGCGGAAAGCTGTCTGTGCCCAGGCCGTCCTGATTACTGACCATGACCAGACGATAACCGGCGTTTTGCAGTTGTTGCAACGCGCTGATAACGCCGGGTTCATAGACCAGCTTTTGCAGGCTATCTAACTGTTTATCAATGGCGGGTTCTTCAACCAGGGTGCCATCACGATCGATAAATAGAATTTTTTGCTGGCTCATAAAGAAACTCCGTTAAGTACTTCAAGCAAGGCGTCGTTTTCAGCGGGCGCACCGACGGTAATGCGCAGGCAATTACTAAGGCCCAGCTGGGCGGACTGATTGCGCAGCAGAATGCCGGCACTCTGGCAGTGCTGCATGATAGCCTCCACATCGGTGACCTGCAGCAGAATGAAATTGGTATCGCTGGGGTAGAGCTTTTTGACAAAGTCGAGCTGCGGCAGCGCGGCCATTAAGCGCTGGCGTTCAAGCTGAGCTTCAATGGTGTTCTGTCGTATCAGTATTTGGTTGTCCGCACTCAGTGCCTGCTCGGCGATTTGAATGCTGACATCCGGCAAAGGATAGGGAGCGAGTACAGGCACCAGCGCCTGAATCACATCCTGGTTACTGAGCGTGAAGCCAACACGTATGCCGGCCAGGCCAAAGGCTTTGGACAGGGTGCGCATGACCACCAGATTAGGGTATTCGTTAATCAGGCTGGCGAAGCTGTCGCTGGCAGAAAACTCAATATAGGCTTCGTCGACCACCACCAGTGCCTGCTCTTTAAAGAACTCAATCATCTGGCGCACGTCATCGGCATTCAGGCTGTTACCCAGTGGGTTCGACGGGTTGCATAAAAAGACTACTTTTACCTGTTCACGTTGTGCCTGTATGCCTGCTAAATCGAGCTGCCAGTTGTCAGAGCGCAAAGGTACTGAAACTACAGGTGTATTGTTCAGCGCCGCTGAAATACTGTACATGCCATAGGTCGGCGGGCAGATCATGATGCGGTCGCTACCAGGTTCGCAGAAACTACGGATTAAGAGTTCAATGCTCTCATCGCTGCCACGGTGACTGAGCAACTGATCGGCGTCTATGCCCGCATAGCGGGCGTAGGCCTGATTCAAAGCCGATGACTGAAAATTCGGATAACGATTAAGTTGTGCGGTACTCACCTGATATTCGCCACTGTATGGCGATTCATTGGCGTTCAGCCAGATATTGCCACAGCTCATGCTGCGTCGTGCTGACGCGTACGGGGTGACGTCCCGCAGGTGCGGACGGAGTAACTGCTGGGCTATATTCATGAATTGCCTCCGGCATCTTTTTGCATACGTGCACTTTGCATGCGTCGGGTAACCGCTAAGCGATGGGCGTCCAGCTCTTCTTCTGCCGCCAGAGTGGTAATGGCAGGTGCCAGCGCCGCCAGACCGGCCGGGGTGAGCTCCTGCACCGTGTAACGGCGGTAGAAATCAAGCAGGCCTAAGCTACTGTAATTACGCGCATAACCATAGGTAGGCAGTACGTGATTGGTGCCTGTTGCGTAGTCACCGCCGGATTCCGGTGCATAGTGACCCACAAAGACTGAACCTGCTTTGTTGGTGCGCTCTATCCAGCTGTTGGCATCGCGGATTTGCAGACTCAGGTGCTCGGGCGCATAACGCTGACTGATCTCTGCGGCTTGTTGCAGACTCTCGGTAACAATCAGGCTGCTGCTGGTCAATGCCTGGGCGGTGATTTCAGCACGCGGCAATTCGGCTAGCTGGCGTTCCAGTTCTTTACGCACGGCTTCGACCATAGCGGCATCCGGGCTGAGCAGTAATGCCTGAGAATCCGGTCCGTGTTCAGCCTGAGAGAGCAGATCGGCAGCCACAAACTCAGCTTCAGCGCTGTCATCAGCAATCACCAGCAGTTCTGAAGGGCCAGCGGGTAAATCAATAGCCGGGCCGCCAGGTATCTGGCTGACTAATTGTTTAGCCGCGGTCACATAGCTGTTGCCCGGGCCGATAATTTTATCCACCGCAGGAATGCTTGCTGTGCCATAAGCAAGAGCGGCAATAGCCTGCGCGCCGCCGCCTAAAAAGACCTGAGTGACACCGCATAGCTGCGCAGCGTAACAAATAGCGGGGCGTAACTGGCCGCTGGCGTCCGGAGGGCTGATAAGTACGCGCTCCTGACAGCCGGCAATTTGCGCGGGCACGCCACACATCAGCACAGTGCTGGGCAGGCTGGCGCTGCCACCTGGAATATATAAACCGACTTTTTCCAGTGCCGCAAAACGTTGTTCGCAGCGCACACCAGGCATGGTTTCCATCACCACATTCTGCGGCTGCTGGGCCTGGTGAAAGGCTTTAATATTGGCATACGCCAGATCTATGGCTTCCTTGACCGCTTGCGGGGTTTGCGCTGCCAGTGCTGCAACCTGTTCCTGCTCAAGACGCGGTCTGGTCAGACTGACCTTATCAAAGCGCTGAGTATACTCAAGCAGGGCTTTGTCACCGTCACGCTGCACGTCATTAATAATGGCCTGCACCTGAGCCATCAGTTGCTGACTGGCCTGCTGTGCGGGCCTGGATAGGCGTTGCTGTTGCTCGCTGCTGCTGAGCTGATTCCAGATTACGGCTTGTGCAATCATAGTTACCCCATCATTTTTTCAATTGGCAGCACCAGTATTGAGCTGCAGCCCAGCGCTTTCAGTTTTTCCATGGTTTCCCAGAATAAAGTTTCTGTGCTGACCACGTGAATGGCGACAATCTCGTCGGTGTGACTGAGCGGCAATATGGTCGGGCGCTCAGCACCAGGCAGAATGTCTTCAACTTCTTTGAGTTTGTTCTTAGGTGCATGCAGCATGATGTATTTGCTTTCTTTGGCCAGCTGTACACCGTCAATACGGGCCAGTAACTTGTCAATCATCTGTTGTTTTGTGTCGCTGAGTTCTTCACAACGCTGAATTAATTGCACCTGAGAGCGGAAAATCACCTGTTGCTCGCGCAAACCATTGGCTTCCAGGGTGGCACCTGTGGAGACTAAATCGCATACCGCATCGGCTAATCCGGCACGGGGCGCCACTTCAACAGAGCCGGTCAACATCACAGCTTTCGCTTTCACGCCTTGCTCGCCAAGGTAGCGCTCCAGTAAGCGTGGATACGTAGTGGCTATTTTCAGGCCATCCAGATCCTGAATATTACTGAAAGTCTGTTCAGTAGGCAGAGCAATGCTCAGGCGGCAGTGGCCGAAGTCGAGACGACGTAACGAACGGTACTGGCTGGCCTGTTTTTTCATTTCCCGCTCCAGACTTTCTTCTTCCAGCACGTTTTCGCCGACCAGACCTAAATCAACTACGCCGTCCATAACCAGCCCCGGGATATCGTCATCGCGTACACGCAATAAATCAATAGGGTGGCTGGTGCTGTGCACCATCAGACGTGCTTCATGCATATTAAATTTAACGCCACAGGCAGCCAGCAGGTTAATGGACTCTTTACTCAGACGGCCAGACTTTTGAATGGCGATGGTCAGACGGTTGCTTGTGCTCATAAACTTTCCTTTTCGATGTAATAATTCAATTCAGGCGAATAAATAAAAAGCCCCCGGAAGGTACGCTTCCAGGGGCTAAATAGTTTTCTCTTGGGAAGGTACCGCTTAGATATAACGGCCTTCCAGCATATCAGTAAGGCCGTCAGATATGATGGTGATGATGATGGAAAATGCTGATAACGCTAAAGTTGTATAGTGTTTTCATGTTGATTTCCAGAGGTTGATGGGCCTATCTGTTTAAGTTGTATAAATTCTACCAAGTCGTGTTCAGATTGCAAGTGTAAATAATGGGTGATTTTTATTCACTTGTGTGTATTTTTGCCGATACTAAAGATAAGGGGCAAAGAACGAGGTTGTTATGGCAAACCAGGATATATTATTTCCGTTGTTACCACGGAACACTCAGGTTGATATGAAATCAACTTATGGGCGTATTACCCGAGTGCAGAAAAAACCGCGTAGTCCGGCAGTTTCTGACGAAGAAGACTTTGATGATACTCAGGAAGCCCGGGTACGGCAGCGGTTGCGCGATCAGTCACGACAAAAGCAGGGGCCACCGGAGCCTTCTCCTGTCGCTGAAGATCCGCGTAAAGACGAAAAAGATGACGATGATGACGAGCACAAAGGCCGTAATCTGGATATCTTTGCTTAGCCTTTAATCCTGAAGGCGCAGGTGACGTGGCAATATGAGTTCAAAACAGGTACCGGCTCCCGGTGTGCTGGTGACTGTAATATCGCCTTTCAACTGTTGCCTTACCAGATTGTAGACGATTGGCATGCCAAGCCCGGTTCCGCCCTGGTTACGTTTGGTGGTAAAGAAGGGCTCGAATATTTTTTGCAAGGTGGCTTCGTTCATACCGGCACCGTCGTCACAGAAAGAAAGCTGAACATTATTACCATCAGCCCGGCGCGCACTGATACTTATAGTACCTTTATGTTCTGCATGCTCATCGGTGCTATAACCGTGGCGAATGCTGTTAGTCACCAGATTGGTCATAATCTGCGCCATAGCCCCCGGTATAGTATCCATCTCAATTTCTTCCTGGATATCAATGCGGTATTCGATATGCGCTCGTTTCAATTCAATAGAAAGGGCTGACATTATCTCTTCTATATAAGTGCCTAAATCGATAGTGCGTCGCTCGGTCACCATTTGGTCGACGGCAACCTGTTTAAAGTTGCTGATGAGGCGCGCCACCCGGCTCAGGTTTTTCTCAGTCAGAGTGAGGGATTCTTCGGACTGATTAAGGAAACGTAGCAACTGCTCGCGGGTTAAACTGCCTTCCTGAACATGATGAACCAGAATTTCACGTCGGTCATTGAGCATGGAGGTAGCCGTCAGGGCAACCCCAAGAGGGGTATTAACTTCATGAGCTACACCAGCCACAAGGTTGCCTAGCGCGGCCATTTTCTCTGACTCCACCAGTTTGTCCTGAGCTTGGTGCAGTTCGTTCAGGGTGTCCATTAACTGGCTGGCGGTACGCCGTTTGTTGACATAAAGCGTAAGACTCAATACGCCAAGTATAGATGCGATTAATAACGCTATCAGGATGTAAATCAGGTATTCGCGCTGGCGGTCAATAGTGCGCTCTCTGGATTCGATTAAACTCGCTTGCTCGGATAGCGCCGCACGTTGGTCACGTAATTGTTGCTGCTGGGCGGCGAGGATGTCTCGGTTAGCCGTAATGCGTTGAGCCAGGGCGTCGCCCTCGCGCTCCTTATTCGCGAGCTGTGTTTCTTTAACGCTTAATTCTTGCTCTTTTTGTGCCAGGGCCTGTTCGCTTTCAGTCAACGCATCCTGAATAACATGCAATTGTTCTTCACGGGCAAATAAAAGGTCGCGCTGTTCTTCCAGTTCGCGTAACAATTCATTTAGTGCATTTTGCTGGGACTCCATAACCTGCTGTTTATCTTCCAGCGTACCTTGCTGAGCTCGTAAAACGTTGTCACGTTCGCTGATAGTCTGTTCGAGCGAATCTATGCGTTCCTGCAACTGAAAAATTTGCCGTTGCTGTTCATTACTCTGATTGAGCAGAAGCTGCTTTTCCTGCCGCAGACTTTGCATTTCACGCAGTAGCTGATGATGATTCACGACTAAGTCCAGTTCACTGCCGCGTAGCAGCAGCAAATCCCTGGAGGTGTTAATACCCGTGCTTTGGATACGGCTGTCGTTAACCTGAAAGGCGAGTCGGTTGTCGCGGTCAGAGACCAGATTAATCATCATATCATCGCGAATGGATTTATCTTCAGTGACAGCGAGCACAGCATTGCGGTGCGCCTGAGATAAAATCTGATCCAGAGACGCTGAAGCTCTTGGCGAAACATAGAGTAAATCAACCTGGGGTATCTGCGAAGAGCGACTTAAACTAATCACATTAATAGGTTTACCCCGTACCGGAGTCAGAGGTAGCCGGCTCAGAATGTCATAAACCGGGCTTTCGCCCAGAATGCCGATGGTTAATGTCTCTTTTTCAGCTTCCTGAGGCCAGTTTACATAACGCATAACACTGACCAGATAGGCTGCCCGAATATCGGCCACTGTGACCTGACCGGGTTCTAGTTGTGGAGGCTCTGGTTGTACGGCGTAGCTTAGAGAAGTACTAAGCATTAGGCTAACCGCTAACAGAATCAGCAAAAAACGGTTTATCATATAAGCCTGTTGAACCTTCCTGCAATTTTAGCGAATGGGCGATTGTATCTGAGATCGAAGAGTGTTGGAATAATACCAGTATACTTATCAACAGGCAGCTTTATGACCGATATTAGTGCCGTTTTTGCGCCCGACGGTGCGCTGAGCAAGACCATTGAAGGATTTCAGCCGCGTCAGGCCCAGCAGGAAATGGCGCAGGCGATCGCGGAGCTGAGTGATGAGCAGCCGTTGCTAGTAGTAGAGGCAGAGACTGGGACCGGTAAAACCTTTGCTTATCTGGCACCAGCTTTGCTGGGGCAGGCTGGCAAGCGTCAGCAGGTGATTATTTCGACGGGTACAAAAAACCTGCAGGAACAGCTTTTTCACCGCGATTTGCCTCGTTTGCGCGAAGCGCTGGCACCTGGTTGCGTGGCTGCTTTGTTGAAAGGCCGCTCAAATTATCTTTGTATCCAACGCATGAATCAGTTTGTCGCCAGCCCACCGCGTAGCGAAAAAGTCATGCTGCAGCAGGCACAGATAGTTAAGCAGTGGGCCAACCAGACCCGCAGTGGCGATATCGGCGAATTGACCAGTCTGCCGGAAGATGCCCTGGTGTTGCCACAAATCACCAGTACTCAGGATAATTGTCTGGGCCGTGACTGCCCGGACTACGATGACTGCTACCTGGTGAAGGCGCGTAAAGAGGCTATGGAAGCGGACATCGTGGTGGTCAATCATCATTTGTTTTTTGCCGATGCAGTGCTTAAAGATACAGGTTTTGGTGAACTCATCCCGCAGGCTGATATGGTTATTTTTGATGAAGCGCATCAGATCCCTGATATCGCCAGCCAGTATTTCAGTGAATCTTTGTCCAGCCGACAGCTCTCGGAATTAGCGCAAGACCTGCGTCTTTTATACAGTACTGAGCTGAAGGATTTAAAACAGCTGGATCGGGTGGCAGATCAGTTGGAAAAATGTGCCCGCGATTTACGCCTGCAGTTTGCCCGGGACCCTGAGCGCGGTAACTGGCGGGAGGTGATGCAGAAGGAGGCGGTGCTCAATGATTCGGCGCGGCTTTTGGAAGCGTTGGAGCGGGGGCAGGCGATAACTAAAGCGGCGTTGGGACGGAACAAAACTCTGGATCAATGTTATGAACGCATGGTGTTGTTGAAAGGCCGTTGGCAGCAGCTCATGGATACTAAACGCACCGGCTACAGTTTCTGGTATGAAACGACACCGCGCCAGATTAGTGTGCATCAGACCCCGTTAAGTGTGGCGGATAAATTCTCCAATTATATTGAAAGCCAGAAAATGCGTTGGGTATTTACTTCGGCGACCCTGGCTGTGGGCGATAGTTTTGCACACTTCACCCATCGTTTAGGTTTGCAGAGTGCCCGTACGCTGGTGTTACCCAGCCCTTTTGATTTTTCTAAGCAGGCACTGTTATGCATGCCGCGCTATTTACCTCAACCGAGCGACCCTGCGATGTATCAGGCGGTATTGAATATTGCCCGTGAGCTGATTAGCTGTAACCGTGGCGGTACTTTTTTGCTCTTTACCAGCTATCGCATGCTGAATAAGGTTGCGGACGTTTTGATCAACGAACTGGAACGACCGGTACTGGTGCAGGGGCATACCAGTAAACGTGAATTATTGGATCAATTTGTAGCCGCTGGCGATGCGGTATTGCTGGGTACCAGTTCGTTCTGGGAAGGCGTGGACGTCAGAGGAGACGCGCTACGTTGTGTGATTATCGACAAACTGCCCTTTGCTTCGCCTGACGATCCTTTGTTGCAGGCACGCATTGAAGACTGTAAATTGCGCGGCGGAAATCCATTTGCCGAAGTACAGATACCGCAGGCGGTTATCAGCTTAAAACAGGGGGCAGGCCGTTTGATCCGTGACGCCAACGACAGCGGTGTGCTGGTGGTCTGTGATAATCGCCTGGTTAGCCGTCAATATGGCAAAACCTTTTTACAAAGTCTGCCTGCCATGCAGCGCACCCGTTCATTAGAGAGCGTGAAAAGCTTTTTGCAGCAGACTGATAACACAACACAGGAAACCGAATGACCCGACTGCTTGCTATCGACAGTGCTACTGAGTTCTGCTCCGTGGCTTATACTGATGGAGAATATACCTGTAGCCGGGGGGAAGAAATTCCACGGCGCCATTCGCAACAGATTTTACCTTATGTTAACGAAGTTCTGGCTGAAGCTGGCGTAGAATTAAAGGAGCTGGACGCTATAGTAGTGAGCCAGGGGCCGGGGAGTTTTACCGGCGTTCGTATTGGTGCGAGCATTGCTCAGGGGCTAGCCTTTAGCTGTGATTTGCCGCTGGTTCAGGTGTCCACGCTGGCTGCTATGGCGCAAGCCGCAGCCCGGTTACATGGCGCTGAGTACGCAGTACCAGCGATAGATGCCCGCATGGGCGAAGTGTACTGGGGAACCTACCAGTTGCAATCAGGTCTGATGGTAAAGGTTGAGCCGGAACGAGTGTGCTCACCTGGTGACGTCAGTGTACCTTTTGAGCAGGAAGTTCTATGGTGGGCCTGCGGTACTGGCTGGGAAACTTATCAGCAAGCATTGAAAAGCGCGCTGGGCGGAGTCAGTATAGAAGCAGCAGATAAGGTGCGTTTACCTCATGCTTTAGATATGTTGCAACTGGGCGCGGCGGCTTACGAGGCCGGTCAGCGTGTGGCGGCGGAAGATCTGGAGCCGCACTATTTACGTAATGAGGTGACCTGGAAGAAATTGCCGGGACGTTAATCAGCAGGAGGTTTATTATGCGATTATTAATTTTGGTGTTAGGTATTACGCTTCTGGCGGGCTGCGCAGCGCGTTATCCTGAGCCCATTCGCACAGACAGTTCTGAGCTGATTGAATTCCGTCAGGCACAATTAAACCCTGAACAACATACAGGAAAAACCGCGCGCTGGGGTGGTGTGATCGCAAGCGTTGAAAATAGCGAAGAGCAGACACGTATCGAAGTCGTCAATTTTCGTTTAAATAATTTTGGACGCCCTCAGGTTGATGACCAGAGCGATGGTCGTTTTGTAGTGTACAAAGATGGCTTTGTGGACCCTGAAGTATATAAAAGAGGTCGTCAGGTGACCGCATTAGGTGACTTTAGTGGAATCGAAGAAGGGGCTATTGGTGATTTTGTTTATAAATTCCCAGTAATTCAGGCCAGCGGTGTTGAACTCTGGCAGCCACGTCGTGATAACCGGGGCGCTGTGGGTGTTGGTTTCGGCTACGGTGTCTATGATCCTTTCTGGTATGGGCGGGGTTTCTACGGTCCTGGTATTCATCCTTATCACCCCTATTACCCGTACTATTACCGCCATCCGATACGCGCGCCCCGTCCGGAAGTGCGCCAGCGGGAGCCTATGCATCAACGAAACCCTTTACCTGAACCCATTCAGCAGCAAAACGGGTCTTCGCGTGAGCGGCATGAGCGTTAATGCGAGAAGTTAATGCAGGAAGTTGAGTTTCAATTACCTCATATTCGTTTACAGGGGCTGTCTGGAGGTAATCCAGACGGCCCCTTGTTGTTAGCCCTACATGGCTGGCTTGACAACTGTCATAGCTTTTTGCCTATGGCACCGTATCTTAACGATTATAACTGGCTATTCATCGATTTTCCCGGACATGGATATTCTGATCATCGGGCGCCGGATGCTCATTATTATTTTGTCGACTGGGTTTACGACATTGAATGCCTGATTAGGCAACAGGGCTGGCAGGATATACACCTCGTGGGTCATAGCATGGGTGGATACGTAGCCGAAGTGCTGGGCGCGCTCTACCCAGAGTCTTTTGCTAAACTTACCCTTATCGAAGCTTTTGGTTTGTTGCCCGCGGCAGCTGATGAGACCTTACAGCAATTACGTAAAGGGCTGGATAGCCGCTTTAAACAGAACGGCAGGCGCGCGCCGGTTTATGCAGATTTGAATCATTTAGTGCAGGCCAGAGCACGGGCTGGAGAGTTAACCCCAGAGCTTGCTGAACTGCTTTTACAACGCAACTTACAACAGGTAGAGGGTGGTCATAGCTGGCGCACAGATCCCAGAGTTCGCACCCTGTCACCATTTCGGTTTACTCCCGAACAGATAAGCGATATCTTGAAAAATTACAGGCTGCCAGTGCAATTAATATTAGGTAGTGAAGGTCATCAGGATTTACACAGAGCGCTGGAGAAATGGGGCGATCTGGTTACTGATAAATCGGTGCATGAAGTACCAGGTGGACATCACGTGCATATGCAACAGCCACAACAGATAGCAGCTTTGCTAAAGGCCAGGTACTAAAAAGAGGCTAGGATTCACTGGTCGGATATGCGAAGATAATCCGCTATAAGTTTGACAGACGCCTTCTATAGGGCGTTTTTTGTTACCTTGAAAAGAATAAAACAGAGTAGGAGCGTCACGGTGGAAAGAATTTGGCAAAAACGTTATCCCAAAGGTGTTCCCAATGAAATTGATGCGGATCACTATGCATCGCTAGTGGAAATCTTTGACGAGAGTGTTGAGAAGTATAAAGACAAAGTGGCCTATGTGAATATGGATCACGAAATGTCATTTAACGAACTCGACAAACAAACTCGCGACTTTGCTGCTTATCTACAAAGCATTGGT
The DNA here is from genome assembly GCF_003987145.1 of Aliidiomarina minuta. Taxonomy (NCBI): domain Bacteria; kingdom Pseudomonadati; phylum Pseudomonadota; class Gammaproteobacteria; order Alteromonadales; family Idiomarinaceae; genus Aliidiomarina; species Aliidiomarina minuta. The sequence continues at coordinate 1,139,437 of NZ_PIPL01000001.1, read as the reverse complement.
TTGAAAAAAGGTGATCCGGTTGCGGTCATGATGCCGAATCTGTTGCAGTATCCTGTTGCGTTGTTTGGCATTCTACGTGCTGGTATGACAGTGGTGAACGTTAACCCCCTGTACACGGCTCGTGAACTCAAGCACCAGTTGGCAGATTCGAATTCAAAAGCCTTGGTGATTCTGAAAAACTTCGCGCATACCTATGAAAAAATCAAAGATGATGTGAAGCTGGACAAGGTTATCCTGACTGGCATTGGCGATATGTTGCCAGTTCCTAAGCGTTGGATCGTAAACTTTGTTGTTAAATACATTAAGAAAATGGTTCCGGCTTATAAGCTTTCGAACGGCGTGGATTTTCGTGATGCGCTGAAAAAGGGAGCAAATGCTGAGTTTGAAAAGCATGAGATGAAAGGCGAAGACCTTGCATTTCTGCAGTATACAGGTGGTACCACGGGCCCTTCTAAAGGCGCCATGCTGACACATCGTAATATGGTGGCCAACCTGGAGCAGGTATCTGCGGTTATTGCTCCTATGATGAACGATGGCGAAGAAGTCGTTATCACCGCGTTGCCGCTGTACCATATCTTTGCCTTGACGGCGAACTGCCTGACCTTTATGAAACATGGTGGTAAGAACGTACTGATTACTAATCCGCGCGATATGCCTGCTTTTGTTAAAGAACTGGGTAAGCATCAATTTTCGGTTATTTCCGGTGTGAACACCTTGTTTAATGGTCTGTTAAATACCCCTGGTTTCAAAGATCTTGATTTTAAATCTTTGAAAATAGCTTTGGGTGGTGGCATGGCAGTGCAGAAACCAGTGGCGGACCGTTGGGAAAAATTGACCAAGTCACCCTTGCTGGAAGCTTATGGTCTGACTGAATGTGCTCCGGCGGTGACGACCAATCCGTACGATATTGAACATTATACTGGCAGCATTGGTATTCCAGTGCCATCGACTGACATTATGATCGTCGATGAAGATGGCAAAGAGTTACCTATTGGTGAGCCTGGTGAAATGTGGGTAAAAGGCCCGCAGGTGATGCCTGGTTATCTGGGGCGCCCGGATGCTACTGCAGAGTCCATTAAAGATGGCTGGTTTGCTACCGGTGATATGGCTGTAGCGGACGAAGATGGTTTCTTCCGTATTGTCGATCGTAAGAAAGATATGATTCTGGTTTCGGGTTTCAATGTATACCCTAACGAGATTGAAGAAGTCGTCGCTAGTCACGAGAAAGTGCTTGAAGTTGCCGCTATTGGTGTACCTCATGAGTCTTCTGGCGAAGCGGTGAAAGTGGTACTGGTGAAGAAAGATCCGTCATTGACAGAGAAAGAAGTGATTGAGTTCTGTCGTGAAAATCTGACCGCTTATAAAGTGCCTAAACTGGTTGAGTTCCGTGATGAGTTACCGAAGACGAACGTAGGTAAAATCCTGCGTCGTGAATTACGGGAAGAAGAATGAGCGATATGAACTATCGCTTTTTAAACGCCACCGGGGAACTGGTGGCGTTTTGCGATCAGGCACGTGAATCAGGCTGGCTGGCACTGGACACTGAGTTTGTACGCGAGCGTACTTATTTTGCCCAGTTGGGTCTGGTGCAGTTAGCTATCCCTGAACAGAATGTGCTTCTTGACCCCTTGCAAGAAATTGATATGTCATCTCTGTGGCAACTGCTTGCAGATCCTGAAGTGGTTAAAGTAGTGCATGCTGGCGGTGAAGATCTTGAGTTACTGCATCAGCAAAGCGGTTTGTTACCGCAAAACGTATTTGATAGCCAGATAGCCTGCACGGTGTTAGGCATAGGTGACGCCATGGGTTATGCCGCTATGGTGTTGCACTTCTTTGACGTGGAGCTGGATAAGTCGCAGTCTCGAACCAATTGGCTGGCGCGTCCTTTGACTCCTGAACAGGAGTTTTATGCCGTGGCTGATGCTTATTACCTGGCAAAAATATATCCGCAATTAATGCAACAGCTCACAGATCGCGATCGCTTAAGCCTGGTTGCTGATGAATGCGCTTTGCAGATTGCCAAACGAACCCGAGAGTTGCCTTTAGATTTAGCCTGGCGCGATTTAGGCAATGCCTGGCAGGTGAGTGACCAGCAACGCGCCTGTTTGCAGGAACTGGCGTCCTGGCGATTGCAGACGGCTCGCAAGAAAGATAAACCTCTGGGTTTTATTGTGAAAGACGCCGCCTTGATCGAGATTGCGCGAGGTGAAATCACCGACTTGCATGCATTGAGTCAGGTCGCCGATATGCATCCACAGACGATACGCCGTTATGGTGAGGCTATTATTGCCGCGGTTAAACTCGGCCTGGAACGGCCTGTGGATGAGATTCCGCCGGCTATGCCGCGGCTGGACTTTGAAGCGGGTTATAAGGCGTTATTTAAAAAAGCTAAACAGCTGGTGAAAGATAAAGCGGATGAGCTTGAAGTCAGTGCTTCCTTTGTTGGTTCGCGAAAGCAAATTAATGAGGTTTTCCACTGGTGCTGGTTTGTCGACGATGAATTGAAGAGACGCTTACCGGTGCCAGACCTGTTAGCTGGTTGGCGCGGAGCTTTACTTAAAAGCGAGCTGGAGACATTGTTGCAACCGCGGGCATGAGTTAGACTTCGCTCAGATATTGTCCCGGGAGCCCCATCAGTATGTTGTGTAGTATTTATAAATCTCTGAATAAGGCAGATACTTATTTGTATCTGCCGCATCAGGAACTATTTTCCGAATTGCCGCAAACATTGCAGCAGCTCTTTACCCCGCACACCCTGGTTACTACACTCAAGGTGACGCCAGAACGCCGATTTGCCCGCTTCCAGGGCGCTGAACTTATCAATCATATAGAGCAGGATGGCTATTTTCTGCAATTACCGCCCACACAGCAAGACTTGCTGACTGAATTTAAAGCGCGTTCGCAACCCTCGAAATCGGAGTAACCGTAATATGTTGAGAATTATAAAAACCTGCCTGGCTGCCGCAGCCCTGAGTTTTACTGTAAGTGCTTATGCTCTGGCGGAGGACAAACCGGACTACGAAACTTATGTTGAGCAGCTAAAGCAGGAAGCTCTTGAACATGGCATTAGCCAGGACGGGGTAGATCGCGCTTTTACTGATATGACATTTTATGAACGGGCGGTTAGCGCCGATAGAAATCAGCCTGAGCGTGTGCTTACTCTGGATACTTATCTGCCGCGGGCAGTTCCGGACTGGAAAGTGCAGCAGGGCATTGAAAAATATAATGAGCATCGCGAGTTATTGGAAGCTGTCGGTGAGGAGTTTGGTGTACAGCCGCGCTTTATCGTTGCCTTATGGGGAATTGAAACCAATTATGGCGGTTATACCGGGAACTACCGGGTGATTTCAGCGCTGGCGACCATGGCCTATGAGGGCCGTCGTGAAGAGTTTTTTAAACGCCAGTTGATGCAGGCACTGGAGATTGTCGATGCAGGCCATATTGAACCTGAGCAAATGCGCGGTTCCTGGGCTGGTGCTATGGGGCAGACACAATTTATGCCGAGCTCTTTTTTAAGTTATGCCATTGATTTTGATGGTGACGGAAAAATTGATATCTGGAATAGCTACCCTGACGTTTTTGCTTCCGCTGCTAATTATCTGAGCAATGTGGGCTGGAAAGATGATGTTACCTGGGGACGCCAGGTGCGCATACCTGATAACTTTGATACTGAATTAACTGGCTTGGATACCAAAAAACCATTGGCTGAATGGCAGGAACTGGGTATACGCCGTTATGATGGCAGTGATTTACCAACCCGTGACGATATCACGGCGTCTTTGATTATTCCGGATGATGAACAAGGTCGTATTTACCTGGCGTATAGCAACTGGGATGCGTTGATGCGCTGGAATCGTTCAAGTTATTTTGTGGTGGCGGTAGGGCACCTGGCTGACCGAATTCAATTAGGCCGCTGAGTATATGGGTTATCAGCACAAAGATATTAAAGGTCGTTTGCTGTCCTGTAATCCGGGCAAAGTGGTCTGTGTAGGGCGTAATTATAAAGCCCATGCTGAAGAGCTGGGCAACGCTGTCCCTAAACGGCCCTTATTGTTCATGAAGCCACCCAGTGCGTTGCAGCCAATGGAGCACTCTATTCAATGGCAGCATTCGTTAGGCAGCTGTCATCACGAACTGGAGCTGGCGATTTTGATTGATCGGGAATTAACGAACGTAACACCGGAACAAGCTATGCAGGCGGTCTGGGGTTATAGCCTGGGGCTCGATTTAACGCTCAGAGATGAACAGAATAAACTTAAAGCGATGGGCTATCCCTGGGAAAGAGCAAAAGCTTTTGCGGGCAGCTGTCCCATGGGTACCTTTATCCCCGCCAGTGAAATAGAAGACGTGCAGCAACTGCAGCTGGAACTGCAAATTAACGGGCAGGTACGCCAGGCTGGCGAGACTGGGTCAATGCTGTTCCCGGTCGCTGAGCTACTGGTTGAGGTGGCTGCAGCGTTCACGCTGCAACCGGGTGATATTGTCATGACAGGCACGCCAGTTGGAGTGGGCCGGTTGAAGCGCCGCGATAATTTGATGCTGCAGCTGCAGAGTAATACCCGGCAATGGACCTGGAATACTCAGGTAGCGGATTAACATGGAGTTCTGGGAATCTAAATCATTATCGCAAATGTCTGATTCCGAATGGGAGTCGCTGTGCGACGGCTGTGGTAAATGCTGTTTGCATAAGATAATTGATAGCGATGAGGATGAGCCTGAAGCGAGTGAAGCGGACTTGTATATGCGAGCCGACGAAACACTGTTTTACACCGACGTGCGCTGCCGTTATCTGGATCCAAAAAACGCCCGCTGTGGCTGTTATACAGAGCGCCTGGAACGGGTTCCTGATTGTGTCAATATTACCCTGGCTGACTTACCCTATATTCATTTTATGCCACCCAGTTGTGCTTATCGGCGACTTCATGAAGGTAAAGGTTTGCCATCATGGCATCCTTTGTTACATCAGGGCTCGCAACAAGCCATGCGGGATGCAGGTATGAGTGTTAGCAACTATGTCACGTTTTCTGACGCAGAGATCAGCGAAGATGATTACGGGCTTAGAATTGTGACCTGGCCGCTGAATTAGCGATTTGGATGGTGAGCCATTCGACAGAGAGCAACGACCAGCGCTATAGCCAGATAGGTGGCAAAGATAATGCGTAGCCATTCGGGCATGGAAAGGCCAGCAAATTGCCAGTCAATATCACCGCATAAACCACCGGCGCCGAATAACCAGGGCATCCAGTCATGCAATGGCAGCCATGTTGGGAAGTCAGGATAGGGTGAGCAAGGTTGAAACAGCGGATTTGCTGCTTCCTGTAACCAGACATGATGATTTGCGGCATACCAGCCTACGGCGCTGCTGATAATCCAACCTACAATGGCCAGCCAGCGTACCATCCGGTAGTGCGGAGCAGTTACCCCTAACCAGGCGAATAGCGTCAGGGCTATCATGGCCGTGCGCTGGTAAATGCATTGTACGCAGGGGATAAGCTGTTGAGGGCCGTATTGAGTGTAGAGTGCAACCACAATCAGAGCGGTACTGGACAGGGCAAGCAATAACCAGGGCAGACGCTGCGATGGCCATTTTGCAATCCGAACTGTTATACTGGTTAAGAAATCTCTGAAAGTCACGGCTCTATGCTGGTAAAGACTTATAGACGTAAAGATTATCATAAATAGCAGTTAGCTGTGAATAAAGCATCGCGAGTACTTGTCCGACCAATGACAGCGCGTTAGAATCGCAGCATTCTTTTACCTGTTGTGTAGGAATTCATATGCAACTGAAATATCAACAGGGTTGAGCAAAGGGTTCTACATGATTATAAAAGCACAAAGCCCGGCAGGCTTCGCCGAAGAATATATTGTTAAATCGATCTGGAACGGACATTTTGCACCGGGTTCTATTTTACCGGCTGAACGCGAGTTGTCTGAGCTGATCGGTGTAACTCGTACGACTTTGCGTGAAGTTCTGCAAAGATTGGCTCGTGATGGCTGGCTGACTATTCAGCATGGTAAACCAACCAAGGTAAACAACTTCTGGGAAACGTCCGGACTGAATATTTTGGAAACTCTGGCACGTCTTGACGAAGAAGGTATGCCTAAGCTCGTTGATCAGCTTCTCTCTGCACGTACTAATATCAGTACAATTTATATTCGTTCAGCGATTCGTAAGAACCCGGAAAAAGCAGTTGAGGCTTTAAGAAAAGCGGAACAATTGGAAGATACTCCAAAGGCGTTTGCAGACTTCGATTACACATTGAACCATGAACTGGCAATGGCCTCAGAAAACCCGATCTATATTCTGGTGCTGAATGGTTTTAAAGGTTTGTATGCACGCATAGGTCAGTTTTACTTCTCAAACGACGAAGCGCGCCCTCTTGCCCGTAAATATTATGCTGAGCTGCAGGAACTTGCTGAGAAAGGCCAGTACGAAGAGTCAGTTGCTTTGGTACGTAAATATGGTTACGAGTCAGCCAAAATCTGGTTCAGCCTGCGTGAACGCATCCCCGCCAACCTGGTAGATTAAAAAAAACAACGGGGTCAGAGCTAAAACTAACCACTCAAAATGGTTAGTTTTAGCTCTGACCCCATTTATTCTCCACTTTCAGGCATAAAAAAACCGCGCAAAAGCGCGGTTTTTTATTTAGCAGCTATTAACCGAAGTTTTTAGCGGCGAAGTCCCAGTTGACCAGAGCCCAGAAGGCTTCCATGTACTTAGGGCGAGCGTTACGGTAATCGATGTAGTAAGCATGTTCCCATACATCTACTGTCAGCAACGGAGTCACGCTGCTATCAGTTAGCGGGGTTTCTGCATCATCGGTATTAACGATTTCAAGGCCACCGTCACTGGTTTTAACCAGCCAGGTCCAGCCTGAAGCGAAGTTGCCAATAGCGCTGTTAGTAAATGCTTCTTTAAAGTCCGCAAAAGAACCCCATTTTTTCTCAATAGCCTGAGCCAGAGAACCTGAAGCTTCGCCACCGCCGTTCGGGCTCAGGCAGTTCCAGTAAAAAGTGTGGTTCCAAACCTGAGCGGCGTTGTTAAATAAACCGCCATCAGCAGATTTTACGATGTCTTCCAGTGATTTACCGGCGTTGTCAGTACCTTCAACAGCGGCGTTTAGTTTGTCGACATAAGTCTGATGATGTTTACCATAATGATACTCCAGCGTTTCAGCAGAAATATGTGGTTCCAGGGCGTTTTTCTCGTAAGGTAAGGCTGGTAATTCAAAAGCCATAATGATTCTCCGTCGTTTTCTTGTTAACAATGCATGAAACACTTTGCTTAGGCTGCTATCTGGAAAGCCATTGCAAATTAAATCGCTTACAGTATAGCGGATGCAAAAATAAGCGCAGCCTACGCAAGTATCCTACCCTAGTACATTGTGGTAATAGATTAGGATCTCAAGGGCTTAGAAAAAAATACCTGTGTGTTATACTATGTCTTTATCCAGAAGCAGTGATACGAGGTGTGTTCAATGCAAGAGAATCAGGAAGTGCCAGAGCAGGATACCGCGAGCCGTATTCGCCAGCAAATCGAAGAGAACGCAATTTTACTATATATGAAAGGCTCTCCGAAACTGCCTAGCTGTGGGTTTTCATCGCAAGCTTCACAGGCGTTAATGGGTTGTGGAAAGCCATTTGCTTATGTAGATATCTTACAGAACCCGGATATTCGCGCCGAGCTGCCTAAAATAGCGGACTGGCCGACGTTTCCACAGTTGTGGATTAAAGGCGAGTTAATTGGTGGCTGTGACATTATTATTGAAATGTTTCAAAAGGGTGAGTTACAACCCTTGATCGAAGAGGCTGCACCAGAAGAACCGGCTGCAGAATAAAACTTGAATTTCGTGTTTCTGCCCAAACGTTTATGGGGCAGGAATAAATTTAATATTGATTATCAAACGGAGACATACAAATGGCTGTATTAGTTGGACGTCAGGCACCTGATTTTACTGCATCAGCAGTACTAGGCAACGGCGAAATCGTAGAAGATTTTACTTTCAGTGAGCAAATTAAAGGTAAAAAAGCGGTACTTTTCTTTTACCCGCTGGACTTCACTTTCGTATGCCCTTCAGAGCTGATTGCTTTTGATAAGCGCCTGGCTGAATTCGAAAAGCGTGGTGTTAAAGTGATTGGTTGTTCAATCGACTCTCAGTTTTCACATAACGCATGGCGTAACACCAGTGTTGATAACGGTGGTATTGGTGAAGTTAAATACCCACTGGTTGCTGACGTTAAGCACGAAATCTGTAAAGCATACGATGTAGAGCATCCTGAAGCAGGCGTAGCTTTCCGTGCGTCTTTCTTGATTGACGAAGCTGGTCAGGTACGTCATCAGGTAGTTAACGACTTGCCTCTGGGTCGTAACATCGATGAAATGCTGCGTATGGTTGACGCTTTGAACTTTCACGAAGAACACGGTGAAGTTTGCCCAGCTGGCTGGAACGAAGGTGACGAAGGTATGAAAGCGGACGCTGCAGGCGTTGCTGATTATCTGTCTAAGAATTCTGGCAAGCTGTAAGCCTACCGGAAATAAAAAAAACCGCGCTTCGGCGCGGTTTTTTTGTGCGTGTTAGGGGAGGGGCCAGCCGCCGAGGGCGCGCCAGCGGTTTACCATCCAGCAGAACAGTTCTGCGGTACGTTCGGTGTCGTAGACGGCTGAGTGGGCCTGGTTGCCGTCGAACTCTATACCTGCGGTCTTACAGGCTTTCGCAAGTACCGTTTGCCCAAGTGTTAAAGCGGCTAGTGCCGCGGTGTCAAAAGTAACAAAGGGGTGGAACGGGTTGCGTTTTATATTGTTGCGTTGGGCTGCGGCCATCATGAAGTTGTGATCAAAAGTGGCATTGTGCCCGACCAGCACTGAGCGCTGACATTCGGCAGCTTTTTGCGCTTTACGTACCGCTGTGAAAATTTTCTTAATAGCTTCGTCTTCACTGATAGCGCCACGTAAGGGGCTATGGGGATCAATGCCGTTAAATTCGATGGCAGCCTGCTCGATATTAGCGCCGGCAAAAGGTTCGACGTGCGCATGATGGGTGGCCACCGGGTGTAGATCTCCGTTATCATCAAAGTCGAGGATAACAGCGGCGATTTCCAGCAGGGCATCGGTTTGTGAATTAAAGCCTGCGGTTTCGACATCAATAACTACGGGTAAATAACCACGAAAACGCTCTTTCATTTTGTTGTTGGTGCTGGGGCTGGTCTCGCTCATGAAGCTCCTGTGTGCCATCTTCACTGTGATTTTAACGCTGGCTAGTATGCCAGAAAGGCGTTTTAAATGCTAAAGAAGCACGGCCAGGGGTCGATAAATAAGTCAAACCCGGAACAGGAAGCGATCCATGCTTAAAAAAGTACTGACCTTATCTTTATTAGCAGGCTTGATAGCAAGTCAGACGGCTAATGCATCAGTGCGTCAGTATGGAGCCAACCTGGATAACTCAGAGTGGCGGGTCAGTGAATACTCTCCGCTGCAATGTACCCTTGAGCACGATATTCCCCGTTATGGTAATGTGCGTTTTGTCAGTGAAGCGAGTCGCGATATGAACCTGCGCCTGCAGCTGGACATGATGCGTTTGCCTGATACTTACGATGTGGCTCGCGTTAAATCGGTGGCGCCGCACTGGCGTCCTGGTGTCGCCAGCCAGGAACTGGGTAATATGGATCTCTATCGTCAGTTCAGCAGTGAATTGGACAAACCTATGGCGTGGACAGTATTGACTGAGCTTGAGAAGGGGATGAAGCCAACTTTCTTTTATGAAGACTGGCACAATTCACGAGATTCGGTGCAGGTCAGTTTATCGGCAGTCAACTTCCATGACCGTTATGATGACTTTTTACATTGCATCAGTAACTTGTTGCCCTACAGCTTTGAAGATATTTCTTTTACGGTGTTAAATTATCAGGAATACACTGAGCAGTTAACCAACCCTTCGAAACGCCGGCTCATGCAGATTAGCGAATACTTACGCCATGATACTGATATTCAGCTGGTGCTGGTCGATGCGCATACTGATTCTTACGGTACCTACGAAGAGAACGAAGAACTGGCTGAGCGACGTGCTCAGTCGGTGAAAGATTTTTTACTACAGCATGGTGTAGAAGAAGAGCAGATTGCGGTGAATGCGCATGGCGAAATGCGCCACTCTGCTGGTAACCAGAATGAGTTGGAGCGAGCTAAAAACCGTCGCGTGGTGATTCAGATGAAGCGGCCTTTTAATCCTTCCTTGCTAAGCAGCCGTGCTGATTAAAAGCACGGCTAAATTTCGGTTTTCTCTTTAAACTCACAAAGATCTTCAATAATGCATGAACCACAGCGCGGTTTGCGGGCAATACAGGTATAGCGGCCGTGTAATATCAACCAGTGATGGACGTCGACTTTAAACTCCGCAGGCACTACTTTAATCAGCTTCTGCTCCACATCGACCACGTTCTTTCCCGGTGCTAACTTAGTGCGGTTACTGACTCTGAAAATATGAGTGTCAACGGCAATAGTGGGCCAGCCAAAGGCGGTATTCAGCACTACATTGGCGGTTTTTCGACCCACCCCAGGCAAAGCCTCCAGTGCTTCTCTATCCTCAGGAACCTGACCAGCATGTTGCTCGACCAGAATGCGGCAGGTTTTAATCACGTTTTCAGCTTTCGTATTAAAAAGACCGATGGTTTTTATGTAATCTTTTACCCCGTCAACGCCGAGCGCCAACATATCGGCTGGGTTATTCGCTACTGCAAAGAGCGGACCAGTGGCTTTATTAACACCGACATCGGTGGCCTGAGCTGATAAAAGTACGGCAATCAGCAACTCAAAAGGGTTATTGAAGTTCAGTTCAGTGGTCGGATGCGGGTTGTTTTCACGCAGCCGGCTTAATATTTCCAGACGTTTTTGTTTATTCATAATACGGCAAATTATTGTGAGGTGACGCGGGCGCGTTCAGCTTTTGGTGTCGGTTGCTGCTGCGCTTTCAGGGCCTGTTTATGATCGATCCAGTTTTTACCGGCAATAATAAATCCCATTCCAATAAAAGCACCCGGTGGCAAGACTGCCAGCAAGAGCGGATAGTCGACGGCAAAAAGCTCGATACGCAATACACTGGCCCATTGGCCCAGTAACAGTTCAGCACCGTCAAAGAGCGTACCCTGACCAAGGATTTCACGCATAGCTCCTAATGTGACAAGTACGGCCGCGAAACCTAGCCCCATTACCAGTCCATCGAAGGCAGATAAATGCCAGGGGTTTTTAGAAGCATAGGCCTCGGCGCGGCCGATGATGGCGCAGTTGGTTACTATCAGCGGGATAAAAATACCCAGCGCCATAAACAGGCCGTAGGTAAAGGCATGCATGAAAAGCTCTACCAGAGTCACGAAAGTTGCGATGACCATGACAAAAACAGGAATACGAATTTCGCTGGGTATCCAGATACGGACCAGCGATACGGTGACATTAGAACCAACTAGAACGAGCAGCGTAGCCAGCCCCAGTCCCAGCGCATTAGTTACTGTACCCGTTACCGCAAGCAGAGGACACAGGCCCAGAAGTTGGACCAGGGCCGGGTTATTGCTCCACAAGCCGTTACGGGTTAACTCCTGATATTCGCTGCTTTCGGAGCTGTTAGCGAGCTCGTTTTGTTCTTCATCGCTAATCACGTCACTCATGGTATTTCTCCATCGTCAGCTGGATGACCGGGTGTTTCTGGTGTCTGCTCGGTACAGGAAGAGGCTGCGGAAAACAGTTCTTCACGGTTATTATCAGCATACAGCACAGTTCGTTGCACCGCATTGACCACGGCTCTTGGGGTAATAGTAGCACCAGAGAACTGGTCAAAGATGCCGCCGTCGCGACGCACTTCCCAGCGTGAATCGTTTTCGCCACTTACACGGCGGTTATCGAAGCCTAAAATCCAGTCACTACGACGAGCTTCGATTTTATCCCCTAAGCCGGGTGTTTCACGGTGTTGTAATACGCGCACGCCTTTTACCTGACTTTCATTGTTCACGGCTACTAACAGATGGATATTGCCGCTGTAGCCATCGGGAGCTGTGGTGCGCAAGGCCAGCGCGACAGGCTCGCCATTATAACGTGCCCGGTATACCGGTTGCGCTCGCTCGAGCCCCAGGGCTTCAGGGGCCTGAACCAGAGTACAGTCCGCATAAAGGTCATTATTATATTGCGCTGGTGGTATTAATAAATTAAGCGTACTTTGCAGTTCCTGACGTTGTTGAGCATCAATTCTGTCCTGGGTAAGCCACTGCGCGATCAGCACCAGTGTGGTAGCCGCCAGGGCAAAGGCGGCCAGAATAAAGCCATTGCGGCGCATTTGCTGAATCACGATGATTTACCTCCATGGCCATAGGTGGTGGGTCTGGTGTACTGATCAATGATCGGAACACTCATATTAGCCAGTAGTACCGCAAAGGCTACAGCGTCCGGGTAACCGCCGAAGGTGCGGATGAGGTAAATAATGATTCCAATAATGGCTCCGTAGACTAACCGGCCCCGGGCCGAAGTGGCTGCAGATACCGGATCGGTCGCAATAAAGAAAGCTGCCAGCATAGTAGCACCACTGAACAGATGAATATCAATACCCGGCAGGGTGTCTGGTGCTATCAGGCTGCCCGCAGCAGCCATGATGGTTAACGCTGCAAGCAAAGACAGCGGAATATGCCATTGAATTACGCGCTGTTGCAGTAATAACAGTCCTCCGCCCAGGTATGCCAGGTTAATCCATTGCCAGCCAATACCTGCCAGACCACCAAAAATAGGCGCCTGAGTGGCTTCGCTTAAGGTTAGTCCCTGGCTCAGATCGTTACGTATATGATCGAGGGGAGTCGCCATGACAATGGCGTCAAGCAGTTCGCCAGTGCCCACCATACGTATTTGTTCGACGCTGTAGCCATCGCTGGTGTACTGGAATAAAAACAGATGCAGGCTTTCCCACAGCCCAGGGTGACCATCGGTCAGGCTGACCGGAGGCAGCCAGCTGGTCATTTGCAGGGGAAAAGAAATTAATAAGACGACGTAACCTGCCATTGCCGGATTGAACAGATTTTGTCCCACACCACCGTACAAATGTTTAACCACAGCAATCGAAAAGATGGTGCCGATTACAATGACCCACCAGGGGGCCAGGGGAGGAATGCTAATGGCCAGCAGGACAGCCGTGACCAGAGCTGTGTTATCACGCAGACCACTCATGGCACCGCGTTCCCGTGCATGTAAGCATAAGGCTTCGGTGCCGTACGCTACCAGAATGGCAACAGTTAACTGGAAAAATATACCCCAGCCAAAAAAATACCATTGCACCAGAATGCCGGGAATGAGGGCCAGCAATACCAGTCGCATCAGTGATGAAGTTGTACGCCGCTGCCGGGTATGGGGTGAAGACGCGATATAAAAGCTCATCAGTTTGACTCATTATCCGGGTTAGAAATGCTGGATTGCTGTTTCTTTTGTGCTTCAGCCTGTTTTTTAGCCTTGGCCCTGGCCACAGCAGCGGCAACTTTATCTTTTTTGTCGTCGACTTTTTTGTCGTCGACAGTGGCATCTGTGTTTTTATTTTGCGCTGCTTTTTTCGCTTTGGCGCGAGCAACAGCCGCTTTGACGGGATCCTGAGGAACGCTGTCGTCACTGCTTTGTGCCTGTCGCTCCTGTTGCGCTTTTTTGCGTGCTTCTGCAGCGCGCTGATGGCGTTCAAGCCGTTCTTCCTTTTCCCGTTCAAGTCGGGCCTGACGGGCTTCGAAACGTTGCCTGGCAACTTCTGCTTTTTGCTTTTCAATATACTGTTCACGCAGTTCGGCTTTGGCCTGGCGATAATAATGCACCAGTGGAATTTCGCTGGGGCATACATAGGCACAGGCACCGCATTCTATGCAATCGGCGAGGTTATGCTGACGTAAACCGTCAGCATCTTTAGCCCGTGCCAGCCAGTAAAGCTGTTGAGGCAGTAATGAAGCAGGGCACACATCGGCGCAGGCACCACAGCGAATACAGGCCATTTCGCTGCCTGGTTGTGGCAATTCCTTGCGTGCCGGAGCAAGAATGCAGTTACTGCCTTTAATAACAGGGACATCCAGTGTGGGCAGGGTAAATCCCATCATGGGCCCACCCATGATGACCCGTGCTTTGGGATAACTTTGATAACCGCAAAACTGTAGGAGTTCTTCAACGGTGGTACCCAGGAGTGTCCATACGGTCCCGGGACGTTCTAATGCTTCTCCTGTGACGGTAATGACACGTTCCAGCAGCGGTTCACCAAATACCACTGCGCGATAAATGGCGTAAGCGGTGCCGACATTTTGCATCAGCAGTCCAACGTCCATTGGTAGCGAGCCACTGGGTACCTGGCGGCCTGTCAGTATCTGAATTAACTGACGTTCCCCGCCAGAAGGGTATTGGGTTGGAATGACCCGCACTGCAAGGTGTTCGTCTTTGCCACAGGCGTCACGTAACGCACGTATGGCTTCTGGTTTATTGTCTTCTACGGCTATCAGCGCTTTTTGCAGACCGGCTATGTGCAGCAGAATACGAGTGCCGCGAATAATACCAGCGGCGTGTTCGCGCATGAGGCGGTCGTCGGAAACAATGTAGGGTTCGCACTCGGCACCGTTGATAATCAGGTAGTCGAGTTTACCCTGGGCCGCCAGCTTTTGCGCCGTAGGGAAACCAGCTCCGCCTAATCCGGCGATACCACAAGCGCTGATGTGGGCCAGTAATTCGGCACTGCTGTGGGTGCTGTAATCCGTAATAGGATGACGTTGGCCCCAGATATCCAGACCATCTGGAATTAATTCAAAAGCAGGTACGCTAAGTGCAGAAGGGTGCGCACTTCGATAGTCACCGATAGTTTTAATATAGCCGGAAGTCGGTGCATGTATGATTAAACCGGCATTTGGACCGGGTTCGGTCAATGGTTGGCCTTTAACTACTGTGTCACCTTCAGCCACTAATGGAATGCCAGCTTGCCCGATATGTTGTTTAAACGGCAAAATAAGACGTTTAGGGATCGGCATGCGCTGGATAGGGCTGCTATTGGCTATAGATTTGCGCTCAGGGGGATGCACACCACCAGGAAAACGCCACAGGTTGCCGGCTTGAATTTCTTCTGTATGTAAAAATTTGACGGTCATCAGGATTTACCTCCGGCATCGACCACTTCAACCGGAATTTTTTGTAAATCCCATTTCCAGCGCTCAGGCGCCGTTTTTACCGTAATCATATCAATACAGTCTACCGGGCAGGGGTCGACGCAGAGATCACAACCCGTGCACTCATCGGCAATGATAGTGTGCATTTGCTTGGCCGCGCCCAGAATGGCATCTACCGGACAGGCCTGAATACACTTGGTGCAGCCGATGCATTCGTCTTCGCGAATATAGGCAACCTTCTTTTCATCTTCTATGCCGTGGGCCGCATCCAGTGGTTTTGCTTCGCGGCCGAGCAAGTCAGCCAGCTGTTGAATTGTGGTTTCACCGCCGGGTGGACATTTATTGATATCGTCGCCGTTAGCAATGGCCTCGGCATAGGGGCGGCAACCCGGATAACCACACTGTCCACACTGAGTTTGCGGCAAAATACTGTCGATTTGCTCGACAATAGGGTCACTTTCGACACGAAAACGCACTGCCGCAAAACCTAAAATCAAACCAAAGATGAGCGCCAGTACGACCAGCGCCAGAATACCTGTAACTACACTCATGAAACCGACACCAAACCGGTAAAGCCCATAAAGGCAAGCGACATTAAGCCCGCTGTTATCATGCCAATAGCCGCGCCTTTAAACGGCAATGGCACGTCAGCAGCGGCTAGTCGCTCGCGCAGGGCTGAGAAAAGAATAAGAACCAGCGAAAAACCGACGGCCGCACCGAAACCAAATACTATGGATTGCATAAACGAGTGTTGTTCATTGACGTTAAGTAAAGCAACCCCGAGTACCGCACAGTTAGTAGTGATGAGGGGCAGAAAGATGCCCAATAAGCGATATAGGGTTGGGCTGGTTTTATGCACCACCATTTCGGTGAACTGCACTACGACGGCAATAACCAGAATGAAACTCAAAGTGCGCAGGGCCATCAGATCAAAAGGTTGCAGAATATACTGATTAACCAGGTAACTGCAGACCGAGGCCAGCGTTAACACAAAGGTGGTGGCTGCGGACATGCCTATGGCAGTCTCCAGCCTGTTGGAAACACCCATAAAGGGGCATAGCCCAAGGAACTGGACCAGCACGAAGTTGTTGACCAGTACAGTCGCGATCAGTAGCAATAAATAGTCAGTCATCGGCACCAGGCGGTCTTAATTTAAAAATCGGTATATATTATCGGGGTTTAAGCGTTCATAAACAACTTACAGCGAGCAGGTTTTTGCAAAAGTTAGTGCGCTACTCGTAAAGCTGGCTGTTTTCAGGCTATTATGAAGTCTTTGGAAGGGCCGTTCAGCCTGATATTAATCAATGGGAGAGTGAATGACCGATTTGTTTAAAAGTATTCGTCATGTTGACGAAGTTACTTTTTATTGGTTATTTCGCTTCACACGATGGTGGCGCGATAGCAGTCTGGCACTTTGGGTATCCCGCAGTGGTGATGGTCCTTATTACGTACTGGTTCTGGCTATTATTGTAACGCTGGCTGTAGAAGGCAGTGTTACTTTTATGCAGCGTACGCTGATCGGTTTTGCCATAGAACTTCCCTTATTCTGGTGGCTGAAAAATACATTACGCAGGGCCCGTCCTGCTATGGACAGGATTTCGTTCCGGCCTGCTATAAAACCCGCTGACCGTTTTAGTTTCCCTTCTGGCCACGCGACTGCCGCATTTTTGTTTGCTGGACTGGCGGCTGCCAGTTTTCCGGCCTGGGCGTTGCTTTATTACATGTGGGCTGGTTTAGTGGCTTTGGCGAGAGTTTCGCTGGGTGTGCATTTTCCTAGCGATATTATTGCCGGCGCTGTATTGGGTTCGGGAATCGCTTATTTTGTCCTGCAAATGCCGATATAAAGAAAAGCTAACTAGTTATAGAGCACTATGGCTCCCCAGGTTGGATTCGAACCAACGACACATGGATTAACAGTCCACCGCTCTAACCAACTGAGCTACTGGGGAATAGATAGGAATTGCTTGCAGCAGTTGAGGCGTTTGGCTCCCCAGGTTGGATTCGAACCAACGACACATGGATTAACAGTCCACCGCTCTAACCAACTGAGCTACTGGGGAACAGCCTTCAACGGGGCGAAATATTAAAGGCCTTGCGTGGGACTGTCAACTATAAAAAGCGATAAAAATAGCTTGCTTATAATTGTTTGCTTAGATTTTAGGCTTTTTCAGCCTTATTTATGCTGAAAGCAGCAAATTACTCCTTTTATCGAACATGTCAGTTTTTGTATTATGGCTTTTGTTATGGTTCGCTGTCCTGTTTTTTATCCACAGTAAGCCAGAACTCTGGTGCTGTAAGCGGTTGCGGATCTTATCCACTTTTTCTGTGGATAACCTTGTGGTTAAGTCTGTGAGCGGCAAGGGTTCATGGGTCTTGTAGCCAATTTTCAGATCTGGTTAATTATTGGCATGATTTATATATATCTATATTAATCAGTAGTTTATGTGTTTTGATTTAGAATTGAACGGAATGACGCTTTCCTGAGCAAATATTTCGAATTATGTGAAATTGCCTGTGTATTTTTTTGCTAGTCAAGCCATTTTTTACATAAAAAGGTCTTGTATCCTGGACCACTTGCTGTTTCATTTCTGGAAAACGGCTTCGGCATTAGCTGGTTGCTTTGTAATCAATTCGTAATAAAAAATATTTTTTTAAAACTACTTGTTTTTGTAGCTGTAAGGAGCTTATCCAGATAAAAAAAGCCGGTCGCAGTGCAACAGCGACCGGCTTTTAGGGTGAAAGCGCTAATTACAGGCTTTCTGCAAAACTCTGAATGCGTTTTACGGCTTCTTCCAGTACATCACTGCTGGTCGCAAATGACAGTCTGAAATGGCCTGGTGCGCCGAAGGCTGACCCTGGTACTAAAGCGACATTAGCTTCTTCTAATAATCGCTCACAGAGCTTAATGTCGCTGTCGACGCCAGCTTTGCGCATCAGTCCGGTGACATTGGGGAAGGTATAGAAAGTACCCTGGCCAGGCAGGCACTGGATGCCTGGTATGGCATGCAAAGCCGCTACGAGATAATCGTGGCGTACTTTAAATGCTTTGATCATGGTATCAATACAACTCTGATCCCCTTGTAGCGCAGCTAAGGCGGCGTGCTGGGAAACTGCGGCTGGGTTTGACGTGCTTTGTGACTGTACTTTTTTCATCGCTGCTATAATGGGTTTAGGTCCAGCGGCGTAACCAATACGCCAGCCAGTCATGGCATAGGCTTTAGAGACACCTGACAGAATGACCGTACGGTCTTTTAGATCGGGCGCGACCATTGGCAAATTCACGAATGAGGACTTGTCCCATAAAATGTGCTCATACATGTCGTCAGTCGCAATCAGAATCTGCGGGTAATCGCGCAGTACAGTGGCCAGTGACTCCAGTTCTTCAGCGGTATAGGCCATGCCAGTTGGGTTGGATGGACTGTTGATAAACATCAGACGGGTTTTATCAGTAATGGCTGACCGCAGTTGTTCAGCTGTTATCTTATAAGACTGGTCGATAGTGGCTTCTACAACGACCGGTTTAGCGCCGACCAGTAACGTCATATCCGGGTAAGAAACCCAGTAGGGTGCAGGGATAACAACTTCATCGCCTTCATCCAGCCAGGCGGTGAGTAAATTGAAAATACTATGCTTACCACCACTGGATATGAGAATGTTTGCGGGGTCATACTCAAGTTGATTGTCGCGCTTGAATTTGTCGCAAACAGCTTGTTTTAGTTCGGCAATGCCATCTACCGCTGTGTAGCGGGTATGACCGTCGTCAATTGCTTTTTTACCTGCTTCGCGGATAAATTCAGGAGTATCGAAATCAGGTTCGCCGACTCCCAGGCCAATAACATCCTTGCCTTCGGCTTTCAGTTCAGCTGCTTTTTGGCTGACGGCCAGTGTAGGAGAAGGTTTAATTGCGTTCACACGACGCGAAAGTTTGTAATCCACCAGAGCACCCTTTTTCGTACAAAATTGAAAGGAAAGCACCTTTATAAGTGCCGTTCTCATAGTAAGTGTCTGAATCGCTAATGTCCAGACGACAGGCGTTCTGGAACATGGCGTTAATAGCTTATTTTAGCTATCATAGGCGCTTCTTCGCAGTTCACTTCCGGCTTTAGATACAGGAGCAGTATGAGCCAAAGCAAACCGGCCCGAGCCTTGTTGCACGACCCCATAGGCAAAACTCTGTGGAGCATGACCTGGCCGATGATGCTGGGCGTAGCAACGCTGATTAGCTTTAATGTGGTCGATACCTTCTTTATCAGCCTGCTGGGTACTGAAGCACTGGCTGCAATAGGTTTTACCTTTCCGGTGACTTTTACTGTAATCAGTCTCACTATTGGCCTTGGCATTGGTACCTCCGCAGTGATAGCGCGCAAACTGGGTGCTGACAATGAGAAAGAAGCCCGTTATTGCGGTAGCTCTGCGCTTTATCTCTCTGCCTTACTGGTTGGCTTTTTATCTTTATTAGGTTTTATTTTTGCACGGCCGGTATTTAGCATGATGGGCGCCGGTGATGATCTGATGCCCCTTATTATGCAGTATATGAATATCTGGTTCCTCGGTGCGGTGATGCTGGTCATTCCTATGATAGGTAACAGCATTCTGCGCGCATCCGGAGATACTAAAACACCGTCTATTATTATGGCCCTTGGCGGTCTGATGAATGCGGTGCTGGACCCTATACTTATTTTCGGTCTGGGCCCGGTGCCTGCGATGGGCATGCAGGGGGCGGCATTAGCCAGTGTACTGGCCTGGGGTGTGGGTTTTGTTCTGATCATATACTGGCTGGTGGTGAAACGTGGCCTGATTGATCCCTTACCTCCCAGTGTGGCTGAATTTGTGCGTTCGTCACGCAAACTGCTGGCGATAGGTTTGCCAGCCGCCGGAGCAAATATGTTAACGCCCCTGGCCATGGGGGTCTTAACAGCCATTGTGGCGACTTACGGAGCGGCTGCGGTGGCCGGTTTTGGTGCGGGTATCCGGCTTGAATCGCTGGCCAGCATTGTCATACTTGCACTGTCGATGAGCTTACCGCCTTTCATTAGCCAGAATTTTGGTGCCGGTCGCATGCAGCGGGTGGCGGGGGCTTATAAAACAGCGCTGGTTTTTGTGCTGGTTTCGCAGGCGCTTATATATGTATTACTCATAGCCTTATTGCCGTTAATCCAGCATGCCTTTGCCCGCGAAGATGAAGTGGCCCGGGTACTGGCGCTTTTTATCTGGATTATGCCTTTAGGTTATGGGGTACAGGGCTGTATTATTATTTCTAATTCAGCGCTCAATGCCTTGCATCAACCTTTGCATGCATTACTGTTGAGCATTGCCCGGTTATTCGTCTTTTTTGTTCCGCTGTCCTACCTGGGAAGTCATCTGGGCGGCCTGCCGGGGCTCTTTATTGGTGGCGTGGTGGCAAACCTGATTACAGCGTTGCTTTCGTATCGCTGGTTCATGAAGATGTTGGCTAAACAAGAACAGAATGAGCCGCAGCACGAAGCTGTGCATCCTCCTGGTGCTGAAAGTCACCGAGTTCATAAGTGAGTTAAGTTATGGCGCGAAAATTTGAACTGGTATCAGAATATAAGCCCGCAGGCGATCAGCCTCAGGCTATTGAAAAGCTGATTGAAAATATTGATGCAGGTCTGGCGCACCAGACCCTGTTGGGTGTTACGGGCTCGGGTAAAACTTTTACTATGGCCAACGTCATTGAGCGCACCGGGCGACCCACGCTGATCATGGCGCATAATAAAACCCTGGCCGCGCAGCTGTATGGCGAAATGAAAGAGTTTTTCCCCAACAACGCGGTGGAATATTTTGTTTCCTATTATGACTACTATCAGCCGGAAGCTTATGTGCCAACGACAGATACCTTTATCGAAAAAGATGCGTCCGTAAATGACCATATCGAGCAGATGCGTCTGTCAGCGACTAAAGCGTTGATGGAGCGTCGTGACGTTATACTGATTGCTTCGGTATCGGCTATTTATGGTTTGGGCGATCCTGAGTCTTACATGAAAATGATGCTGCACTTGCGGCGTGGCGATATTGTTGACCAGCGTGAAATGCTGCGTACTCTGGCGACCTTGCAGTATAAACGTAACGATCAGGCATTTGAGCGCGGTACCTATCGGGTGCGCGGGGAAGTGATAGATATTTTCCCGGCGGAATCTGATGAAATGGCGGTACGAGTGGAAATGTTTGATGACGAGATTGAGCGTATCAGCTTGTTCGAACCTCTTACCGGGCAAGTCTTTCAGGCAGACATCGCGCGTTTTACAGTGTACCCGAAAACCCACTATGTGACACCGCGTGAAAAAATCATTGAAGCCATTGATCATATAAAAGAAGAATTAAAAGATCGCCGCGAACAGTTTTTTGGTGAAAACAAACTGATTGAAGAACAGCGCATTCGCGAACGCACTCATTTTGATATCGAAATGATGCTGGAACTGGGCTATTGCTCAGGCATTGAAAATTACTCGCGCTATTTATCCGGTCGGGCGCCCGGCGAGCCGCCACCGACGCTGATGGATTATCTGCCGGACGACGCCTTGCTGATTATTGATGAATCTCATGTGACGGTGTCTCAGATCGGGGCCATGTATAAGGGCGATCGTTCGCGCAAAGAAAACCTGGTCGGTTATGGTTTCCGTTTGCCTTCAGCGCTGGATAACCGGCCTTTGAAGTTTGATGAATTTGAAGCCATAGCGCCACAGACCATGTACGTGTCGGCAACCCCCGGCAATTATGAAATTGAACGTTGCAATGGCGAGGTCGTAGAGCAGGTGGTCAGACCCACAGGTTTGCTGGACCCTGTCATTGAAGTGCGCCCGGTGGCGACTCAGGTAGATGACTTAATGTCTGAGGTGCGCATGCGGGTGGAACTCAATGAGCGGGTACTGGCGACTACGCTGACCAAAAAAATGGCCGAAGATCTGACCGATTATCTGGATGAACATGGCATTAAAGTGCGTTATCTGCATTCGGATATTGATACTGTAGAGCGCATGGAAATCATTCGTGACCTGCGCCTGGGCGAATTTGACTGTCTGGTGGGCATTAACCTGTTACGGGAAGGCCTGGACTTACCGGAGGTTTCGCTGGTAGCCATCCTGGATGCCGATAAAGAAGGTTTTCTGCGTGCTGAACGTTCATTGATTCAGACGATAGGGCGGGCGGCCCGGAATCTGAGCGGGCGTGCCATTTTATATGCAGACCGTATTACCGGTTCGATGCAAAGAGCCATGGATGAGACCGAGCGTCGTCGTGCTGTGCAAATTGCTTACAATGAAGAACATGGCATTACCCCACTGGGTCTGAACAAACGCATTACTGATGTGATGGACTTAGGTGGCGGTGCCGCGCGTAAACGTAAAAAAGAAGTCGCGCGTCTGAAAAAAGATTTGCCAGTCTACCGCAACAGCAAAGACATTCTGGCGGCCATTACCGCGCAGGAAAAAGCTATGTACAAAGCGGCGCAGGATCTGGAGTTTGAAAAAGCCGCTTCTATGCGCGATGAACTTCACGAGCTGCGTGAGCAACTCAAGGAGTACGGTTAAGCTTGTGATTGCCTGTTTTTGCAGCACTTAGTACTTTGCAGTATACTTTTTTATTGACAGATCCCGGCGTGTCTCTATAATAGCGCCCCGCAGTCCGGCGAAATATGGGTGGTTAGCTCAGCTGGGAGAGCATCGCCCTTACAAGGCGAGGGTCACTGGTTCGAGCCCAGTACCACCCACCATTTTGTGGCTGCACGTAGTACGACAAAGAAAGTAAAACAAAGAAATGCTGAGATACACCGTATATGGGTGGTTAGCTCAGCTGGGAGAGCATCGCCCTTACAAGGCGAGGGTCACTGGTTCGAGCCCAGTACCACCCACCAGCATTTCAAGTATCCCAGGTAGGCCGCCAGGCGCTACCAGGACCGCAAGGTCAACCACGATGGGTGGTTAGCTCAGCTGGGAGAGCATCGCCCTTACAAGGCGAGGGTCACTGGTTCGAGCCCAGTACCACCCACCACTTCCTGATAATAATTCCTTTAAAGAAAATACAAGCCTGAACTTATAGAGTTTTTGCTTCTACTACTGTTGTACTTATAGCGGTCATAGTGCATAACTATCTGAAGAGATTTTTCTTGTAGTTTTAAAGGTGCCTTCTATGTATGACCTGTATTACTTTCCGACTCCCAATGGCCATAAAATTACCATGCTGCTGGAAGAGCTTGATCTGCCTTATACCATTAAAACCGTGGATATTATGAATGGCGATCAACATCAGCCTGAGTTTTTGAAAATCTCCCCGAATAATAAAATGCCCGCTCTGGTGGATCATGAACCTGAAGACGGTGGCGAACCATTGGCATTATTTGAGTCTGGTGAAATTCTGCTTTATCTGGCGGAAAAACACAGTCGCTTTTTGCCCGCCAAAACAAGAGAAAAGCATCAGGCTCTGCAGTGGCTGTTCTGGCAGATGGCCAGTTTAGGTCCTATGCTGGGTCAGAATCATCATTTCTTTAAATATGCGCCGGAAACCATTCCTTATGCGCAAAAACGCTACCTCAAAGAAAGCCAGCGCTTATATGCGGTGCTGGATAAGCAACTGGCGGATAAACCTTATGTCTGCGGCGAATACAGCATTGTTGATATGGCTTGTTATCCCTGGTGTAAACACTGGCAGGATCAGCAAATTGACTTAAAAGATTACCCTCATGTACGCGACTGGGTAGAGCGGGTGGGCAACCGTGAAGCAACGGTGCGTGCTTATCGTTGGGAACGCGACTATGAGCGCCCGGACGAGGTATCTGAGAGCATGCGTAAGCACTTATTTAATAATCTGGATGACTAACATGGGGTGAATTCTGCTAAACTAGCCGGCATTTGTAAGTCGATTCTGACAGCTGAAGGTTAAGTAGATTATGAGTATTGTGTCCCGTTTTGCCCCGAGCCCTACTGGTTATTTGCATGTAGGGGGCGCTCGTACGGCGTTGTATTCCTGGTTGGTGGCGAAGGCTGCTGGTGGCAAATTCGTATTGCGTATTGAAGACACCGACCGTGAACGCTCCACGCAACCAGCCATCGATGCCATCTTAGAGGGCATGCAATGGCTGGGACTGGATTATGATGAAGGCCCTGTGTATCAGACCGACCGTTTTGACCGTTACCGCGAACTTCTGGATCGTTTGCTGGAAGAAGGGAAGGCCTATAAGTGCTACTGCTCGGTAGAACGCCTGGATAAAATGCGTGAAGAGCAAATGGCAGCGGGTGAAAAGCCACGCTATGACGGTTTATGCCGGGATAAAGAAGGGCAGCCTGGTCAGCCTTATGTGATCCGTTTCCGTAACCCGCAAGAAGGTTCGGTTGCTTTTGATGATCACGTCCGGGGTCATATTGAGTTCTCAAATCAGGAACTGGATGACCTTATTATTGCCCGCACCGACGGTACTCCGACTTACAATTTCTGCGTTGTAGTGGATGACTGGGATATGGGCATTACTCACGTAGTACGTGGTGAAGATCATATTAATAATACCCCACGCCAGATAAATATCCTCAAGGCCCTGGGCGCACCTGTGCCTGAGTATGCCCATGTCTCTATGATTCTGGGTGACGATGGCAAGAAGCTGTCGAAGCGCCATGGTGCAGTTAGCGTCATGGAGTATCGTGATAAAGGTTATTTACCTCAGGCGCTGCTCAACTACCTGGTTCGTCTGGGTTGGTCCCATGGTGATCAGGAAGTCTTTACTGTCGACGAAATGATCAGCTTGTTTAAACTTTCTGATATTAATAAAGCTGCTTCGGCCTTTAATACTGAAAAACTTAACTGGCTGAATCAACATTATATGAAAACCCTGCCAGCTGAAGAAGTCGCTGCTGAGCTGGGCTGGCATTTTCAACGCCTGGGTGTAGATACCAGCGCCGGCCCGGCGTTGACTGAAATTGTTAAATTGCAGGCTGACCGGGTTAAAACCTTGACTGAAATGGCTGATATCAGCCGTTACTTCTATCAGGAAGTGACTGAGTTTGACCCTGCGGCAGCTAAGAAACACCTGCGTCCAGTGGCCGGATCTGCTTTGGCGTTAGTTCGCGATAAGCTGGAATCCTTAACAGAGTGGCAGGCAGAAGCCGTGCAACAGGTTATTCAAGAAACCTGTGAGGAGCTTGATGTCGGTATGGGCAAAGTGGGTATGCCATTGCGTGTGGCGGTCACCGGCGGTGGCAATTCGCCTTCACTGGATGTAACCCTGGCAGCACTGCCTCAGGCAACCGCCGTGGCACGTATCAACCTGGCACTGGACTTTATCAAAGCGCGTGAGGAGCAAGCTTAATGCCAGAGATAAAAGAATTATTGGAGAACAACAAAAAATGGGCACGGGAGCAGGTTGAGCAGGATAAAGACTTTTTTAATCGGCTGGCGAACCAGCAGAAACCTGAATATTTATGGATCGGCTGCTCGGACAGCCGCGTTCCGGCTAACGAAATAGTAGGTATGGCACCGGGTGAACTATTTGTGCACCGCAACGTGGCTAATCAGATTGTACAAACTGACTTTAATTGCTTGTCTGTGGTGCAATTTGCAGTAGAAGCCTTAAAAGTTAAACATATCCTGGTGGTAGGGCATTATGGTTGTGGTGGTGTAGCCGCCTCTATGGATAATAGCGCGCATGGCTTGGTGGATAACTGGCTGTTTCCTATAAAAGATATCTATCGTGAAAATCGCAAGGAATTAGAACAACTTGCAGATAATCCTCGCTTGGATCGCCTGTGTGAACTGAATGTCATTGAGCAGGTACGTAATCTGGCTAAGAGTTATACCATACAGGAAGCCTGGAACCGTGGTCAGCAGCTGACAATACACGGCTGGATATACAGTATAAAGGATGGTCTGGCGAAAGATCTGGGCGTAACTATGTCGGATAAAGAAGGCGTAGAGCGGATTTATCATTTAGATGGTGAAGAAAAGTAAAAGCTGATAAATAAGCGCTACTGTCTATTTTTACGGCGAAGTGTTAAAAAAATGAGCGAACAGTGAGTTAAGACGAAAAAAGTATTGACTCTTTTTCAGTGGACACTTAGAATTCGCCCCGCTGTCAGGGTAAAGCGGCCGAAATTTGGCTGGTTTATTAGGATGGGGCTATAGCTCAGCTGGGAGAGCGCTTGCATGGCATGCAAGAGGTCAGCGGTTCGATCCCGCTTAGCTCCACCAAAACTCTGCTTCAACTAAGTCCGGGTCCCCATCGTCTAGAGGCCTAGGACACCGCCCTTTCACGGCGGTAACAGGGGTTCGAATCCCCTTGGGGACGCCATTAGTTTTGTGAAAGAAAAACTGGCGCCTTTCCCGAACTTAGTTGAAAAGCAATTGAAGATGCGTCCCCATCGTCTAGAGGCCTAGGACACCGCCCTTTCACGGCGGTAACAGGGGTTCGAATCCCCTTGGGGACGCCATTCAATTTTGAAGTTGACCGCCGTGAGGCGGTGCCCATGGACACCGCGCCGAACCTTTGGCACAGCGGTATCAGGGGTAGCGAATTCCCTTGGGGACGCCATTCAATTTCTGCAGCTTTCTACAGCAACACTGCGCAAGTCCGGGTCCCCATCGTCTAGAGGCCTAGGACACCGCCCTTTCACGGCGGTAACAGGGGTTCGAATCCCCTTGGGGACGCCATTGCTTGCCAGCCTGATCAATATCCCATATTTTATGCCGTGAGGCGATGTCCCAGGACACCGCGCTGAACCTTTGGCATGTCCAACCCTTCGTATATATTACGTGTTTTCCGGTAGGGCAGGCTCGGCCTGCCGTGGAAGGGCTGAGTCACCTCCATGTCTTTGGTTTTCTGCCTGCTATCGAATATATGCACCATATGGCACCGTGCATGAAATTGCGCGTGCGGACGTTACATGGTGCCAGCATATAGCTACCACGGCAGGCGTAGCCTGCCCTACGGTGTGGTCGCGCGCTTTCTGGTAGGGCAGGCTCGGCCTGCCGTGGAAGGGCTGGGTCACCTCCACGTCTTTGGTTTTCCGTAGCCTGCCCTACGGTGTGGTCGCGCGCTTTCTGGTAGGGCAGGCTCGGCCTGCCGTGGAAGGGCTGGGTCACCTCCACGTCTTTGGTTTTCTGCCTGCTATCGAATATATGCACCATATGGCACCGTGGATGAAATTGCGCCTGCGGACGTTACATGGTGCCAGCATATAGCTACCACGGCAGGCGAAGCCTGCCCTACGGTGTGGTCGCGCGCTTTCTGGTAGGGCAGGCTCGGCCTGCCGTGGAAGGGCTGGGTCACCTCCATGTCTTTGGTTTTCTGCCTGCTATCGAATATATGTATCCTATATGGCACCGTGGATGAAATTGCGCCTGCGGACGTTACATGGTGCCAGCATATAGCTACCACGGCAGGCGAAGCCTGCCCTACGGTGTGGTCGCGCGCTTTTGGTAGATCCTTCTTTGAATTATCGCGTATTATCAATTACCACACTCTGTAAGGAATCAATATGGTTCAATCTGTAGCCTTAATTACCGGTGCCAGCCAGCGTTTAGGCTTGCACATGACCCGTTCATTGCTGGCTAAAGGCTGGCAGGTGGTGGTTTTTACCCGTAGCGGAAGTCCAGAGCTGGAGCAGCTGGATCAGCGAAACCTGACCCAAATTAATTGTAATGCACTGGACGATGAAAGTATGGATGGGGCTATTCAGGCTGTGCGCGCGCAGTTCACACGACTGGACTTTATTCTGCACAATGCGTCTATCTATGAAAAAGATGAGCAACATAAAGATGACTTCATGTCCTTTTATGATGCACTTTATCAGATTCATATGAAGTTACCGGCGCGCATCAACACCCAGCTTAGTGATTTGCTCCAGACCTCAGAAGTACAAACCAACATTATTCATGTGACTGATATCTATGTGGATAACCCGAATCCTGATTACGCTCTGTATTGCTCGACGAAAGCGGCTTCGGAAAATCTGATGATCAGCTTCGCGAAGCGGCTCGCGCCTTCGGTGCGGGTGAATGCTATTCAGCCGGGGCCGGTTAAATTTTTAGCCGGACATTCTGCTGAAGAGCAGGAAAAGGTACTAAGCGAGACTATGTTAGCCACTGAAGGGGGATTTGAAGCCCTGGAAAAAGCTATCTACTCAATACTGGATAATCATTATATGACCGCCAGTGTGGTTCGTGTGGATGGTGGCCGCTTACTTTGCTAAATCGGTAACCTTTACTTGAGATAATTCCCGAAAGCGCTCGAAGAGCACACTAATTCCATCTTCAATAATGAAACTGTTATGCAGCTTGTGCCCGTCAATCAGGGTACTTGCTTCATTTTGTAACGATTGCCCTTCAATGCTGATTTCACGACACTGACCATTGGGTTTGCTACCAGCTGTCAGCACCTGACGCACGTAGGGTTCAGTAAACTGCTCAGTGATAGCGAAGTTGAGCTCGCTCTGTTGCGCCAGAATATCAATATCTATGGTTCTGTCTTTCTCGCTACTGGCAGGGTCACTACGGTCCCGGCCGAGCCTTTTCTCCATATCATTAAGGGTTTGTTTGAGTTGCTTCGGGGGCAGATTACTGCTGATTATTACCAGCGTATTGTAAAAGTGGTGGTTGGTTTCAATGTCGGCTGGCACAGTCTCAATGACAGGCCAGACTAATAATTGAGCAAACTGTGCTTGTAGCAGGTTAAGCGCACGGGCTATGTTACTTGCAGGTAAAAGGTTGCTGCCCAGTCCCAGATAGTAATAACAGGGGTGATTCACAGCTGTTTTACCCTATCCAGGATCTGCCGTAGTTCCGGTTCCATTATTTCAGCGATAACAGGTTGTGCGTCCAGGTTCGGGTGAATGCCGTCGCTTTGCATCAGGTCGCTGTCAATAGCGATCTCCAGCATAAAAAATGGCACCAGAGTGACCTCGTGATTTTCAGCAACCTCGCGAAAAACAGCATTGAAGCTGGATGTGTAACGACGGCCCATGTTGGGGGGTATTTCAATTTGGCTGAGTGCCACGTATATTCCTCTTCCATGTAGGTAGTCGATCATCTCGCTGAGGTTATTACGAATACTCTCGATGGCGAAGCCGCGTAACCCGTCGTTGCCACCTAGCTCAATAAAAACGGCGTCAGGCTGGTGTCGATCGATGACGGAAGAGAGTCGGTTCAGGGCGCCCTGAGTGGTGTCGCCGCTGATGCTGGCGTTGATAATCTGGTAATCAGGTTGTTCCTGCTCCCATTGGCGCTGGATTTCAGCAACCCAGGTGTCACCTTCAGAGATGCCATAACCGGCACTCAGGCTGTCGCCTAAAACTAAAAGTGAAACATTTGCCGCTGCTGGCCGTATAAACACCAGAAGTAATAAAATGAGACTGAAATTGAACAGGGATTTTTTCATCATATGATAATTGAAACCAAATCAGTTAGTAAAAAAGTTGATACCAGCAATGGTGAACTCACCATTCTACACGCAATTGATCTTGCAATAAAAGCGGGTGAATCGGTTGCTATCGTTGGCGCCTCAGGTTCTGGTAAGTCGACTCTGTTGTCATTGCTTGCCGGATTGGACACAGCCAGCAGTGGTCAGGTTCTTATAGATAACGTAAATATTGGCGATTTGGATGAAGAGCAACGTGCCAAAGTTCGCGCAGACAAGGTTGGTTTTATTTTCCAGTCTTTCCTGTTGATACCTAGCCTGACTGCTTTAGAGAACGTTATGTTACCCGCAGAACTTGCGGGTCGTAAGGATGCAGAGCATCAGGCGAAAGAGTTACTGGCAACTGTAGGCCTTTCCGAACGCCTGACTCATTATCCGAATCAGCTTTCGGGTGGTGAACAACAGCGTGTTGCTATTGCCCGTGCTTTTATCGGCACCCCTAAAATTCTGTTCGCCGATGAACCTACCGGTAACCTGGATAGTGGCACCGGCAGCAAGGTCGAAGCGCTTCTGTTTGAGCTTAACCGTGAGTTTAATACCACCCTGGTTGTGGTGACTCATGATCAACAATTAGCGACGCGTTGTGAACGGGTATTTGAAATGGATGCAGGACAGCTGACGGAGCGGGCAGAGCATGTGGCATAAGATTTCCTGGCGCCTGCTCAAACATGAGTTAAAGCGCGGTGAACTGACTATCATGGCGGCTGCTGTTAGTCTGGCGGTCTGTGCGGTGCTGTCACTTTCGCTTTTCAGTGAACGTTTACAGGCCGGTTTGCTGGAGCGCAGCGCTGAATTCCTGGCGGCTGACCGGGTGTTACGCTCACGAGCTGAGATAAATACCGAATGGCTGACCCGCGCAGAGCAGGAAGGCCTGCAGTGGGCCCAACGGGTTAGCTTCAATTCTATGGCGTTTGCTGCTGAAGAGCTGGCCCTGGTGGATATTAAAGCGGTGTCCGCTGGTTATCCCTTGCGTGGACAACTGGAAACTGCAGACAGCCCTTATGCCAGCGGCGAAGTGACTACTGATTTACCGCAGTCCGGTGAGACCTGGGTTCATTCGCAGTTATTTCAGCGTTTGCAGCTGAATATTGGCGATGAACTGGAAGTAGGTGATTCAGTATTTATTGTGACCCGGGTACTTACCCACGAGCCCGACTCGGGACTTAATGTATTTACCGACAGTCCCAATGTACTCATTGCCTATCAGGATCTCGAGGCGACTGGCCTTATTCAGCCTGGTAGCCGGGTTAATTATAATTATTTATTTGCCGGTGAGCCCGCAGCCATTGAGCGTTATGAAGACTGGTTGTTGCCGCAGCTGGATGATGTAACCCAGCGTTGGCGGGGCATTACCGATGGCGATACACCGCTGGCAGCCTCTTTACAGCGTGCAGAGCAGTTTATGCTGCTGGCCAGCCTGCTGGGTGTGGTGTTAGCCGCAACGGCTGTGGCCGTAGCGGCTCAGCGTTATTGCCAGCGCAATTATGATGCTGTGGCTATTATGAAAACACTGGGCGGCCGTAAAGGTACTATTCAGCGTATTTTCACATTGCATCTGCTGCTGCTCACGTTTTTCAGCATCATACTTGGGCTGGTACTGGGTTGGCTATTGCAGGGAGCCGTTATTATCTGGGTCAGTAGCCAGCTGGGGCAGTCATTGCCTGCAGCGGGAGCGGGGCCTTATGGTCTGGCGATTGCTACCGGCTTGTTATGTGCCCTGATGTTTAGTTTGTACCCATTGTTACGTCTGATTAAAGTGCCTCCATTACGGGTACTCCATCGGGAGCTAGGCGGGTCCAGTGTTCGCGCCTGGCTTCAGTGGTTATTAGGCGGCACCACTATTTATGTGCTGATGGTGATGTACAGCGGCAGTTGGTTGTTGTCAGCCGCCTTATTGGCCGGTGGTTCACTGGCGGTGTTATTGCTGATGGGTATCAGCCGCTTGTTTATTCGTGCCAGTCGACAGGCAGGTATGCAGGCGGGAAGCAGCTGGCGCCTTGCTATGGCAGGTTTACAGCGTCGTGCGCGGCAGAACTCAGTGCAGATGATCAGTTTTGCGACTGCTCTGATGCTGTTTTTACTGGTGCTGGCATTACGTAATGAATTACTGGCGGATTGGCAGGACCAGTTACCGGATGATGCGCCTAATTATTTTGTGGTTAACGTAGCGCCGGATCAGGTGCAGCCCATGAGCGAAATGTTTGAGCGGGAGCAGGTTTCTGCGACCAGCTTATACCCTATGGTACCGGGACGCTTAACCGCTATTAATGATGAGCTTGTACGTGATGAAGTGAGTAAAGAAGAGCGCGATGCAAGCGAATTCCGGGAAGGTTTTGGCCGTGAATTGCAACTGACCTGGCTGGCAGATCTGCCTCCTAATAATGAGATAGTGAGGGGTAGCTGGTTTGCCGAGGACAGTAGTGGCGAGGTTTCTGTCGAGTCTCAGGTAGCTGACAGGCTCGGGCTTAACCTTGGCGATGAGTTGAGCTTCAGGGTAGGAGGCGATGAATTTACTGTGCCAGTGACCAGCATTCGGGAAGTTGACTGGAACACTATGCAGCCGAATTTCTATATGATTTTTGATCCGGCCGTTCTGACCGACAGTTCTGCAACCTATATTGCTAGTTTCCATCTTGACGAATCGCGTAAGGCAGAGCTGTATAACCTGTTCAGTGACTTTCCTCAGGTATCGCTGATTGATGTGGATGACATTATTCAGCAGTTGCGTGAAGTGATTCAGCAGGTGTCGCTGGCGATCACCTTTGTACTGGTGCTGGTAGTATTGGCCGGTGGCCTGGTACTGGTGGCTCAGGTTCAGGCAACGCTTGAGGAGCGCGAGCAGGAACTGGTTATACTGCGCACATTGGGAGCGCCCACTAAGTTGCTGTCCCGGGCGGTTACCTATGAGTTTCTCATTCTGGGAGCGCTCGCCGGCCTGATTGCAGCGATCGCGATGGAATTATCCGTATTCCTGCTGCAAACTCAGGCATTTGGCATGCAGCCGTCGCTGCATTGGCGTTTCTGGCTATTGGGGCCCGTAACCGGAGCCGTCATTGTGGCCGTGCTGGGGCGCTTTGTATGCCGCCGTTTACTGGCACAGAATGCGGCTACATTAATACGCAATCTGAGTTGATTTAAAAACAGTGTTGCAGGGCTTCCCTGAGTTGCGCATGGCGGAACTGGAAGCCCGCTTCCTGGGCTCGCTGAGGAAGTACAGCCTGGCCGGTTAATAGCATATCGGCCATTTCTCCGAGCAAACCTTTCATCACAAAGGCTGGTACTCGCAAGAACACCGGGCGATGTAAGACCTTGCCCAGGGTTTTACTGAATTCTTCATTGCTGACAGGATGCGGAGCGGTAGCATTATAAGGACCGCTGCACTTTTCGTTATTAAGTAGAAAAATGATTAAGTCGACAATGTCGTCCAGGTGAATCCAGGACATCATTTGTTTTCCATGTCCGATGGGCCCTCCCATACCTAGCTTAAAAGGCAGGCTCATACGGGCCAGGGCTCCGCCTGAAGGCGCCATGACCAGACCGGTTCGTAACAGACAAACACGGGTCTTTTCGCTTTCAGCAGTGAGCGCCAGTTGTTCCCAGTGTGCGCATAAACGATGCGTGAACTCATCATGTACGCGAGGCTCTGCTTCTGTCACCGGCTCTTCACCCTGGCGGCCGTAATAACCGATTGCAGAACCTGAAATAAGCACTTCCGGAGGCTCCTCCGAAGCCTGACAGAGTTGCGCCAGCTGCTCAGTGATCTGCCAACGGCTTTGTTCGATACGTTCTTTTTGTTTGTCGGTCCAGCGTTTATCGGCAATAGGTTCGCCAGCCAGATTGATAACCGCATCGAAACTGTCCAGGCTGCTCAGAGATGACAAATCATTGAGCGTGTCTATATCGTGCCCCAGTTTCTTATAAGCCTTAACTGAGTCCCGGGTAAGTACCGTAATTCGATATTGATTGCGTAATTTTTTGATCAGCGCGGTGCCAATTAAACCGGTTCCCCCGGTAATTAAAGCCCTCATAATACCTCCTTCGTTTGCCTGTTATTGTTATTCAATTTAAGCACGTATACGTAAATAGTGTTAACTTGGTTTGTTACTCGCGCAATTGCTGAATAATGGCGAAGCCATTACACTAGTCCTAATTAAAAACTAATCTGAGAAATAGAATGGATCAGAGTCAGCCATTAACATCTATTAGTCGTGTCTGCCTCATCATGGCCGCGGTGGTCATTATTCTGGCTGGCGTTAAAGCAGCCAGTGTTATTGTAGTTCCTGTATTGCTGGCCCTTTTTATTGCGGTTATCTGTCAGCCGATCATAGTGCTGTTTCAACGCATGGGGCTGCATAAAGTCCTGGCTGTTATTTCAGTGGTACTGGTTATGCTGGTGCTGGTACTGGCGTTAGCGGGGCTGGTGGTGCAGTCAATTAACGAATTTTTACAAAATCTGCCCGCTTACCGCGAGTTGATGACGCAGCGCTTTGACTGGCTGGCGGAGCAGGCCGAAACCTATAATATCTCATTGAATTGGGAATTCGTGCAGGGGCAGCTCGATCCATCGCGAGCGATCAATCTTACTATCAACATGCTATCCGGAGTGGGTGGCATAATGACCAGTTCGGTCATAATTCTGTTGATCGTGGTATTTATGCTGGCCGAGGCGAGCATTACTCCACACAAGCTACGGCTGGCATTTAACCGTCCGGATAAAACCATGGGGCAGGTGCATTCGATTCTACGTGCGGTAAATAAGTACCTGGCGCTGAAAACCTTAATTAGCCTGGTGACGGGTTTTATTGTTGGTTTTGGTCTTTGGTTAATGGGCATCGACCATTATGTATTATGGGGGGTGCTGGCATTCTTATTTAACTACATCCCCAATATAGGTTCCATTCTTGCCGCAGTGCCAGCAGTGCTTATGGCGTTAATACAATTCAGCCCGACCATGGCTGGCCTGGTTGCACTGCTGTTTCTGGCAGTTAATATGTTGATGGGTAACATGATTGAACCCCGGGTTATGGGCCGCGGACTGGGTTTGTCGACACTGGTGGTGTTCCTGTCATTGATATTCTGGGGTTGGATCCTGGGGCCTGTAGGCATGTTTTTATCGGTTCCGCTGACGATGGTGGCTAAAATTGCATTGGCGGAAAACGACAGCACCCGTTGGCTGGCGATTTTATTATCGGGTGATGAAATTATGAAAGCCGCCGATAACAATAATACTATTGAGGAAATAGTCACGGTCTCAAAACAGGAGCCATAACGTGTCCAGTCGTTTAGTCGGAGAAAATACAGTATCGCAGGGCCGGAATGCGCAGAACCAGCGTGTTAAAACCGGTCCTGCGGTTTTTCGTGAACGGCAGAATCATGCACAGAATGAGCAACGGCTGGCGAATATGCGCGAAGCTCCTCGTGAAGAAATGTATCGCGTTAACCGTGACCAGATAAGCCGTATAGGGCCAGGAGACCCGCAAATTAATGCCGGGGCGTCGATGCGAAACGGGGTTAATGAACCCCGTGGTGTTGGTCCTGTAGGCAACCTCATCGACGCCTGGGCATAAACTCAGCTACGTTGAGTTGCTGCCTTCATCTGTGTCACAAAATCTCCCAGCGCTTTTAACATCGCGGTTTCATCCTGCAGGTTATCTTCAATTCTCTGAACGACCGCAGAACCGCTAATGGCGCCCGCCGCACCGGCTTCAATGGCTGTTTTCACATGCTCTGGCTTAGAAATACCAAAACCTAAGATGGACGGCGGACCTCCGGCTTCATCTAAGGTTTTGATTAAGCTACTGGCTGGAGCCTGTAACTCCTGACCCGCACCGGTGACACCGGCGCGACTAAGCAGGTAGATGTAGCCCTCACTGGCTCGCGCAATGGCGTTGAGGCTAAGGTGAGAGGAATCTGGCGCCGCAATAAAAACAGGTGCTATGCCAGCGTCTGATGCGGCCTTGCGAAAGGGGTCTCCCTCACGTACCGGTACGTCAGCTATAAGCACCGAGTCGACCCCTGCCGCAGCCAGCTCCTGATAAAAAAGGTCCCGGCCTTTGGCCATCACCAGGTTGCCATAGACCAGCAAACCTATTGGAATGTCGGCGTTATAGTCCCGGATACGGCGTAGCAGTTCAAAGCAGTCGGCGATACTGACACCTGCATCCAGGGCGCGGATGGATGCTCTTTGAATGGTAGGACCATCGGCGACAGGATCGGAAAACGGGAAGCCAAGCTCGAGAGCATCAGCGCCACTGTCGATCAACTGCTTGATAATACGCTCGCTTTGCTCCAGTCCCGGGTCACCTAAAGTCACAAATGGAATAAAAGCGCCCTGATTGTCTTTTTTTAGTTGGTCAAACATTTGATTATAACGGGTTTGCATCAGGCACCTTCCTGGTCTTTGAATATGGTACGTACATGATCAATGTCTTTGTCACCGCGGCCCGAAAGGTTTACCAGCAATATCTGTGGTTCACTGCTGCTTTCGGCCACTTTAATGGCGTAAGCTAAGGCATGAGCACTTTCCAGAGCGGGAATAATGCCTTCATGGCTGGATAACAGACGAAAAGCTTCCAGTGCCTCATCATCAGTAACCGACACATACTGCGCCCGTCCGGTGGCATGCAGATGAGCATGCTGTGGCCCTACGCCGGGGTAGTCGAGGCCGGCGGAAACCGAATAAGACTCTTCAATCTGACCTTCACCAGTTTGCATCAGGTAAGAATAACAACCATGCAGCAAGCCTGGTTTGCCGGCACTTAAGGTGGCACCGTGCTCATGCGAACTGAGGCCTTTACCGGCCGGCTCAACACCGGTTAAACGAACGCTGGTTTCGCCAATAAAATCAGCAAACATACCAATGGCGTTTGAGCCACCGCCGACACAGGCAATCACTTCATCGGGCAGGCGACCCGCCTGATCGATAATCTGTTTTTTCGCTTCCTCGCCGATCATGCGGTGAAATTCACGCACTATGGTTGGAAAAGGGTGAGGTCCGGCAGCGGTGCCCAGCAGGTAATGGGTGGTCTGATAGCTGGCCGTCCAGTCGCGCAGGGCTTCATTCACCGCGTCTTTTAAGGTGCCACTACCGGTGTCTACGGCAACCACTTTGGCGCCCATTAGCTCCATACGAAAGACATTTGGCTGTTGCCGCTGCATATCTTTCTTGCCCATGTAAATGACGCATTCAAGATCGAGCAGGGCGCAGGCCAGGGCTGTTGACGTACCATGTTGTCCGGCACCGGTTTCGGCGATAATCCGACGTTTGCCCATGCGCTTGGCAAGCAGTGCCTGCCCTAGTACCTGATTCGTTTTGTGAGCGCCGCCATGCAGCAGATCTTCGCGTTTAAGATAAATCTTACTGCTGCCATGACGGGGCAGGTTACGGCAAAGGCTTAACGGAGTGGGCCGGCCTAAATAGTTTTTCAAGAGATCATTAAACTCGGCACGGAAGAGATCGTCTCGCTGCGCATCCTCAAAAGCACGTTCTAGCTGATCTAAGGCTGGCAACAGTATCTCGGGTACGTACTGGCCACCGAATTCACCGAAATAAGGGTTAAGCTTGGATGTCATAATGGCATCTCCTGTGTTGTCGGCTTGCGGTAACAGGCCGACAGTTTACTGAAAATAGCATGCAGAGTGGCGCCGTCTTTTTCGCCTGCTTTTATTTCTGCACCCGAATTTATATCCAGGCCAGCGACGCCCAGTTGGGCGGCTGCCTCAATGTTATCCTGACTCAGGCCACCAGCGAGCATGCAGGTATTACGCTGATTGGCGGGCAGGTGCTGCCAGTCAAATGTCTGACCGCTGCCGCCGTTACCATTATCAAGCAGGAAACGATCAACCGGTAAATCCGGTAAACTCACTGCACTCTCTACTTTGAGGGCGTACCAGACCTGGCAACGGCCGTTGAGTTTTTGCACCAGCTCGTTAACAAATTGCGGTGACTGCTGACCATGTAGCTGAACTGCGTGCAAAGGCAATTCGTCGACCAGTGCCAGCACGCCGCTGACGCTGTGTTCGGTAATCACGGCTACGTAGTTCAGAGCCGGCACGGCGTCAATAATGTCGTGAGCCTGTTTGATGTCGATAAAGCGAGGTGATCGGGCTGCGAAGATAAGACCGCCATAAATAGCGCCGGCACTTTTTGCCATCAGCGCGTCATCCGGGCGAGTTAAACCACAGACTTTATGGTCACCGTAAATCAGGCGGCGACAGGCCTGATCGATATCTGCCTGAGCACTCAGGTGGCTACCGACCAGGAAGCCATCCACATGGCGGCCAATATCACGAACCTGCTGATTGCTACTGATGCCTGATTCGGCCACCAGCAGGGCGCCAGCCGGAGCCAGTTTGGCAAGCTGCTGACTGCGTGTTAAATCGATCGACAAATCCCGCAAGTCCCTATGATTGATACCGATAATAGCGGCGTTCAGATCATGAGTGCGCTGCATTTCTTCAACATTGCTGACTTCGGTGAGTATTTCCAGTCCCAGTTCTTCAGCCAGGTTTGCTAGTTTGCGGTATTGGGCATCGTCCAGTAAGGACAGCATCAGCAATATGGCATCAGCACCAAAATAACGCGCCAGGTAAATTTGCAGAGGATCGACGATGAAGTCTTTGCATAATACCGGTACCTGAACCTGACGGCTGACTGCTTGCAGATAGGCAAAACTACCCTGGAAAAAGTCGGGTTCAGTTAACACCGAAATAGCAGCGGCATAAGGCTGATAAGTATGAGCGATAGCCAGAGGATCAAAATTTTCCCGAATCAGGCCTTTTGAGGGCGATGCTTTTTTGCATTCCAGAATAAACCCTTTGTCTGCCCGCGATAGCTGCCGGTGAAGGCTGCGAACTGGCCGCTCTGGCAGTTGCTCTAGCTTAAGGCGCAGGCTGTCCAGGGGGTAGTCCTGAGCCAGCTCCTGAATGCGCTCACGACGTTGATTAGTA
Source organism: Aliidiomarina minuta (assembly GCF_003987145.1). Classification (NCBI taxonomy): domain Bacteria; kingdom Pseudomonadati; phylum Pseudomonadota; class Gammaproteobacteria; order Alteromonadales; family Idiomarinaceae; genus Aliidiomarina; species Aliidiomarina minuta. Next base: position 1,100,934 of record NZ_PIPL01000001.1, on the reverse strand, counting down.
ATACGTTGCAGTATATCGCTCATAAGCTTAGCTGATTCCTTGTTGCATACGGGTGAGGTGAGCGGCGGCATGGCCTTCTGAGAGGTGCTGCAGAACCGCGGCGGTGGCATCCTGCAAGCTGTCGCTGGACCCTGTCATATAAAGCAGCGCCGCGACGTTCATAGCAATAGCATCGCGGTGCTCGGGTTTGCCCTGACCTTCCAGTACCGCCTTTAACAAACGTGCATTCTGATCCGCGTCGCCGCCTCGCAGGCTGCTTATTGGCGCGTCCTGTACGCCAAAGTCAGTCGGATTTAATTCGTATTCCTGAATCTGCTCCTGATTGACTTCGACTACTCGGGTCGGTCCGTGCAATGCGATTTCATCCAGCCCGGTGCCATGCACAACCATGGCCCGGGGGCATCCGAGCAGCTGCAGGGTTTCTGCCATAGGGCGGCAAAGTTCAGGTTTATAAACCCCGAGCAGCTGTACCTGAGGTTGAGCTGGATTGATCAACGGACCGAGCAGGTTAAACAGGGTTCGGGTTTTCAGTTCCTGCCGGGTGGGCATGGCGTATTTAACGCCCGGATGATAATGGGGCGCAAACAGAAAGCAGAAGTTATGCTTGTCGAGCATCTTGCGCGCGTTATCCGGAGTACCGTCCAGAGGAATATGCAGAGATTCAAGTACGTCGGCTGAACCGGAGCGGGAGGAGACACTGCGGTTTCCATGTTTGGCAACGGCGACCCCCATACTGGCGGCCACCAGTGCCGCAGCGGTAGAAATATTAATGGTATTACTGCCATCACCGCCTGTACCACAGGTGTCGGCAATCGGATAATCCGGAGCGGGAAAGGGTTTTGCAGCGCCCCGCAATGCTTTGGCCGCACCGGCTATTTCCGCCGGCGTTTCGCCGCGTATTTTCATGGCGACTAACATGCCTGCGATCTGGGCATCGGTGAGCTGACCGGCAATCAGGTGCTGAAAGAGCTTTTCAGTGGCTGCCAGGTCAAGGGTTTCGCCGTCTAGTACTCGCGCTAATTCTTGCATTCAAGTTTCTCCGCCTGGGCTAAAAGGTAGTTAACGGTATTTTGTAGCAGGCTACTGCCATAAGTTGTCATTATTGATTCGGGATGAAACTGGTAGCCAATGCTGGCGTTTTTCGCATCATAGAGTGCCATCGGAATGTTTTCGTAGCTGGCGATAATCTGTACCTGTTCGGGGACCTGGATAGCTTGCAGAGAATGATAGCGAGCTACCTGCAAGGGCGAACTCAGGCCTTCAAAAACAGGATGGGGACTCAACTGCAGAGCACTGGTTTTACCATGCATGACGAATTCCGCACGACCGACGCTGCCTCCGGCATGTTCGATCAATGCCTGAAAACCAAGGCAAATACCCAGCATGGGAAAGCGGCCACTGGCTTTTTCTAACAGCTCGGGTAAGCAACCCGCTTCGCTGGGGTGGCCTGGACCCGGCGACAAACAAAGCAGCACTGGCTCTTTTTGCGCCGCCTGTTGCATGCGCTGAATAATAGTATCTGCTGCCACCTGATTCCGGTAAACCTCCAGTTCAAAACCCAGCTGAGCAAGTTCATCAACCAGGTTGTAGGCAAAGCTGTCGACATTATCGAGTAAAAAAATACGTCCGTTACTCATTATAGGATCTCCGCTGTCTGGCTGCGTTGAATGGCGTTGATCACAGCCTGTGCTTTATTTTCGGTTTCGGCCACTTCAGCGCTGGGCACTGAGTCATAGACCACGCCAGCACCCGCCTGAACTACCGCAGTGCCGTCGCGAACCAGGGCTGAGCGAATAATAATGCAGGTATCCATGTCGCCCTGACCGGTCAGGTAACCAACGGCGCCCCCGTAACTGCCGCGACGTTCATTTTCGACCTCACGGATAAGCCGTGAAGCACTGATTTTAGGTGCTCCGGTCAGGGTGCCCATATTCATGCAAGCGCGGTAAGCATCCAGTGCGTCAAGTTCAGGGCGTAGCTGAGCCACCACTCGGGAGACCAGGTGCATGACATGGGAATAGCGGTCGGTCTTTAGCAAGTCAGCGACGTAGCGGCTGCCAGTGATAGCGATGCGAGCCAGGTCATTACGTGCCAGGTCCACCAGCATCATGTGTTCTGCCAGCTCTTTCTGGTCATTGCGCAGGTCCAGTTCAATACGCGAATCAAGGTCGGGGCGGATATTGCCCTGGGCATCTTTGCCACGTATACGGGTACCAGCAATAGGGTAAAGCTCGACCTGGTTATTCTGACTTTGATATTTTAATGCGGACTCAGGCGAGGCACCGAAGAGTTCAAAATCAGCGCTTTTCACATAGAACATATACGGGCTGGGGTTATCAGATTTAAGCTGTTGGTAGGCAGTGAGCGCATCAGAGCAGGGCAGTTTAAACTGGCGCGATGGCACGACCTGAAAAATATCGCCGGCAATAATGGACTCTTTTAGTTTATCTACATTGGCGGCAAAAGTGGCTGCATCTGGTGTGGCAATAACATCAGCAGGCATACCGCCAGTCACCGCTGGCACCGCCTGGGGTAGCTGCAGACGAGCACTTAACTCGCCCATGCGCTGGCACAAATGCTGATGGCGTTTATCAATATCAGGTCCGGAAAAGAGGCTTCCGATAAGTTCGGTACGCTGCGCCTGATGGTCCATAATCAGCAGGGTTTCTGACAGATAAAACACATAATCCGGACAGTTGTTGTGGCCTTCGGGCACTGCAGGCAGCTGTTCAAAGCTGGCAATCAGGTCGTAACCGAAGATACCGCCAAGAAAGATGGCAAAAGGGTGCTCGCGAGTATTTCTTAATTGTTGCTGTAACACCCGCAGTGGTGTCAGGTTACTGACACTGCGCAGTCGCTGATCTTCATTCAGGTCCGGATCGGGAGGTGGGCAGCTCAGAGTGAGTTCATCAGCATCCTGAGTAACGTCCAGTTGTGTTTGTACCTGTTCGACAAACCAGGGTAACAAAGCACGGCCACTGTCGCTCAATGCCTTTACCTTTACTTCCTGTCCATAGCAGGTCAGGCGTAATGCGGCGTCGACCATTAACAGACTTTTCAGATTGGTTTTGGAATCGACCTCGGCGGACTCGAGTAAAATATGCTCGCCGTTTTTATCCTGTAGTGTGTTTAACACGCTCAGTGGGTCGGCCTGGTAATCCAGTATCATACTGATAGGCGTTACCTGACCAGGTTGTATAGAAAGCGATGGCTGCATGCCGGAAACTCCTGTCGCTGATTAAAAATAAGAGCACTGCTTAAGTCAGCGGGCCGCCCATAAAAAAAGCCCGCTAATTAGGCGGGCCTTCTGTACGATACTTAGTTGTTATGCATTTCTAACTTGCGCACACACCAGCGTACATCACCCGCTTATTGCTGTGATGCCACCACCAACGACCATGAAATGCAGTCTTCGCTGTGCGCATAAGTTAATTTTCTCCGTAAAGAAACAAAACAAGTTGTCTAACAATTAGAGATACCATAACGGGCCAGGCAGCTGGCTGTCAAGAACAAAGGCAGAGAAAGGTGCTCAGCATAGCGAAATCAGTGTAAAACGGGTATGATACGGGCATGAGAATAGACTTACATTGTCACACCACAGCCTCTGACGGCAAGCTGACACCTGTTGAGATAGTACAGCGTGCGCATACTATGCAGATTCGTTATCTGTCGATTACCGATCACGATACTGTTGCCGGCATTGAAGCGGCACAGCAGGCGGCAGCAAAGCTGCCGGCCAGCAGCCCGCTGCATATTATTCCTGGCGTCGAAATCAGTTGTCGCTGGCAGGGTTTTGAAATACATATATTAGGCTGGCAGATGGACACAGAAGCTGCTGAGCTGGCTCAATTGTTGGAGCAACAGCATGTGCGACGCCGCGAACGCGCCGCTCAGATAGCCGAAAAGTTGCAGGCGGCTGGCGTGTCCCGGCAAGCTCTTGATAAGGTGGCTGCGAGCTCCAGCGATAACCTGACGCGTAAGCACTTTGCCGATGCTATGGTTGCCGCTGGCGATGTTAAAGATATCGACAGTGCTTTTCGTCGTTATCTAGGCAAAGGCAACTGTGCTTATGTGCAGCCGGAGTGGTGTAGCATTGAGGAAGCGGTGGCGGCGATTCAAAGCGCTGGCGGTTATGCGGGACTGGCACACCCATTGGCATATCAATTGAGCAGCAAATGGCTAAAACGCCTGCTGCGTGACTTTAGCGCCGCGGGTGGTGATGCACTTGAGGTAGCCAGTGGTCAACAGGAAAAGCTGCACCGTCAGCAACTTGCTGAATTAGCTAATGATTATAAACTTAAGGCATCGGCGGGCTCAGATTTTCATGGACCCAGTCAGTGGCGTGAGCTGGGCCGCAATTTACAGCTACCAGAAATCAGTGAACCTGTGTGGCAAAGCTGGTCATTAACGGAATAAATGCAACATGAGTCAATTTTTTCAGATACACCCGGAAAATCCACAACAGCGATTGATACAGCAGGCGGTCAACCTGATTCGTCAAGGCCATGTGGTGGTTTACCCCACCGACTCCGGTTATGCAATTGGCTGTCACATCGGCGACAAAGACTCGCTGACCCAGATTTGCCGTATTCGTGAAATCGGCAAGGACCATAACTTTACGCTGATGTGCCGTGATTTGTCCGAACTTTCGGTCTATGCCCGTGTTGATAACACGGCCTTCCGGTTACTTAAAAACAATACGCCAGGTCCTTATACCTTTGTGCTGAAGGGCACTAAAGAAGTCCCTAAGCGGCTGCTTAACCCGAAACGTAAAACCATCGGGTTGCGGGTGCCGGAAAATCCGATTGCGATGGCGATGCTGGAAGAGCTGAACGAACCCTTAATGTCGACCAGCCTGATTTTGCCTGGTCATGAAATGGCGGAGTCGGACCCGGAACGCATTCGTGACCTGCTGGAAAAACAGGTAGGGCTTATTGTGGATGGCGGCAGCATTGGTGAAAAACCAACTACCGTGGTTGATTTAGCCGATGACGAAATGGTTATTCGTCGTGTCGGGCAGGGTGATCCCAGCCCTTTTCAGCTCTGAGCAGGCAGATATCCGCTGATGAGTGAGAAGTCGCCGGAACAACAGTCTCTGCCTCTGGGTTTTGTGCGCGGCGAGCCGGTTTTTGAACAACCGGAGAATCTGTACATTCCGCCAGACGCTTTGGAGCTGATGCTGGATTCTTTCAGTGGCCCTATGGATTTATTGCTGTATTTAATCCGGCGTCAGCAGCTGGATATTCTGGATTTACCGATTTTAGATATCACGCGCCAGTATATGGCTTACGTTGAGCTGATGCGTGAATTGAAACTGGAGTTAGCGGCGGATTATCTGGTCATGGCGGCGATGCTGGCGGAAATTAAGAGCCGCTTATTATTGCCTAAACCACCGACTGAAGATGATGAAGAAGAGGACCCCAGAGCGGAGCTGATTCGGCGATTACGCGAATATGAAATTGTCCGTGAGGGTGCCGGGCAACTGGATGCTCAACCGCAACAGGAGCGTGATTTCTTTGTTGCCACGGCGCAGCCGCAGATTGAAGAACAACCCGCTGCACCGCCGCAAATAGGACTTGATGATCTGTTACAGGCGATGAAGTCAGTGATGCAACAGGTGGATGCACAACAGCATCACCATATCAGCCGGGAAAGATTATCGACTCGTGAACGCATGAGCCAGATCCTGGATCGTCTGCAGCAGGGGCAGCGGGTCACCTTTTCCGAACTGTTCACCCGCACCGAAGGCCGGGCTGGTGTGGTGGTTAGCTTTCTGGCCTTGCTTGAACTGAACAAGGAAGGCATGATCCGCTTAACTCAGGCAGATAGTTTTTCTGTTATTTATGTCGATGCAGGAACTATGGCGGTGAGTCAGGAGGAACTGGCATGATATCGGATACGCAATTAAAACAACTGGTAGAGGCCGCTTTATTTGCAGCGGATCAGGCCCTGACTCTGGACCAGTTGCAGCAGGGTGTGCTGGCGGGTTATAAGCTGAACCGCCCCCGTTTACGGCAGGTTCTGGATGATTTAATAGCAGACTACCAGGAACGTGGGGTACAATTAGTGGAAGTGGCATCGGGTTATCGTTTTCAGACCCGTGCTGATCTGGCACCAGCACTGGCGCAAATGTGGTCGGAACGGGCTCCCCGTTATTCCGCGGCATTGCTGGAAACGCTGGCCTTAATAGCCTGGCGACAGCCCATCACCCGCGGTGAAATTGAAGCGGTGCGGGGGGTGTCGGTAAGCACTAGCATTATGCGTACGCTGCAGGAACGGGACTGGGTTAAAATTGTCGGTCAGAAAGAAGTGCCCGGCAGACCTTCTTTATATGCCACTACCAAAACGTTTTTAGATTATTTTTCTCTGCAATCTATTGCAGACCTGCCAGCGCTGGCGGAACAGCGACCAGAGCTGGAACTTATGGCGGAACAAGATGACGCCAGTGAACAGAGCGACACGCGAGAGCGTGGCGAAACTAAGGCTATGTTGCATTAACTATGACTGAGAAGTTACAGAAAGTATTGGCCCGTTCAGGGCATGGTTCACGTCGCGAGATTGAACAGAAAATTGCTGACGGCCGCATTCGCGTTAATGGGCATGTGGCGCAGCTCGGTGAGCGCATTGATGGTAATGCGGATGTGCTTATTGATGGCCACCGGGTGGTGGTTAAAGATGAAGCCTCCCAGGTATGTCGTGTGCTCATGTATCACAAACCTGAGGGTGAGCTGGTTACCCGCAAGGATCCGGAAGGGCGGGCTACTGTCTATGACCGTTTGCAAAAACTCCATGGTGCGCGCTGGATTGCGGTAGGCCGACTGGATGTGAACACGTCTGGATTATTGCTGTTTACTACCGATGGTGAGCTGGCGAATCGCTTAATGCACCCCAGTCGCGAAGTTGAACGCGAGTATGCGGTACGGGTGTTCGGTGAAGTCAGCCAGCACCACCTGCATAACCTGCGTGGCGGAGTTAAATTAGAAGATGGTCCGGCGCGTTTCCGGCGTATTGTGCATACCGGTGGGGAAGGCATGAACCAATGGTTTAATGTCACTCTGACGGAAGGGCGTAATCGCGAAGTACGGCGCTTATGGGAATCTCAGGGGCTGCAGGTGAGCCGTCTGATACGGGTTCGTTATGGTGACGTGTTACTGGAGAAAGGGCTGGTACAGGGTGCCTGGATTGAAATGCCGCTGGAGCGCGTTAACTACTTACGTAAACTGGTCGGTATGGAAGCCGAATTACAAAGTTTCGTTAATGTGGTGGATAAAAAAGACGGTCAGCGGAAATTGCAGCAGGCACGCCGTGCTGTGCGTCGTAACCGTGCAGAGAAGGCCGATCCCCGGGCGCAGGCTAAACAAAAAGCCAGTGCCGCAGCCAAGCCTAAAGCAAAACCGAAAGGCAAAATAAAGAGCAAACCGCAAAGTAGTCGCCGCAATAACCCGCAATCGGATAATGGCAGCTCTTCTTCCTGAGTGGTCACCGCGTCGTGCTCTTTGCCTGCGCTGGCCCTGGCGGCCTGATATCTGGCCTGATGCTGGATTAGCAGCGCAGCGTAGCCTGATTAAGCTGCTGCAGGATATCGAACCCTTAATGAGGACGCTTGAGATGCAGGTGGTGGTGCAGGTCACTGCCGCCTGTTATCAACAGGCGGCCGCTCAGCTGCCTGTCTATGTCCGTTTGCAGCAAGCTACTTATGCCGATATCTGGTTGCGCGACAGCGGTCCTTTCTATACCGCAGACGGGCAAGCCTGGTTAGCCGGCTTTAACGGCTGGCAGGGATTGGATCCGGCTTACCATGATGATCTTATCGGACGCCAACAGTTACTGGAAAGCTTCGCACTGCAGGCATCTGAATTGCCCCTGGTCTTAGAGGGCGGAAGCTTGCACACCGACGGCGCTGGTACTGCGGTTTATGTTGCCAGTAGCGTTTTAACCGCAGGGCGCAATCCTGCTCTGAGCCATTCGCAATTCGCCGCAATGCTTGCGACTTATCTGGGTATTGAGCAGTTGCTGGCGCTGCCTGAGGGGCTGAGTTGCGATGAAACCGGGGGGCATGTCGATAATCTGCTGTGTTTTCTGGATGCGCAGCATATTGCGGTAACTCTTCCGGATAGCCCAACGCACCCTGAGTATGAGCGCTGTTACCGGGTTTTCACTGAGCTCCAGGGCTTATGTAACCTGCAAGGCCACCCTTTTACTCTTATCCCTTTACCGCTGCCACAGTTGTACTTAAGTCGTGCTGAAGCGCAAGCGATTCAGCCTGTCGAAGGTGTTTTTGCGCGGCGGCCGGGCATGCCGTTGAGCGCCAGTTATTGCAATGGTATTTGTCTGCCCGGTTATTATCTGTTGCCAGTGTTTGGTTGTGAAGAAGACAGCATTGCGCTGGATCGTTTACAGCAAGCATTACCGGACTTTACTATTGTGTCGGTAGACGCACGGGATTTATTGGTGGGTGGGGGTGGCTGGCATTGCGCCAGCCATACCTTGCCTACTGTAGTCGAAAGGTAACTTCAATACGTGCAGTCACTTCCTGTTGACCAGGTTCTGAGAGGTTAATAGCGCTGGACTCGGCGCGCATAAATAAGCCAGGTCCTCCGCCTTCGCTGAGTTCGCGGATATTAACAATATCACCCAGTTCACGATTACTGTGTTTGGCCATTAACTGCGCTTTATTGTGGGCTTCATCGACGGCGTTTAACAGCGCTTGCTGCGCCAGCTCACTGCTGTCGGCGATGATATAATTGATTTGACCGACGCGGGTGACTCCCTGAGCCAGGGCAAAGTCGATCAGGTGATCAAAGTCATCAGTATTACGCAGCGTGATTTGAATCTGACGGGACACTAAAAAACCTTTCTGCCGGGTTTGATTGTTATGGCGTTCATACTGAGGCTGGATGCGTAGCTGGTAAGAACTCATGTCTTCGCGGGCAACATCACGTTGCTGCAGATCACGCAAAATAGTTTCAGTAATCTGATCCGCGCGAGTTTTGAGCGGGCTTAATTTGCCACCTTCAGCTTCTACCCAAAGACTAAACTGAATGGTGTCAGGAACTCCCTGAGCGGTTCCCGAGGCCTGTACCTGTATTGTATCATCTGCCTGCGCCAGCGAACTCAAACTGAATAACGCAATGCTTATAAGTATCCATAACTTGTGTGACATAACTGATTTTCCTAAATTGAGTTGCAGATTTTGAGTATGGCTTGCTATAAAGGTTCCCGCACTTATATTCCGGAGTAATTAATGAAAGCGGATGCAGAAGAAGATGTAAAGGCGATTGAGCATCGAGCGGTGCATTTGCTGGGGCGCCGTGAGCACAGTGCAGCGGAATTAAAACGTAAACTGCGGCAAAAAGGCTTTGCTGCAGAGCCTATAGATGAAGTGCTGGAGCTACTCGCTGAACGCGGTTGGCAAAGCGATCAACGGTTTACCGAAAGTTATATCCGGCAGCGTATAGAAAATGGTTATGGACCGTTAAAAATTCGTTTTGATCTACAGCAAAAAGGCATTGCGTCCTCGATGATTGAAGAATTACTGGCAGCGCAGGAAACGGATTGGGTAGAACTGGCCCGGCAGCGTTATGTGCGCCGCTTCGGTGAAACACCGGCAGCAGACGAAAAAGAACGGGCGCGCCGCTTGCGTCATTTGTATCAGCGCGGTTTTTTACCGGATCAGGTACGTACTGCCTACCATCGTATTGAGCAGCAGGAAGGGTGATTTTGCGGCTGCTTTTTGCTGTATTTTCATGCTATTCTTGACCCCTTAAATATTTTCATGAAGTCGTTGTGGGCCTTGCCCCAACCTTGAATTGACGAACAGTTAGGATTATCGAATGACTATGACCAGCGCTGAAATTCGTTCCGCGTTTCTTAATTATTTTGCTGACCGCGGCCATGAAATCGTACCCAGTGGCTCGCTGATCCCCCATAACGACGACACCCTGCTGTTTACTAATGCCGGTATGGTGCCTTTTAAAGACGTATTTCTGGGCTCGGACAAGCGTAACTACACCCGGGCAACCAGTGCGCAGCGCTGTGTGCGTGCCGGTGGTAAACACAACGATCTGGAAAATGTTGGCTATACCGCACGTCATCATACGTTTTTTGAAATGCTGGGTAATTTCAGTTTTGGCGATTATTTTAAGCGCGAGGCTATTCAGTATTCATGGGACTTTCTGACAAAAGAGTTAAAGCTTCCGGCTGAGAAACTCTGGGTTACCATTTTTGAAACTGACGATGAAGCGCATGATATCTGGGTTAATGAAATCGGCGTGCCTGCGGATCGCGTTAGTCGGATTGGCGAAAAAGATAATTTCTGGTCAATGGGCGATACCGGTCCCTGCGGCCCCTGTTCGGAAATATTTTTTGACCATGGTGAAGAGGTTTGGGGTGGACCACCGGGTACACCGGAAGAAGATGGCGACCGCTATATAGAGATCTGGAACCTGGTTTTCATGCAGTATAACCGACAGCCTGGCGGGGAAATGCAACCCTTAGCCAAGCAGTCGATTGATACGGGTATGGGACTGGAGCGCATTGCCGCAATCATGCAGGGTGTGCATTCTAATTATGAAACCGACACCTTTCAGGCCCTGATTAAAGCAGCCGCTACCCAGGTCGGTGTGGATGATTTACAAGAGCAGTCGTTACGTGTCATTGCTGATCATATCCGTTCCTGCTCTTTTTTAATTGTAGACGGCGTATTGCCTTCAAATGAAGGCCGTGGCTATGTACTGCGCCGTATTATCCGTCGTGCGGTACGCCATGGTAATAAACTAGGCGCTGATGAACCCTTTTTCTATCGTTTAGTCGATGGCCTGATTAAAGAGATGGGTGAGGCTTATCCTGAGCTTGCTCAAAATCAGCAGCGCATTGAACAGGCATTATTGCAGGAAGAGCAACAATTCGCGCGAACTTTGCAGCGTGGCTTGAGCATTCTGGATGACGCTTTAAGCGAGCTTAGCGGCGACATTATCCCGGGCGACATTGCTTTTAAACTCTACGATACCTACGGCTTTCCGTTGGATTTAACTGCCGATGTGGCACGCGAACGCGGTGTTAAGGTCGACGAGCAGGGTTTTGCGGATGCGATGGATGAACAGCGCAGCCGCGCCCAACAGGCTTCTCAATTCACCACTGATTACAGCAAGCAGATTAAGTCCGAACAGGTTACTGAATTTAGTGGTTATGCGCAGTCTGAAGACAGTTCTGAAGTGGTTGAATTATTCCATGAAGGGCAATCGGTGGAGCGTCTGGAAGCCGGGCAAAGTGGTGTGGTTGTGCTGGCACGCACACCTTTTTATGCTGAGAGTGGCGGTCAGGTAGGTGACACAGGTACCCTTAGTCAGGGTGATGCAGTGGCCTTTAATGTGACTGATACCCAGTACCTGGGCAAAGCCATAGGTCACCAGGGCGAAGCTGTGATGGCATTAAGTTGTGGCATGCAGTTAAGTGCGGTGATTGATGCTCAGCGTCGGGAGGCGATAAAGGGCAATCACAGCGCGACGCATCTTATTCATGAAGCCCTGCGTCGTGTACTCGGTGAACATGTTAATCAAAAAGGCTCGTTAGTGGATGCCGAACGACTGCGTTTTGACTTTGCCCACGGTCAGCCAGTGACTGCTGAAGAGCTGCGTGCGATTGAAGCACAGGTGAGCGAAGAAATACGTCGTAATACTGAACTTACTACCGCGGTAATGCCCATTGAAGACGCCAAAGCCAAAGGTGCAATGGCGTTATTTGGTGAAAAGTATGATGATAAGGTAAGAGTCGTGCAAATGGGGGACTATTCACTGGAACTTTGTGGCGGTACGCACGTCCACCGTACAGGTGATATCGGTTGTTTCCGTATTTTACAGGAAAGCGGTATAGCGTCGGGAGTTCGTCGCATAGAAGCGACCACTGGTAGTGCAGCCATTCGACATACCCAGCATCAACAACAACAATTGCAACAATTGGCAGAGTTAACCCGTACTGATCAATCTGCCCTGGTTCCCCGTATACAACAGTTGACTGACAAGCAAAAGCAGCAAGAAAAGCTGATTGCAGAATTACAGCAACAGTTAAGCCAGCAGGCTGGTGCAAATCTGATTGACCAGGTTCAGGATATTGCTGGCCACAAAGTCATAGTGGCTGAACTGAAGGGTACTGAAGCCAAGGCCTTACGGGGTATGGTCGATGATCTTAAGAATCAGTTGGGTGAAGGTATTATAGTGTTAGCTACTTCCGAAGCTAACAAAGTTAGCTTGATCGTGGGCGTTACTAAGAGTCTCACCGACAAAGTTAAAGCCGGGGAACTGGTCAATCATCTTGCCTCCCAGGTAGGCGGTAAAGGTGGTGGACGGCCAGATATGGCGCAGGCTGGAGGCAATCAGCCTGAGAATATCGGCAGTGCCCTGGCTAGCGTGGAGAACTGGCTAACTGAAAAACTCTGAACTAAGGTTTTAAAGGGCTTCAGGGAACCTGTGTTATGCTTATGAAGCTAACCTAGGCTGGTAACCGAGCGTGTAGCACGTCATGGCACTATGAGTTTTATTATAGTGTTATTCAAATAGAGGCTGGTAGTATGCCTCTTCCTGTAGCAAGTAATTGTTGCCGGAGCCGGGCATACTGGGAATTTGTATTGAAGGAGCAGACGAATGTTGATCTTAACCCGCCGAGTTGGCGAAACCCTGATGATTGGTGATGATGTCACTGTCACAGTATTGGGTGTGAAAGGTAATCAGGTTCGAATTGGAGTGAATGCACCGAAAGATGTGTCGGTACATCGGGAAGAGATTTATATGCGCATTCAGGCTGAGAAAGGTGAAGCGTCCGACGAGCAAAATGATTAGACACAAAGCTGGCTTTAGCCAGCTTTTGTTTATTCCCTGCAACTGAACACATAGAGTGCAGGTTATTTCACCGTATTGGCTAAATAACCTGCAAACAGCCCCCGCCATTGAAAAAAGCGTTTGACATATTTTGGCAAGTCGCTATCATTCTGCCCCACAAGTCGCGGTGAGGTGGCCGAGCGGCTGAAGGCGCTCCCCTGCTAAGGGAGTATGGGGTTTGTAGCCTCATCGAGGGTTCGAATCCCTCCCTCACCGCCAGTTTTTATTTGTTTGCTAAAACTGGAAGTGGCTTGTATTAGGAAAAGACGACGCGCTCGTAGCTCAGCTGGATAGAGTACCTGGCTACGAACCAGGCGGTCGGAGGTTCGAATCCTCCCGAGCGCGCCATTTTTTCTTATTATCTATTACCCCAATACAGCGCGCTCGTAGCTCAGCTGGATAGAGTACCTGGCTACGAACCAGGCGGTCGGAGGTTCGAATCCTCCCGAGCGCGCCATTTCTTTTAGTTTTTCTTCTCTTTCCGACTTTAGTTGCAAGCTGCTAACAACTTATTAACATTGCATTTTTGCTTCCTTTCCGCTGTAATAAACACAAATTGGAAGAAGAGACTTTCGTTATGAATTCGTTATTTGCTGATGCTGGCAATTTAATGCTAATTGGCATGTTTACTGTATTCTGCTTTTTACTCGTTCTGACTGCCTGTGTCAGTGCGCTGACCCATTTTACCGCAGAGGCTCCGGTAGCAGCTGAAACTCCGGCAGCCAGTTCGTCCGGTCAGCCCAGTTCTGAGCAACTGGCTGTTATCAGCAGCGCTGTGCAGCAATATCGCAAGTCAAAACAATAACTAATACCTCGGGAGTGCACTTCATGAGTAAGCCTTTATATATCACCGATGTGGTGCTGCGCGATGGACATCAGTCGTTACTGGCTACGCGCATGCGCCTGGATGATATGTTGCCGATAGCCGAAAAACTGGATCAGGTTGGCTACTGGTCACTGGAAACCTGGGGCGGCGCCACCTTTGACTCCTGTATTCGTTACCTCGGGGAAGATCCCTGGGAACGTATTCGGGAGTTGAAAAAAGCCATGCCGAATACACCGCAACAGATGCTACTACGCGGGCAGAATCTGCTCGGTTATCGCCACTACGCGGATGATGTAGTAAAACGTTTCGTAGAACGGGCTAAAACAAGTGGCGTGGATGTGTTTCGTATTTTTGATGCCATGAACGATGTGCGCAATTTACGCACAGCGGTTGAGGCCACTATTGCTAATGATGGCCATGCTCAGGGCACTATGTCCTATACGGTAAGCCCAGTGCATACCCAGGAAAAGTGGGTAGAAATGGCAAAAGAACTGGCCGATATGGGATGCCATTCAATCTGCATCAAAGACATGGCCGGTTTGTTACGTCCCTATGAAGCTGAAAAGCTCATCACGGCGCTTAAAGAGGCGATTGATATTCCCATCGCGATGCAGTGCCACGCGACCACAGGATTGAGTACAGCGACTTACCAGAAAGCTATCGATGCTGGCATTGATATGCTGGACACTTCTATTTCGTCAATGAGCATGACCTACGGCCATTCAGCCACAGAAACTATAGTCGCTATGGTTGAAGGAACAGAACGGGATACCGGGCTGTCGTTACCCTTATTGGAAGAGATCGCGGCTTATTTCCGTGAAGTACGCAAAAAATACGCCCAGTTTGAAGGCTCATTGAAAGGCGTAGATGCGCGGATTTTACTGGCCCAGGTGCCAGGCGGCATGTTAACTAACATGGAAGGGCAGCTGAAAGAGCAGGGTGCCTTGGATAAATTTGACCAGGTACTGCAGGAAATTCCTGACGTACGTAAAGATTTGGGCTACATCCCGCTGGTTACACCAACTTCACAAATTGTAGGCACTCAGGCGGTATTGAATGTACTGACCGGAGAGCGCTATAAGTCGATCTCCAAAGAAACCGCTGCGGTATTAAAAGGCGAATACGGTGCCACGGCAGCACCGGTTAACGAAGAACTGCAGAAACGGGTGCTTGAGGGCGCGGAACCTATGACCTGTCGGCCGGCTGATAAGCTGGACGACGAAATGCAGCGTCTGAGCAAAGAGCTGAAAGCAAAATCGAAAGAAATGGACTTTAAGCTGGCGGATGCTGAGGAAGATGACGTCTTAACCTATGCGCTGTTCCCTGATGTTGGGCTTAAGTTTTTGAAAAATCGGGGTAACCCGGATGCGTTCGAACCTAAACCTGGTTCTGAGGCAGCGTCCGACGCGGCCCCTGAAAGCGACACTAAAGGCCAGAAGGTATCCTCTTCTGAGAGCCGTAAAGGCGGCGTAGAGCGTTATGACGTTAGTGTAGATGGTAAAACCTTTGCGGTGCAGGTGGGGCCTGATGGCAGCCTGGCGGCCAGTGAGAAAAGCAATAAACCAGAACCTAGCGAGAGCGCTTCTGAAGAAGAACCCGTTGCTGATGGTGATGAGTTCGTAGTTACTGCGCCTTTAGCTGGCAATATGTGGAAACATAAAGTGAAAGTGGGCGACAAAGTCGAAGAAGGCGATATTCTGGTGATCCTTGAAGCCATGAAAATGGAAACTGAGGTTCGCGCTGAGAAGGGAGGCACCGTATCCCGCCTGATCGCCAAAGAAGGTGATAGTGTGCAGGTTGGCGATGAGCTGGTCGCGGTAAAAGGAGCTTAACACGTGGAAGACTTGCAAACCCTGTGGGCCAGCACTGGCGTGGCGAATCTGCAGTGGGGCATGCTGCTGATGATAGCCGTAGGTGCCTTGCTTATTTTCCTGGCTATTCGTTATAAATTTGAACCGCTTTTATTATTACCTATAGGGTTTGGTGCCATCCTGACCAACATCCCACTGGCCGGCATGGGCGACCCTGGCGGCTTGCTTTATTATGTTTATGAAATAGGTATTAGCACGGGTGTCTTTCCCTTACTAATTTTTCTCGGTGTGGGTGCGATGACCGATTTCAGTGCTGTGCTGGCGAATCCGAAGATGTTCATTCTGGGCGCTGCGGCACAGTTTGGCATTTTTGCGACTCTGATCGGAGCCGTTGCTCTGAACTGGGTGCCAGGCATGGAGTTTACTCTGGAGCAGGCGGCCGCTATAGCCATTATCGGTGGTGCAGACGGGCCTACGGCGATCTATCTGTCGTCGCAGATAGCACCTGAGTTACTGGGCGCCATTGCAGTAGCCGCTTATTCCTACATGGCACTGGTGCCGGTGATTCAGCCGCCGATCATGCGTTTGTTTACCACGAAAGCTGAACGTCAGATCAAGATGAAGCAGCTTAAGCCGGTGTCTAAAAAGGCGAAGATTCTGTTTCCGCTGATGGTCCTTATTCTGACGGCATTGTTATTACCCACAGCGGCACCTTTGGTGGGCATGTTGTGTTTAGGTAATTTATTGCGTGAATCAGGTGTAGTGGATCGTTTGAGTAATGCCGCGCAGAACGAAATTATCAACATAGTAACTATCTTTCTGGGGCTGGCGGTCGGCGCGCAATTATCGGCGACTTCATTCCTTAACCTGCAGACTTTAGGCATCCTGTTGTTAGGTGCGGTTGCTTTCGTGATAGGCACAGCAGCAGGTGTGCTGATGGCAAAACTCATGAATCTGCTCAGTAAAGAGCAGATCAATCCATTGATTGGTGCAGCAGGAGTCTCTGCAGTGCCGATGGCAGCTCGTGTGGTAAACAAAGAAGGCCTGGCGGCGAACCCGCAGAACTTCCTGCTGATGCACGCTATGGGTCCTAACGTAGCTGGTGTACTGGGTTCTGCAGTGGCCGCGGGTATTCTGCTGGCGCTGGTGGTTTAAATTTTAGTGTAAGCACTTTATAAAAATGAATCACCGACTTTCCTGGCATAATGTGAAGTCGGTGATCATATTAGCTCAACCATTAAAAAAGCATCTCCCACCATATTGAACTTCATCCAGGTTGCATATACTCTCTAAATAAATCTGGTTAAATTTCATACAAAAAGGGCTTTGGCAATATTATCAGCCAAACCAGAGTACTTTGTGGATGAATTGGATTACAGGAAGGGGCTAAGTAATTGGGCCCTTAGCTAAGATCGACTGATGAGGACACCGTCTGATGAAGTTCATAGCTCTGGTGGCAGGTACTCGCGCCCGTTATTATTTATGGGCAGTCGCCTTAGTTAGTGTTTGTTTTACCTTCTTTGTCGCAGTGAATTACAATGATTCACTGTTAATAACCCTGGCTGTTTTAGGTAGTGGGGCATTTATTTCAATACTTGTAATAAATGCAAGGGTAACAAGAATAAAGGGCAAAAAAGAGGTATTTTCCGAGGTCACCTCAAACGAAGGCGAAAGCGCTAGCAGTGAAAGGTCGAAGCAAATGACCTTTGTAAATATCGTGACAAGTGTCTATTATTCGGCGATTCTGGCGTTGATTACTACCGGTATGGCTCTCCTTATTGCACTAACCTCGAGTAGTTTACTGTTGTTAATATGGGCGATTTTAGCCAGTTGTGTGGCTATTTCTGAATACATAGTCGATGCCACTATCGATAAAGCGCTACGCAGACAGCGCTCATTATCCAGGATCCTGTCGAACCAGGCAAAAAGTGTGGATAATACTGATCGGTCTTCCGCTGAGGTTAATAAACAAAAGACCTTCATAGAGCTATTGGCGAGCATTAATGAAACTTATTTTTTCGGTTTTCTCGCGCTTTTTTATGGGACTATCACTATATTTGCAGCCTCTATGAGTACTAATTTAGTAGTGATAACAATAATGATCCTGGTTGTCTGTTACTCTATTGCGGCCTGTGTAGCCAGTGCCACTGTAGACGAGGCACAGCGGCGAATCAGACCGCAGTGAAACTTGTCTCAGGTAACAAACCACATCAGGGTATAAAAAGCGGCAATGACGCTGCTGATCACCAGGATGTAGATAAACCCCTGTTTACCATCTTTCAGGCGATGTCCGTTCATGGTCAGGTAAGTAATCCAAAGCAGACATAAAACCAGTGGAATAAGAAATAAAAGTCGTATCATGAAGCATTTTCTCCGTCTTTGGACTGATTGAGTCTGGTGAGATCCTGCGCTGCCTGCTCCGCTTCATTGAGCAGTTTATCCAGCCCGGTAATTTGATCGGCAACCCCGGCAATATCGCCTTTTTTCATCGCTTCTTCAAGGCGACTGGCTTTTTTCTCGATATTAATTAGACCTAAGTTTGCTGACGCGCCTTTTAATGAGTGAAAGTAACGTCGGGCTTCGTCATGCTGGCCCCGTGTTATGAATTCCGAGACTTTCATGGCGCTTTGGGAGTAGCTCTCTACGAGCTGCGAGATAAGGCGTGTATAAAGCTCACTGTTATGGTTTAAGCGAGCCAGAGCGGACGCAAACTCGATGCCTTTTACCTGGGGATATTTATAAGCGGTTGTACTGGGTTCAGTAACAAAGTCCGTTGCCGGCTCTGAATCTGCTTCATAAGGGCCGGGCACTGCCCACTTGATAATTTGTCCTAGCAGAGCGTCTTCATCAATAGGTTTAGGTATATGCCCCTGCATACCTGCCGCCAGCGACTTCTCTGCGTCGCCACTCATGGCATTCGCGGTCATAGCTACTATGGGCAACTGCTGATAACTGTAGAGCTGACGAATGCTCTCTGCCGCGCGATAACCGTCCATGACCGGCATTTGTATGTCCATCAGTACTAGCGCATAGGCTTTTTTCTGCACCATTTGCAGGGCAACTTCACCATGCTCGGCGATATCCACTTCAAAACCATGACCGCTAAGCATTTCCCGGGCCACATGCTGGTTGATTTCATTGTCTTCCACAACCAGCAAAGGAGCGCCGTAGAGTGCTTTGGGTATCTTTTCTGAAAGCGCGCTGGCAGCTTTACTTTTTTCCTGTTTGTTGCCATATATCGCGGAGCTGAGCACGCGGGCCAGAGTGGCGGTTGTATAAGGTTTGGTAATAAAATCAGAGGCGCCCACTGTTTTCGCTTTCTCGGCCAGTTCTTCGGCGTAGTAACCTGTGGCCAGTATGGTTTTGGGCAGTTGGTCCGGGTCCAGCTCCTGTTGCATGCGTTCCACTAAGGACAAGCCGTCCATGCCGGGCAGGCGCCAGTCGATTAAGGCAACCTGATAGGGATTGCCTTCGTCCTGTGCCTGTTGCATTAACTCAAGCCCTTGCTCTGCACTGCGACAGACTTTAGCTTCCATGTGATAGGAGCGGAGTAGCTCATAGAGCATTTCCCGGGTACTTAAATTATCGTCGATAGCCAGGATCCGGGTGCCTTGCAGCCGCTCCAACAGTAACTGATGATGGGATACGTCCTGACTGTCCTGAATGGGCAGGGTGATTTCAATATAAAAAGTTGAGCCCTGGTTAGTTGAGCTAATCACGCCAATATCACCCTGCATCAGCTGAATCAGACGCCGTGATATGGCAAGCCCGAGTCCGGTACCGCCAAACTGACGAGTGGTGGAGGTATCTGCCTGGGTAAAAGCCTGGAAAAGGTTTGCGCGTTGCTCTTCGTCCATGCCAATGCCAGTATCTGTTACTGATATGCGTAGCCAGACTTTTTCTTTATTTAAGTCCAGCAGGGTACAGGAGACGTTAATTTCACCTTCATCGGTGAACTTAATGGCGTTGCTGACCAGATTTACCAGTACCTGATTAAGACGCATAGGATCGCCAATCAGCATCGTTGGGATATTAGCTGGCAGGTTAATAATAAATTCCAGATCTTTATCGTAGGCTTTGTAAGCAAACATATCTGCCAGGGTGCTTAAAACCTCATCCAGATCAAAAGGAATGCGCTCTATGGTTAACTTATTGGCTTCTATTTTAGAGAAATCCAGAATGTCGTTGATAACGCCAAGCAGAGCGTTGGATGATGAATTAATGACTTTCAAATAACGTTGCTGTTTAGGATCCAGTTCGGTTTTTAAAGCCAGGTTTGCCATACCTACAATAGCGTTAATAGGGGAGCGTATTTCATGGCTCATATTGGCCAGGAAGTCGCTCTTCGACTGGTTAGCTTTTTCGGTAGCTTCTTTAGAGGCGGCCATTTCAGTGTTTGCAGCTTTAATCGCTGAAATGTCGTAATAACTACCGAGCACACCGATCAATTGGTTGTCTTTGTCGTATAAAGGCGCGCTGGCGTGTTCAACCCAACGCTCTTTATACTGATTTTTACTACTGAGTGTTAGTTTAAGTTCGGTACTGATGGTAGCTTTTTGGCAGCTTAGAGTGCTGCGGTCACGTTCCAGTAGACAGGGATTATTTTGCAATTCTTTTACTTCAGAATCGAGCAGGCCAGCCTCCGATATTTTATCCGCAAGGCTAAAGTCGTCGAGGAAGGCCCGATTGGCACCGATAATTCGTAAGTCCTGATCGCGCCAGTAGACCCGGTTGGGCAAGTCATTAAAAACCTGCTGTAAGACCTGAGAACTGTCTGAGGCGAGATTGTCTTCTGCCTTCAGCGGCTGCGGTTTCATGCTCACAATGGCACCCAGAAGCACTAATAAAAAAGCGCTTAACAGTGACACTACAGGAGGGCTGAGCAGTATGGCGGGCACCATTACTAGACAAAGCCACCAGAAATGCCGTTGTAAAATATTAACTCGTTGAGGGCTAAACAAAACTTTCAAGTTACACTCCCTGCGCTGTAATTTGCGTTGGAATATGGCACACTAGGCCGCATAATAGCAGGAAATATATAGGAATTGCTGTGCCCATGAACTTATCTGCGCGACTTGACGCGTTTAGGCATCCCTCGACCCAGAAAAAACTTGCTGGCATTTGCCGCGGGATAGAGCGTGAAGCCCTGCGCATAACGCCTGCAGGCCAGCTTGCCCTGACCTCACATCCTGAAAGTCTGGGTTCAACTCTGACTCATCCTCTGATAACTACTGATTACGCAGAATCGCTGATGGAGTTCATTACACCCGTTGCGCGTTCCGTGCGTGATACGTTAAATCAGCTACGGGATCTGCATCGCTATACATACAGGCACATTGGCGACGAACTATTATGGCCACTCAGTATGCCCTGTTATGTGAACGAGCCGGAAGATATCCATATTGCGGACTTTGGCAGCTCCCATGTAGGTACGATGAAAAGCGTCTACCGGCGTGGACTTACGCATCGCTACGGTGCAGTGATGCAGACGATTGCCGGGGTGCATTATAACTTTTCGGTACCCGAAGAAGCCTGGGCTGTGCTGGCTGAAAAAGAAGGTATGCGTGATTGCGTTGAATATCGTTCGCAACGCTATTTTGACCTTATTCGGAACTTTAAAAAGATAGCCTGGGTTATTCCTTATTTCTTTGGTGCTTCCCCAGTGGTGTGCAGCTCTTTTGTGCGCCACAGCCCGGGCGATCTGGATTTGCAGGAGTTTGGTGGCGGCATGTTGTTTAAACCCTTTGCCACCGCATTGCGTATGAGCGACCTGGGCTATACCAACAAGGAGCAGGCTGAATTAGGTATTACCTATAATTCACTGCAAGGCTACATTGATGGCCTGCGACGTGCAGTGTCTACGCCTTCAGAGCGCTTTGCCAAAATTGGTGTCCGTGATGGCGATGAGTTCCGCCAGCTGAATAGTAATATCCTGCAAATTGAAAATGAGTTTTACTCGCCGATACGTCCAAAACGTACCGCTGAGTCCGGCGAGACACCGACTCAGGCACTGGAGCGTGGTGGAGTCGAATATATTGAAGTGCGTGCACTGGATGTCAATCCGTTTACGCCGGTCGGTATTACGGCTGAGCAAATGTATTTTCTCGACTTATTGCTATTGCACTGTTTGTTCTCTGACAGCCCAACTTTGGACTGGGAGCAACAGCAGGAAGCTGAGAAGAATCTGAACCTGGTCGTATTACGAGGACGTGAGCCACGTCTCAGACTGCATCAGGGTGAGCGTGAAGTGACTTTGAAAGAGAAACTTAAAGATTTGTTCAAGGAGCTGGATCAGGTCGCGGAAGTACTGGACAATGCCTATCACGCTGACGCCTATAGCTGTGTACTGGATAGTCTTCGGGGGATTATAGAAAACCCTGAGAAAAGTATTTCTGGTCAGCTAATTCGTGCTATGCGTGAAGCTCAGCAGCATGGTCGGGGGTTTGCAATGCGCCTGGCGAGCAGTTATCGCGAACAACTTATCAGTGAAGATCTGGATTTTTATACAGAACAGGAACTTGATGAGGTGGCTTCGCGTTCATTGGTCGAGCAACGGGATATTGAAAATCAGCAGCAGGGAAGTTTTGCTGATTACCTGGCCGCTTATTTTGTCGCTGCTGAAGAGAAAAAAAAACGCGCCTGTTAAAGGCGCGTGAAGTGGATGTAGTCCAGGGGAAGACCAATCATGTTTAAATCGCTTACTTACTCAGAGACGAGTAGTGAAAGAAAGTTCCATGGAAGTGGAAAAAAGCAAAAAAAAGCTTTAATAGTCGCTACAGCCCTTGCTGCAACGCTTTTCCTCAGTGCCTGTAGTACTTCGCCGCCCAAGAATCCAGAAAATATTTGTAATATTTTTGAGGAGCGTCGCGACTGGTGGCGTTCTGCTAAGGCAATGAATGATGAATGGGGCGTTCCTATTCATGTGCCTATGGCCATGATGTACCAGGAAAGCTCATTCCGCTCCAGGGCATTGCCTCCTCGCCGTTATGTGTTGCGTTTTATTCCCTGGGGTCGGGTGTCGGATGCTTATGGGTTTGCGCAGGCCAAAACCATGACCTGGGATGACTATATCCGGGAAACCGGTAACCGTCGGGCGCGTCGTGACAATTTTGGCGATGCGATTGATTTTATGGGTTGGTTTATTACTAAAAGCCAGCAAATTAACGGGGTGTCTAAGTGGGATGCCTACGCTCAGTATCTGAACTACCATGAAGGCTGGGGTGGTTATCAACGCCGAACTTATTTGCAGAAACAATGGCTGGTGCAGGTTTCACGTACGGTTGATCAACGTTCCGGAACTTATGCTCAACAACTGCGCGGCTGTGAGGATAAGCTTAATCGGGGCTGGTTCCGCCGCTTGTTCTTTGGTTAAGTTAAAGAGGGCCGCTTAATTGAAGCGGCCCTCTTCAGTTATAAACGTGAAGCCGGAATACGCTGGCCAGCCTGGTGCAGAACCAGACCGGATGCAGGCTGATCTGCTTCCAGTTCAAATCTGAGTTCAATGCCATGTTCATCGTTATATAGAACATCTTCAGCTTCAGCATACAACGGGAAAGCCGGTTGCCCAGTCGCCTGGCCAGTTATCTGTCCATTGCTTGTAGCTATGCTTATGATGAAACCTGGCTGTATTTCGTAGTCACCCATCAGCCGCTCCATCTGCTCTGGGTCCAGTTCTATGCGTAAGCGTGTTTCCACGCTGTCACTGACTTTTTCTGCGTATTCAGGTTCGGCTTCCCCTAGCTGATAGAAGTTCACCCCGGTCACCTTACCCTCCTGGTTACTCAGTGTTTCGAAATAGACCAGGCTGTTTTGCAATACAAACTGATTCTCATCCACGGCCTCTACCGGCACTGAGCGGCCTCCTTCACGGTGGCTGATAAGCTGGCCATCCTGCAAGTGCAGGGTTCGCTTAGTACCGGATTCTATCTCATAGGTGCCTGTTACTTTGTTGAGTTGCTCAGCGCTTAACTGAACAACCTCCTTCTCAATGGGGAATGGCTGGTCCAGTGCTATAGCCGCCAGTCGGAAAGCAGTTTTCTGAGTGTCTGGCTGATACAGAAAATAGTTACTGAGTACAACGACCGAGAGCTGTTGCTCTGGCAACCACAGGGCAAATGACGAAAAGCCATTCACGCCCCCGCTATGCAGAACAGCCGGTTGTCCTCGCAGACTACCCGTCACCAGTCCATATCCGTAGCTTCCGGATATATCGTCTTCACGGGTCATTAACTGTAACCATTCAGAATCAATAATGTGGCCCTGATGCAAGGCGCGTTGCCAGCGATCGACATCCAATGCCGTGGCCGACAAGGCCCCGGCAGCATGGGGCTGCGTCATACTGATCCAGGGAGTGTTTACCGGACCTTCCTGGTAGTCATAACCGGACACCCGGCCAGGTACTATGTCTGCTGCCGGATAGAAACGGGTGTGTTCTATTCCCGCCGGTTGCAGTAGATCTTCTGCAATATACTCATACCAGGGCTTGTCACTGAGCTGTTCAATAATAGCGCCTAATAAGACATAACCTGAGTTGTTATAACGCATGTCTTCGCCGGGAGCGAAGTCGGCTTCTTCAGCCATAATTACTTCAATAAGCTGTTCTGTAGTGAGGTCACGACGCATGCGCTCATCTGTCCAGTATCCGGGTATATTGGTATAACTCTTAATGCCGGAAGTGTGGTTTAGTAACTGATGAACCGTGATGTCGGGCAATTCAATATCAGGCAGCAGCTCCGCTACTGTGTCGTCTAGTGTTAAGTGGCCCTGTTGGGCCAGTTGCAGGATAGCAGCCGCGGTATATTGCTTGGTAAGCGATGCAAGAAGAAGAATATGCTCTTTCGTAAGTGGTACATCCAGCTCTATGTCGGCCATGCCCCTGGCCGCAGAATAGACTACCTGGTTGTCACGCGAAATAACCACCACGGCACCGGGTTGATCGGCAGCATAAGTCTGTTGTAGTAAGTTTTCAAACTGAGACTGCTGGCGATCCTCAGCTGGTGTGCTTGCACAACCTGCAGTGATACTGAATAAAATGCTGAAACTAAGGGTGATGGATAGTTTTCTCATAAGGCTTCCCTGTTATTTTTGCAGGCCGACTGAGTCGGCTTATCAATAACTGCCAGAACCGAGAGAACTAGTTTACTATTTTTCGTTTACGTTTAGCTGGCAGTACCCGAACTGATTTGATCATATTATTATCGACGTCGGTTACTTCTATGCGATAAGGGCCGACGGTCAGGCACATTGGGTATTCAGGAATGTCACCAAAGGCTTCAACGATAAGACCATTAATAGTTTTAGGTCCATCCGTAGGAAAATTCCAGTGCAGATCTTTATTCAGTTCACGCAGATTACTGGTGCCGTCTATCAGGTAACTGCCGTCAGCCTGGATGCTAACGTGGTCACTGGTGGTTCCCGTCATGCTAGTGGTGAAATCACCGACAATTTCTTCCAGAATATCCTCTAAAGTAACCAGCCCCTGAATGTCGCCATATTCATCAACAACCAGGCCAATACGTTCTTTATTGCGCTGAAACTTAACCAGTTGCACGTTCAGCGGGGTACCTTCCGGGATAAAGTAGATGTCCCGGGCGGCGCGTACCAGTGACGCTTTATCGGGTTCGGCCTGATAGCGGGTTACCAGGCGCATCATGTCGCGGGCATGCAAAAAACCGATGGCGTCGTCTATCTGACTGCGAAACAGCAGCACCCGGGTGTGCTGCATATTCATCAGTTGTTTCATCAACTGATGCCAGTCTTCGTTGATGTCGATAGCCACAATTTCATTACGTGGAATCATGATGTCGTCTACAGTGACTTTTTCCAGATCCAATACACTGACCAGCATATCCTGATGTCGTGTGGGGATCAGTGGACCTGCTTCATTTACGATGGTACGCAACTCTTCAGCACTTAAAGAATCCCGTTCATTATTAGTCGGATTCACGCCAAATAAACGCATCATATTGTTGGTAATAAAGTTGATGGCAATGACTATTGGCAAAAGTATTTTCAGCAGGGGGGTTAATATAAAGGAACTGGGCATGGCCACGCGTTCAGGATGCAGCGCTGCAATAGTTTTTGGTGTGACTTCCGCAAATATCAGGATAATAAGCGTCAGCACTACTGTTGCTATCGCTATACCGTAATCGCCAAAAAGGCGCAGACCGATAATAGTCGCGATCGCAGAAGCAGCAATATTGACCAGATTATTGCCAATCAGGATAAGACCGATAAGACGATCCGGACGATCCAGTAGCTTGCTGACCCGCTTAGCTCCGCGGTCGCCGCTTTGCGCAAGGTGGCGCAGTTTATAACGGTTCACCGATAACATACCGGTTTCGGTACCAGAGAAATAAGCCGATATTAAAATCAGTACGGCTAATACAATGAATAGCGTACTCGTAGCTATGTCGTCCAAGAGGGGTTCCTATATAGTTGCAGAAGATTCTACTGTAGGGTGATTCGTGACTATGTCAAGCCTGAGTGCCCCAGGCTTAACTTAGAATAATGTCGCGCACGAAACGGCTACCGTAGTAAGCCAGGATCAGAATAAAGCTGGCAATCAGAGTGAATATAATAATGGGCTTACCACGCACACCACGCCAGTAATGCACAATCAGTATGCAATTAAAAGTTAACCAGGCGGCAATGCTGAGCACTGTCTTGTGTAACTGACCAGGCGCAAACATATTCTCCAGAAAAAGGAAGCCCGACATAATAGCGAGGGTGAGGATAGCGGTACCAATAGTTAACAGACGGAAAAAATAAGATTCCACCGTCATTAACGGAGGCAAGCGCTCACTCAGGGCATGGGCTCGCTTGTTTTTAAGCAGGCGGTTGAGATAATAAAGCTGTAATGAATAAAGGGCAGCTAAAGCCAATACACTGAAAGCAACCAGCGACAGGCCAACATGGATGGTTACGCCGGGGCGCGTCGTTAATGCCTGACCCGCTTGCAGTGGTGTAATAGCAGCAATGACCAGACTAACCAGGGCAAAAGTAAAAATAACCGGGCGCAGGAGTTGACTTTCACGGCTGCTGCCACGACTTACATTAAAGATAACCAGAAGCGCACTGATGATGGAGAGGGTCGCGGCCATATTGAACTGTCGAAAACCAGTTTCACTCAGAATAAGCGCGATAACCAGAATATGGGCGGCGAGTGCCGCGGTGCTGGTGGCCCAGATACGGCGCTGGCCCCAGCGTGCGGAGCTGGTAAAACTCTGTCCCATGAATAACACCGCCAGGCCGTAGCCGAGAATGCTAATAGTAAGCAGTATGGTGATCATGATGTGCTTGTAACCTGTCCATTGATAAGCATGAGATATTTGACTGAGTATACTGTGCAACATCGCCAAACCCAACCATCTTAAGGTATAATACCGCAAACTTTTCCCACAGGAAGGCTATATGTTCGAGAATTTAAGTGAACGTCTGTCGCAAAGCCTGCGTAACATCGGTGGTCGTGGCCGCCTGACTGAAGACAATATTAAAGACACCCTGCGTGAAGTGCGTATGGCGCTGCTGGAAGCCGACGTTGCTTTGCCCGTGGTTAAAGACTTTATTAAGGCTGTGAAAGAAAGGGCCATCGGCGCGGAGGTGAATAAAAACCTTAACCCCGGTCAGGTCTTTATTAAGATTGTACAGTCCGAGCTGGAAGCGGCGATGGGCGAGGGCAATGTGCCCCTTAACCTGGCGACCCAGCCTCCTGCAGTGATCATGATGGCGGGTTTGCAGGGTGCGGGTAAAACTACCAGCGTGGGCAAACTTGCCCGTTACCTGAAAGAAAAACAGAAAAAGAAAGTGATGGTAGTGAGTGCCGATGTCTATCGTCCGGCGGCCATTAAACAGCTGGAAACTCTGGCTGCTGAGGTGGATGTTATCTTCTTCCCCTCCACTATAGAGCAGGATCCGGTGGATATCGCAGAAGCTGCTATTGCTCATGCGCGTAAGCAGTTCATTGACGTAGTGTTGGTGGATACCGCAGGTCGCTTGGCTATCGACGAAGATATGATGGCCGAAATTGGTCGTTTGCAAAAAGCCATCAATCCGATTGAAACGCTTTTTGTAGTCGACGCTATGACCGGTCAGGATGCGGCTAATACCGCAAAAGCTTTCAACGAAGCTCTGCCACTTACCGGCGTTATTCTGACTAAGACAGACGGTGACGCCCGTGGCGGTGCAGCTTTGTCGATTCGCCATATTACTGGCAAACCTATTAAATTCCTCGGTATTGGTGAGAAAAACGACGCTCTTGAACCTTTCCATCCGGATCGTGTGGCTTCACGTATTCTGGGCATGGGCGATGTGTTGTCGCTGATTGAGGAAGTGGAATCTAAGGTTGATAAAAAACAGGCTGAGAAAGTCGCTAAAAAAGTGATGAAAAGCGGTAAATTCAGCCTCGAAGACTTCCGTGATCAGCTGCAACAGATGAAGAGCATGGGCGGTATGATGGGCATGCTGGATAAGATGCCGGGCATGGGCGCGATGTCGGGCCAGATGAAAGGCCAGCTGGACGACAAGATGACGGGCCGTATGGAAGCTATTATTAATTCCATGACCCCGCAGGAACGCAAACATCCGGATATTATTAAAGGTTCACGTAAACGCCGCATTGCACAGGGGTCGGGTACTCAGGTGCAGGACGTGAACAAAATGCTGAAGCAGTTTACCCAGATGCAGAAGATGATGAAGAAAATGAAAGGCGGCGGTATGCAGAAAATGATGCGCCAGATGGGTGGCAAAATGCCCCCGGGAATGATGCCTCCAGGGCGGTAATGTCCTTCCCGTCGGGGGCTGTGTAACATCGATGAAAATGAATTTTGCACATTACATCGTGCACGCGAATCGCTACCACGGCAGGTGGAACCTGCCCTACGGTTACATTTGCCTGATTTTGGTAGGGCAGGCTCGGCCTGCCGTGGACACCATGGGCAACCTCGATGATATTCGTTTTACCTTGTATCCGCCCTGTTTAACCTGGATGAAAATGGGTTTTTGCACGTTACATGGTGCACGCGGGTTGTTACCACGGCAGGTGGAACCTGCCCTACGGTTACGTTCGCCTGATTTTGGTAGGGCAGGCTCGGCCTGCCGTGGACACCATGGGGCACCTCGATGATATTCGTTTTACCTTGTATCCGCCCTGTCTAACCTGGATGAAAATGGGTTTTTGCACGTTACATGGTGCACGCGGGTTGTTACCACGGCAGGTGGAACCTGCCCTACGGTTACATTTGCCTGATTTTGGTAGGGCAGGCCGCGCCTGCTGTGATAGCTAAATGACGTGTGCAGGTGTTTTAAGCATCATGTGTTGAGGTGGTTGGCGCAAGGCGTGAGGTGACTGAAGGTATTGGTGTTGCCAGGTGTCGAGCGCATGGATGCGCGAGTTAAGCCCCCATGGAAGGGTTCACGGCGTCCTGGCAAGGCCAAACCTATTGGCACCGGAAGCCGGACCATAAACCCGCCCGGCATCTGAATTAGAACGGGGTTTTAGTTGCATTTGGCGGGAAAATCCGTACAATTGGCGCGCTTCCTGACTTTAGTCGGGAGGCTTTTTTTAACCTTAGAAACATTCATTAATATGTAGAGGACGGTATGGTAACCATTCGTTTACAACGTGGTGGCGCTAAAAAGCGTCCATTCTACCAAATGGTTGTAACCGACAGCCGCAACGCCCGTGATGGTCGTTTTATCGAGAATGTCGGTTTTTTCAACCCGGTAGCACGTGGTCAGGAAGAAAAGTTACGCGTTGATTTAGGACGTGTTGAGCACTGGCTTGGCCAGGGCGCTCAATTGTCAGAGCGTGTGAATAAATTAGTAAAAGACGCACAGAAAACTGCTGCGTAATTTACCTTAGCTTTAAGTTCTGGAGTAGCTATGAGCGATAACGCACCTGTCATTTTAGGCTCTATTGGCGCTGTATATGGCATTAAAGGGTGGGTCAAGATCATTAGTTTTACAGACCAGGACGAAGGTATTTTCGAATACCGCCCGTGGTTAACTGGCCGTAATGGTCAGTGGCAGGAGACCGAAGTCGCGCAATGGCGCTGGCATAATAAAGGTCTGATTGCTAAATTCGCGCAAATTGACGATCGCGACGCTGCTCAGCAGTTAGTCGGGAAGGATATTGCGGTTGCGGCGGAGAAATTGCCGCAATTACCGGATGATGAGTTTTACTGGCGTGACCTGGTTGGATTGAATGTGGTAAACACAGAAAATTACGACATGGGTAAAGTAAGCCAGATGTTGCCGACTGTTTCCAACGATGTACTGGTGGTGACAGCCAATAGCAACGACGCCTTTGGTAAGCGTGAGCGTTTGATTCCTTTTATTCAGTCGCAATATATTGTGAACGTGGATAGAGACAACAAACGTATCACCGTTGACTGGCCTGCGGACTTTTAAATGGCGCAGGCATTACAGGTTGGGGTGGTAAGTTTATTCCCTGACATGTTTCAGGCAATTACTGAATACGGCGTGACCCGCCGTGCGGTGGAGCAACAATTGTTGCAGCTTCATACCTGGAATCCTCGTGATTTCACGCATGATAAGCACCGAACGGTTGATGACCGGCCTTATGGCGGTGGTCCGGGCATGCTGATGATGGTAGAGCCATTGCGCGCGGCTATCGCGGCAGCAAAAGAGGGAGTGGGGGATAATCCCAGGGTAATTTATCTGTCACCGCAAGGTAAGAAGCTTGACCAGCAAGGCGTTCAGTATCTGAGCCAGTTTTCATCACTGGTATTAGTAGCCGGGCGTTATGAAGGCATTGATGAACGCGTCATTGAGGCGGACATTGATGAAGAATGGTCAATTGGCGACTTTGTATTAAGTGGCGGTGAGTTACCAGCGATGGTGATGATAGACGCATTGGCCCGACAGGTGCCAGGCGTTCTCGGACATCAGGATTCGGCCGCAGAAGATTCTTTTGTAGCGGGTTTATTGGATTGTCCACATTACACGCGTCCTGAAACTCTTGATGGTAAGAAGGTGCCTTCAGTGTTACTGAGTGGCAACCACGATAAAATTCGACAATGGCGTTTGCAGCAGGCTCTAGGCAGAACCTGGTTGCGACGACCGGAACTTTTAACCGACCTAGCTCTGACTGACGAGCAGCAACGTTTACTGGATGAGTTTAAAGCAAACTACCAGTTAAATGATGGCGAAATGGACAGTGAAACCTAGGAAGAGAGATTAAAATGGCAAAAGTAAGTCAAAATATTATCAAGCAGCTTGAAGAAGAGCAGCTGAAAACAAATTTACCGGAGTTTGCTCCGGGTGATACCGTTGTGGTGAATGTTAAGGTTAAAGAAGGAACCCGCGAGCGTTTGCAGGCCTTTGAAGGCGTTGTCATTCGTAAGCGTAACCGTGGTCTGCACAGTGCTTTCACGGTTCGTAAAGTATCTAATGGTGAAGGCGTAGAGCGTACGTTCCAGACGCACAGCCCATTGGTTGACAGCTTATTAGTTAAGCGTCGTGGTGCGGTTCGTCGTGCTAAGCTTTACTATCTGCGTGAGCGTTCAGGTAAGTCTGCACGTATCAAAGAGAAGTTAACGCCAAGAAAATAAGCGTTGCTTCCGGCAGTATTAAGCCCGCCCTTATCGGCGGGCTTTTTTGTGTTTAAAAAAAGCTCCGCTGCGGCGGAGCTTTTTGTTATGGTGTGCTGATGCAACGAATGAAACAGGCTATCAGTGACATTCTGCTGGCGCAGGTTGAGCCGATGAGTGAGTTTGAACTGATACGGATACTACAGAATGAGCCCTATGAATTACTGAGTGAGCGGGCTTTGCGCGGAAGCCTGAGCCTTTTTCAAACCCACTTCCTGGTTTTTCATTGTCTTTATTTATTGCGTGATCAATGGCGTGAAGAGGGTCTTTGCGAGCTGCGCATAGAACCGCTGGCGATAGCCTGCGAAAAGCAGGGGGCTAATAACAGCGCAGAAACGGGCCGTACTCTGAGCAACCGGGACCCTTTGCGAGACTATTATCTGGACCTGACTCACTTAGAAAGCACCACCACCGCTAAAGTAGATGCTTTGCTGAATGGGTTCTGGCGTGAACTGGATATGTCGGGGCAGGCAGTGACAGCAGACGAACGCAGCCAGGCTATGATGATTATGCAACTGGAAACCATGCCCGAGACCCAGAGTCAGTTAAAGCGCCAGTTTCGTCAGCAGGTACACGTGAAACATCCGGATAAAGGCGGTAGTGCAGAAGCTATGCAGTCATTGCAACAGGCGTATCAGATTTTGACGCAGGCGTTAGAGCATGGTATTTCAGGTAATTAAATAAGAGAAGAGATTAAAATTGCGATGAGCGCTTCTGACCATAACGAGAAACTGACGAGTCTGCGAGCCCAGATAGATGCTGTAGACAGTGATTTGGTGACATTGCTGGCGCGGCGCCTGAAATTGACGACCACGGTTGGCGATATAAAAAGTAAATTGGGGCAGCCACTTTATGTGCCAAGTCGAGAGCGTGACTTAATTGCAGCGCGCCGCCAGCAGGCGGAACAGCAGGACGTTGCTCCAGATCTGGTCGAAGACGTGTTGCGGCGCATTATGCGCGAATCTTATCTGAGTCAGAAAGCTCGTGGGTTTAAACAATCAGGCCCGGCGGATAGAGATATTGTGGTTGTTGGTGGCCGTGGTCAGTTAGGTCAACTTTTTGTGCAATGGTTTGAGCTGTCAGGTTATCAGGTCATTATTATTGATAAAGATAACCAGCAAGAGTTAGCAACGGCAGTGACGAATGCATCACTGGTACTGATTAGTGTGCCCATCGCAAAAACCGCCGAAGTTATAGCTGATTTACCCCGCTTGCCGGATGACTGCATTCTGGCTGATTTGACCTCAATCAAAGCAGCGCCGCTGCAATCGATGCTGGATGCTCACCATGGGCCTGTGCTGGGCCTGCATCCGATGTTTGGACCCGGAGTGCCAAGCTTTGCCAAGCAACTTATTGTGGCCACCCCAGGGCGGCAAAAGGAGCAGGCAGCATGGTTATTGCAACAGCTGCAAACCTGGGGCGCTCATATCGAATGGCTATTAGCGGAAGAGCATGATGAAAGTATGACCCTGATTCAGGTCATGCGCCACATTACGACTTTCGCTTATGGTGTGCATTTGATGCAGGAAGATGCCAGCCTGGAGCAATTGGTAAAATTAAGCTCACCTATTTACCGTCTTGAGCTGATGATGGTAGGCCGTTTGTTTGCGCAGTCACCACATCTTTATGCGGATATTATTTTAGCCAGCCCTAATAACTTTAAAGTTATTAGGCGTTACTTAGAGCGTTTTGGTACTTTATTGGATCGCCTGGAAGCCGAAGGCCGGGATGCTTTTATCGAGGACTTTAGTCAGGTCGCAGATTGGTTTGGTGACTACGCGGATAGTTTTTTGCAGGAGTCTAAGGGGCTACTACAACGCGCGGACGATGCCCGCGCGCAGCGTTAAGTTAAAGGCTCAGATGTTCACGTAACAGGCTGTCCAAAGCGTCCGGTGAAACCGGTTTATGCAAGGTAGCATCCATGCCGGCAGTGCGGCAGGCATTTAGTTCCGATACGCTTTGGTGACCCGTTAGCGCGATGATAGGCAAATCCTCAAATTGGCTAAGCTGACGTAACTGACGGCAGGCATCGGCTCCGGTCAGGTTCGGCATGTCATAGTCCAGGATAATAAGGTCGGGGTCTTCCTGGGTGGCCAGTTGTATCGCCTGCTCACCATCTTCTGCGGTAATGATGGTCAGAGGGTAGGAACTGAGCATGGCTTTTAAAACTTCCAGACTGATATTGTCATCGTCTGCAATAAGCACGGTATGCATATATGAATATTACTCTTGTTTACTGCAAATAGAAATTCAGCCTAGCATAAAGCGTGTAGCAGGTACATGCGCTAACCCAGCCACCAGAACACCCAAATCAGATTGAAGGCCAGCAAAGCGAAGCCCCAGCCGCCATGGCGAATAGTGGGTACTTGCTGTTGTTCTTTAGTTTCAACTTCTTTATTACCTGTAATCATGGGGGTTAGCAGATCTTTCTTACGTGCCAGGTACCAGAATATAGCCACGATATGTATACCACTTGCAATTAGTATCCAGTCAAAATTATTGCGGTGCAGGCGAGTTAAACTGCGTGCGGTATCACTGTCCACCCAATGCGCTAAGGGGCCGCGAAAGAAAATATCATCGTCAGTAAATAAGCCAGTTAATGCCTGAATAAGCAACAACGCCAGCAGCACTAAGATCATATAACCACCGGCCGGGTTGTGCCCCAGAGGCTCTTTAGCCTGGCCTTTGACTTCCTGTCTGAGGTGCTTAAAAGCTGCTATTGGTGAGCGAACAAAGTGACTAAAACGGGCGTTTTGACTGCCTAAAATGCCCCACATGATGCGGGTAATCAGTAGCGCGAGCATAAGTAAGCCTAGCCGTACATGCCAGTCAAGATAGTCAAGATCCCCGCCGGTCATCCATAAACCGGCAAGGACCAGCACCAGAATCCAGTGAAAGCCACGGATAAAACTATCCCATAGACGAACCACAGTATTCATTTAGTCGGCCCGATAGTTCTCATGGCATTGCTGGCAGTTGCGTGCTGCGCTCATGAATAACGGCCGGATGTCGCCCATATCATGGCTGGCTGCTGCTTCTGCAAGCGCTTTCGCGTCTGCTTGCAGTTGTTCACTGCGTTCTTTGAAGTCATCCCAGTTTTCCCACACAGCTGGCAGGGCATCGCCATTTCCGCTGTGTTGGTAACCTGCATTGATAAAACCGTCCCAGGGCACATAACTTAAATGATAGAGAGCCTGGGCGCGCTCTTCAAATAGTTCACCATCATAATCACGATCGCCGCGCACCATGCTGGCCATAAAAGCAAAATTCTCGCGGATTAACTGTAGTGCCTGCTGACGGTATTCAACGGCTTTATCACCATCGGTAAACGCTGTTGCAAAAGAGGTTGAGCTGGCGACGGCGCCGACAGATAGCACGGCAGCAGTGACTAGACTGAGGTACTTGTTGCTTGTTTTTGGCATTGTTTTTTCCTCATTTATTGTAGTAGTCGTTTGTATACTACTGAACAGCTTAGCAAAGATTGAGAAATTAAATCAGTTCATCGAACTTAACATGCGACTCAGCTTGAGTGAACATGTTAATACTTGTGTAAACTTTACGACCACGTTTAAATGCGATAAGTGTTTTTTTAACAATTCCAAACGCAAGTATAATAATCATTAAGGGGAAATCACATGAAGGTGAGATGGCGTTTAGCGAGTACGGCACTCGCCGCGCTGGGGACTTTGTCGGTAACCGCAGCTGCGGACCAGACAACTCCAGTGCGTGGGCTGCATGATAACAGCCCCAGTCTGGTGGCACTGCAAAATGCAACCATAGTTACAGAACCGGGCCAGCAGTTAACTAATGCAACTCTGGTTATGGAAAACGGTAAAATCACCGCTGTTAATCGTAATAACCGGGCTCCGGAAGGGGCACGGGTTATTGATGCTACCGGTTATACGCTTTATCCCGGATTTATTGACCCTTATTCGAATTATGGCGTGCCAGGGCCAAAAGAACGTGAGCGTTGGGATCGTAGTCAACGTCCTGAGTACAACAATAAGCGCGAAGGTGGCAATGCTTCCAATGATGCCATTCACGCTCAGGTGCGTTGGGTAGAACATCTGGCTAATCAGCAGGACAAAGCCAAGGACTATGTAGAACAGGGTTTTACCAGTGTGCAGACAGCGCGTATGGATGGTATTTTTCAGGGCCAGGCAAGCACCGTATCCTTAGCTGACCGCATTCCAAATAACCTGGTTTATCGTGAAACCTCACGCCAGTTTGCTTCCTTTGATAAAGGTAGCTCCATGCAGCAATATCCCAATTCATTGATGGGCAGTATTGCGCTGATTCGCCAGACTTTGTCTGATGCAGCCTGGTATAAAGATGCTTCGGGTTTGCAGACATTACATGGTGAAGCCATCGAATATAATGCTGCTTTGCAGGCACTGACTCATCTTGATCAGCAGGGAGTGATTTTTCAGGCTCAGGATGAACTTGATATTACTCGTATAGCTCAGGTTTTTGGTGAGTTTGAAATTCCGGTTACTTATGTAGGTTCAGGTTTCGAATATGCCCGTGCAGGCGATATAGCAGCCGCCGGAGGTGATTTGATTCTGCCTCTTAATTTCCCGGCAGCGCCTGAAGTGTCAGAACAACATGCCGAACTGGATGTTTCTATTGCCGACCTTCGTCACTGGGAACGTGCCCCTGGCAACCCTGCTGCGCTGGCTCAGGCTGGGATCGACTTTGCCTTTACTCTGAATGGTATGGAGAGCAATGACGATTTCTGGTCAAACATACGCAAGGCCATTGATCACGGACTGGAACCGGAACGGGCATTGGCTGCTTTAACGACAACAGCGGCGAGAATTGCTGGGGTAGAAGATAAAGCGGGTAAAATTGCGACGGGTTACCAGGCTGACATTGTCGTCAGTCGGGGCGACATTTTTAGCGATGGTGAAATTGTTTCGGTATGGCTGCAAGGCCAGGAAACCTCGTTAAAACCAATGCATCCCACCGAATTTCAGGGTACTTATGCATTGCAGCTGGATAACCAGAGTTACGAGCTTAAAATAGATCGCGCCGGCCAGTTGCGCGGTACGCTAAGTCGTGATGATGAAGAAGTCGAGTTGCGTCATCTGAGTAGTGATGAGCATTCCATTAGTTTCATCGCTAATATGACGGCTTTCGGTCAACCGGGTATTTTCCGTTTTAAACTCTCGCAAAGCGCACGACAGCAGTTCAGTGGTACAGCAGCTGATCCCATGGGACGTGAAGTGGCGGTGACAGCGCAGCGTGAAGAGGCCGAAGAACAGGTGAGCGAAAGCCGCCAGGCCGGTTCAGTAGCTTATACGGGTGAATTGACCTTTCCTAACATAGGTATGGGTGTGAAAGCGCCACCAGAGCAGCAAAACCTGCATATTCAGAATGCGACGGTATGGACGGCTGACGATCAGGGTGTGCTTGAAAATGCCGATATCATTGTGCGTAACGGTGTTATTCATCGCATCGGTGAAGGCCTGTCTACGCCACGTGGTTACCAGGTAATTGATGCTGAAGGCATGCATGTGACGCCGGGCATTGTTGATGAACACTCGCATATCGCGATTTCTCGTGGTGTGAATGAAGGTACTGAAGCCATTACCTCGGAAACTCATATTGGCGATGTAGTGAATCCGGATGATGTGCATATCTATCGCTCGCTGGCTGGTGGCGCAACCGTTGCTCACTTACTGCATGGTTCTGCTAATCCAGTAGGTGGACGAGGCCAGGCCATCAAGTTGCGCTGGGGCGAAAATGCAGAGGCACTGAAGTTTGCGGAAACCCCGCCCACTATTAAAATGGCGCTGGGTGAAAACGTCAAACAGAGTAACTGGGGAATCGATAATAATCGTTACCCGCAAACCCGTATGGGGGTTACCGCGCTGATTCATGACTTCTTCCGCAGTGCTAAAGAGTATGAACAGGCTCGTCGTGATTACGATAACCTGAGTCGTGCGGAGCGTCGCCGTACAGCTGCGCCGCGTCGTGATTATCGCCTGGAAGCCCTGCTTGAGATTATGAATGGCGAGCGCCATGTGCATGCGCATTCATACATCGCGTCGGAAGTATTGGCATTGATGGAAGTGGCTGACGACCTGGATTTTAATATCCACACGTTCACACATATTCTTGAAGGGTATAAAGTCGCTGATGAAATGGCAGCTCATGGTGCCAACGCGTCCAGTTTTGCGGATTGGTGGGCATTTAAGATCGAAGCCTTTGATGCCATTCCGCATAATATGTGTGTGATGATGGATAAAGGCATACTGACCAGTATTAATTCGGACAGTAATGACCTGCAGCGACGGATGAATATTGAAGCGGCTAAATCTGTTCGTTATTGCGGTATGAGCGAAGAGGATGCGCTTAAAATGATTACGCTGTATCCGGCCCAGCAACTTGAGATAGATGAGTATGTGGGCAGTATTACCACGGGTAAGCATGCAGATCTGGTGTTCTGGAATGCACATCCTCTGTCAGCTTATGCACAGGTGCAACAGACCTGGATAGAAGGCAGTAAATATTTCGACCGGGAACAGGATCTGGAACGTCGTCAGTTGGTGCAAACCGAGCATCAGGCTTTGATCCAGAAAGTACTGAGTGAGGGCGATGATGCGCAGCGTGGCGCAAGTAATGGCTATAAGTCAGAGCAGCCAAGCTGGCACTGTGACAGTAATCATGACGTCTGGCTGGATGTCTTTTCAGCGTCTCACCATCAGCATGGAGGACATCACTAATGAAAACATTACCTATTCTGGCAACTTTGTTGCTGGCAACCCCCGCCGCCGCTCATAACCTGACTCCAGGTAGTGAGCAGGCTGAAGCCGTATTGTTGCAGGGCGGCACTTTGAATACGGTGACTCAGGGACGTCTGGAAGATACTGACCTGCTATTTAAAGACGGCAAAATTGAAGCTATGGGCGCTAACCTGGAGGTCCCTGAAGGGGCTCGGGTGATTGATATTTCAGGCCATCAGGTGTATCCGGGGCTAATCGCTTTGGACACCACCTTAGGTTTAGTGGAGATGTCAGCAGTGCGTGCAACGGTAGATACTACAGAAGTAGGTAGTGTGACACCGGAGGTCAGCGCTCATCATGCTTTTAATGCAGACTCCGAGATTATTCCGACTATCCGCTACAACGGCATTACCCACGCTCAGGCAGTGCCTCAGGGTAACCTGGTGCGTGGTAATTCAAGCCTGATGAAACTGGATAGCTGGAACTATCGTGACGGTCTGGAACAGGCTGATGTAGGTATGCATGTAAGCTGGCCTCGTGTAGGTCTGAATACTTCGCCCTGGGAACGCCGTTCACCAGAAGAACAGCGTCGTGCCAATGCGCAACAACTGGAAGAGCTGAAAGAGGCGTTTACTACGGCTCGTGCCTATTACAATGCCCGTGAAGCCGGTCGGCAACCAAAGCAGGATGTACGTTGGGAAGGCATGGCTGGATTGTTTGATGGTAGCAAAAAACTCTTTGTTCACGCTGATGATCGACGTCAGATGACACAGGCGATAGACTTCGCGAAAGAACAGGGTATGCCACTGACTTTAGTTGGCGCCCGGGATGCCTGGATGATCGCTGAGCAACTGGCAGCAGAAGAGGTGTCAGTTATTTTTGGTGACCCTTACGGTATACCTGCACGCACTGACGACGCTTACGATACGGCCTTTACTACACCGAAAAAACTGGCTGAAGCTGGCGTCGACTTTGCGATTGCTTATCCAGGTTTTTGGGACACCCGGAACCTGGCTTTTGCCGCCGGTCATGCGGTAGCTTTTGGTCTGGATTATGATCAGGCTCTGTATGCTATTACGATGGCTCCGGCCAGAATGATGGGCGCTGAAGATAAACTGGGGTCGCTGGAAGTTGGCAAACAGGCAAGCCTGGTGGTATCAGCTGGCGATATTCTGGATCCTTTAGGGCAGTCTATTGAGTTTATGTTCATTGACGGTCGTTTGGTTGATTTAAGTAATCGGCAGCGTCAGTTATATGAAAAATATAAGCAGCGTTAAGTAACGGCGTTAATTGAAAAAGCCCGTCAGTTTATTAACTGACGGGCTTTTTTTTCGTGGAGATTGCTTATCAGATGCTATCGTCAAGCAGTCGTGCCAGTAGGTTACGTAAGGTTTCAGGTTCAAAAGGTTTGTCGGTCAGCGCGTTTACACCGCTTTGCTCGATTTGTTCCAACTGCAGTTCGTCGGCACGGGCTGATACCATAAGGATAGGTACATGTTCCTGACCTGGCTGCATACGCACAGTTTCTGCAAACTCCTGCCCATTCATAACCGGCATGTGGTAATCGGTGACAATGAGGTCAAATTGCTGGCTTTCTAAGTGCTGAATAGCATCAGTTCCATTTTCGGCTTCACTGATATTTTCTACGCCCAGACTACGTAAGACGCGAGCCAGATAATGGCGTGAGGTCATGCTGTCGTCGACAAGTAGCACACGCAGATCTTCGGCATCGAAATTGTTCAGTTGCAGTACTGTGGGTTCCATTAGATCAACGGTGGCGTTCAGTGCGCGTTGTAAGTGTTCGATCGTGAAAGGTTTGGGCAGAATCGCAATGATACCAGCCTGTTTGAATTGCTCCAGCTGGCTTTTTTTATGCTCACTGGAAACCAGCATGAAAGGCGTTGCTTGCAATTGAGGCTGCTCGTGCATAAAGTGCAGCAATTGGTCAGCATCGCCGTCAGCAAAGTACATGGCGCTGACGACTAAATCAGGATTCAGATAAGCCAGTTTTTGCTTGCCCTCCTGAATGCTGGCAGCAGTGTCAACCTGGCTTACGCCCGCATCAGCGAGATGCCGGCTAATCACTTTACGTTGTACCTCAGAAGGTTCGATGAGTAGAATGGATAACTGGCTGGCTTTTAAATTTGCCGACATGCAGGGTCTTCCTAACGGAAAAAGTGAGTCTAAGAGTAAAAAATAAGGATAGCTTTGACAAGCTTTATCAGTAGGAACCACGACCAGAAGTTGTTTGTGCAGGACAACAGGTAATTGAGACGTAATTAAATTGAGAGGCAATCATAGGTAATGACGTTATTTACTGAATATTCTAATGATGGTAAGCAATTTATTATTCGCGTAAAGGGTAAGTTTGATTTTGGCCTGGTGCAACAATTTCGTCAGTCTTACGCGGATATTGCTGATGAACCTATAGCCGTAGTGGTGGATTTTCGGGAAACGGAATATATTGATAGTTGTGCTTTGGGCATGTTGCTCAACATGCGTAAATCCTTAGGGGCAGGTGAACGTCCGCTATACCTGGTAAATTGTCGCCCGGAAATCCGTAACATTCTGGAAATCGCCCGTTTCGACAAACTCTTTCACATCGACTGATCATGCGCATTCTTATTGTTGATGATCAGGCGCCTAATCGTGTTCTGTTAAGCGATATGGTGAGTGGTTTTGGTTTTCAGTGCCTGAGCGTGAGTAGTGCTAAACAGGGCCTGGCGGCTTTTCAACAGTTTCAGCCTGACATTGTACTACTTGACGTATTAATGCCTGAAATGGACGGTATAGAGGCAGCACCGCAGTTTAAACAGGTTGCTGGAGATGTACACCTGCCATTAATTTTCATTACCGCCCTGGATGACCAGCAAACCTTGTTGCGCTGCTTGCAGGCGGGAGGCGATGATTTTGTCAGTAAGCCTTTTGAACCGGTAGTGCTGGAAGCTAAGTTGCTGGCACATAAACGCAGTCGGGAACTTAGTATTACACTGGCAGAGAAGAATAAGGCGCTCGCTTACCACTCATCCAGAGTAGAGCGCGAACATCAGATAGTAGAGCATATTTTCCATAATTCATTGCTTAGTAATCATCTCGATTACCCCCATTTACAGACTTACCTGTCCTCAATGTCGATGTTTAATGGTGACTTATTGCTGGCCTCTCCTGGTCCGCTGGGCAATATGTACTTTTTACTGGGTGACTTTACCGGGCATGGTCTGTCAGCGGCTATTGGTGCACTGCCTACTGCTGAAACATTTTTTAGTATGAGTCGGGATGGCTCCTCGGTCGGGGAATTGAGTCGCGAGATCAATAAACGCCTGCATCAGTTATTGCCTTCAGATATGTTCCTGGCCGCGATTATTCTGGAAATTTCAGCTTCAGGAACCCGCTTGAGCTATTGGAATGGCGGTATGCCTCCTGGCCTTCTGATTACAACTGATAATAAGGTACAGCCCACTTTGCAGCCGCAACATCTGGCACTAGGTATTTTGCAGGATGCTCAGTTTGATAGCGGACTTAGCAGTCTTAGCGTAGAAGAGGGTGACTCGTTGCTGCTTTATAGTGACGGGGTTATTGAGCAATATCAGAGGAAGACTGGCATGTTAGGCGTTGATGGCCTCTGCGAGCTTGTCGGGCAGTCGAATGCCAGTCAACTGTCGCTAAGTCGGGATTTGGTTCCGCTTTTTACCGAGCAGCCGCAACGTGATGATATCTCTCTGGCATTATTGCGCTGTAAGCCAACTGGTATAGCTCCTCAGGCTGATCATAGTTTGCCGTCACCTTTGTCGTTTGAACTCAGACTGAAGCTCGAAGCAGAACATATAAGGCAACAGAACCCGGTTAATCGATTGGTTAGCGATCTCATGCACGTAGAGGGTTTCGCACGTTATAAGACGCAATTTTTTACACTGCTGTCGGAAGCCTACAGTAATGCTCTGGAGCATGGTCTGTTACAACTGGATTCATCCTGGAAAAGTGCGCCGGAAGGTTTTGAATATTACTATCAGGAGTATCAGCGCCGTTTAGGCGAGCTACAGCAAGGTTGCATAGATATTTTTATTAGCTATCAGGCTGAAACTCGCTGTATAAATTTCGAGATAACGGATTCGGGTCAGGGCTTTAATCGTCAGTCGGAGACTAACAACGACCAGACGGACGATAATTTTGGTCGTGGTTTACGTTTAGTCGAGGAGCTTTCGGTAAACCTGCACTGGAAAAATCAGGGCCGGACGGTGGCGTTTACTCTGCCACTCAGAGATTAGAGAGTTAACCGCCCGCCAGTTTGACTGTATAGCCTTCTTTCTCCAGCCAGACCTTGCAGTTATCGCGCTGGTCACCCTGAATTTCAATGCATTCATTTTTCACACTGCCACCGACACCACAGTGTTTTTTTAGTTTCTTAGCGAGTGCTTTCATTTCATCGGGTAACAAGGGTAGCCCGGTAATCAGAGTCACACCCTTGCCTTTACGGCCTTTAGTTTCCCGTTGAATGCGTACTACGCCATCGCTTGCTGCTCTTTTGGGTTGTGCTTCAGGAGTCTCCACACGACCCTTATCTGTGCTGTAAACCAGACGGTTATCTTCAGACATGGGTTACCATTTTTTCTTGGGTTGAAATAATTCGTCTAACTCATCGACATCTTTAGCACGCTCGGCGGCGTCTCGTGAGTTCTCCTCGCGCAGAGAGGTTGTAATCTCTTCCAGGCGATTCTGAATTTTTTGCTTGTTCTCTGTAATGTAATCGTTGCTGTAGTCCTGATCTTTTAAGGTGGTCAGGGCTTTCTCGTAATACTGGCGTGCCGAACCGGTTTTATTCGATTTAAAGGCAGTATCTGCGCGTCGCACCAGACTTTCAACATTAATCCGTAACTGAGTAAACTCCAGTCGGCGATCTTCTTCGTGAAAATTCTGAGAGTCGACACGACCGCGGGCATGCTCGCTTTTAAGTACCGCGCGTAGTTTTTTTAATGACTGAATCATAGTGATAATCTGCTTATCACTTTCTGGTAAGACGAAGCTTTCAGTCATCAGACTGTGATCATCGGGTTTCAGGTTTTTCATGTTTTCCTGATAGTCACGTAAACGATCCTGATAACTTTTGTTTTTAGGGGAGGCTTCAACCAGGTTTTGCAAAGCATCGCGGGCACGGGCATGCAATACGTAAATTAAACTTCTACCTACCGGAAATGAAACCGCGTTATTAATCAGAGTCTCAGATTCATCCAGAATATGGCGATAACGCGCAACTTTCTGCCGACGCTCTAATTCCTGACGCTGTTTATGTTGCTGGATGGCATTGACGCCAATGGCGAGCAATACCAGGACAATAATAAGTACAATAATAATGGTAAATGGCATGCGCTTGGCGATCCTTTATCGTTGTTATGTTGCTTATAGCCTGGCCAATGTTAACTGACTTTTGGCTTTTACGGTAGCCGCAGTTCAAAAACGCTGCCACCCTGCGAACTATTTTGTAGCGTTATCTGACCACAGCCCTGTTGTCGCACATGAGCGCTTGCTATGCGGTGCGCAAAATAGAGGCCGAGTCCAGTACGCCCAGAACTTATATCGGCAGTTGCCATCTGATGTTGAGTATTTAGCATAGCTGGCGGATAACCCTCGCCATCGTCGCTGACTCTGAGTAATAACATGCCTGACGATTGCTCTCTGCTTGCTTCAATGGTGACTTTGGAACGGGCATAACGTAACCCGTTAATGACAACGTCCTGTAATAACACAGTAATCAGACTTTTGTCCATGAAGCAGGTAAGCCCGGCTTCCACTGAATGTTGCAGTTCAATATTATGGCGTTTGGCGTAGAATTCATTCTCGGCTATTAACTCTTCAACTAATTCATCGATAAACTGTTCTTCCAGGTTCACTGGCAGTGCATCCTGTTCATTACGATACAGGCTTAGCAGCTGAACCAGGCCAGTATTCAGGCGCTGTGCTTCATACTGAATGTCAGCCAGTGAGCGGGCGGCAGGAGACCCTTCTAAATCCGCAGCCACTTCTTCGATATTTTGCAGCAGAAGCCAGAGCGAGTTTTTCATATCATGTACTGCAGCACCTAATATGGTCGAAAAATCAGCGGCTTGGTTTTTATCTGACATTCAGAACTCCTGAATCTGCTTATAATTGTTTGACAGCTTGCATAGATATTGAGAATCTTAGACTTATTGGGAATATAAGTACATTAAAACGCCACCTGCTTTTACGCTGGCATGCAACCAAGGCAACTCTATGAAATTGCAGCAACTACGTTACATTGTTGAAGTACTTAATAATAACCTGAATGTATCAGCAAC
Source organism: Aliidiomarina minuta (assembly GCF_003987145.1). Lineage (NCBI taxonomy): Bacteria > Pseudomonadati > Pseudomonadota > Gammaproteobacteria > Alteromonadales > Idiomarinaceae > Aliidiomarina > Aliidiomarina minuta. Next base: position 1,056,775 of record NZ_PIPL01000001.1, on the reverse strand, counting down.
GGCTGAACATTTGTACACCTCGCAGCCAGGAATCAGTAAACAGGTTCGTATGCTTGAAGATGAGCTGGGCGTGCAGGTATTTGGGCGTAGTGGTAAACACCTGACTCACGTTACCCCCGCCGGTCAGGATGTGATTGAGATTGCACAGCAGATACTGTCTAAGGTGGATGCTATTAAAGCTGTGGCTGCGGAACATACTCAACCTGATCAGGGTAAGCTTAATATTGCGACTACTCATACCCAGGCGCGTTACGCGTTGCCACCGGTGATTAAGCGTTTTATTGATAAGTACCCGAAGGTGTCTTTACATATGCATCAGGGCTCGCCACAGCAAATCAGCGAAGCGGCAGCTAAAGGTAAAGCTGATTTTGCTATCGCAACTGAAGCACTGCATTTGTACAACGACCTGGTAATGTTGCCGTGTTATCACTGGAATCGCTCAATTCTGGTGCCGCATGATCATCCGCTGACTAAACTGGATAAACTCAGTATTGAGGATGTTGCTAAGTTCTCGTTAGTTACTTATGTGTATGGTTTTACCGGGCGCTCGGAACTGGATAAGGCTTTCAGCAAAGCCGGACTGGATCCACAGATTGTATTTACGGCTACCGACGCTGATGTTATTAAAACCTATGTACGTATGGGGCTGGGTATTGGTGTAGTGGCAAGCATGGCGTATGAGCCGGGTAAAGATGATGACCTCGTGGCCTTGCCAGCCGGGCATCTGTTTGACCATTCAACTACTAAAATTGGTTTTCGCAAGGGCACTTTTTTGCGTAGTTATATGTATGACTTTATTGAAGGTTTTGCGAGCCACCTGACCCGGGATGTGGTCGATAAAGCCATGACGATGCGCAGTTATGATGAACTTGAGGCGATGTTTAAAGATATTGAATTGCCGACTTACTAAGAAAGCCGCCCATTACTTTGCATACAGGTACGTTGCATACAGGTACGCTGCATATAGAAAGGGGCGGCTCTTTTTTTAACACTCAGTAATATTAACAGCCAGACCGCCACGAGCGGTCTCTTTATATTTCGTTTTCATATCGTTACCCGTATCCCACATGGTCTTAATGACCTTATCCAGTGAGACCTTATGGTCGCCACTGCCGCGCAAAGCCAGTCGTGCGGCATTAATGGCTTTCACTGAGCCCATCGCATTACGTTCGATACAGGGTACCTGAACCAGCCCGCCTACGGGATCGCAGGTAAGGCCAAGATTGTGCTCCATACCGATTTCAGCAGCGCATTCGACCTGACTGACAGTGCCGCCCATGACCTCAGCCAGAGCGCCTGCAGCCATTGAGCAGGCAACGCCGACTTCGCCCTGGCAACCGACTTCAGCGCCAGAAATGGAAGCATTTTTCTTGTACAGAATGCCAATAGCTGCGGAGGTCAGTAAGAAATCAATGACGGCGTCTTCGTCCAGTTTCCGAATAAAGGTATCGGCGTATTTCATTACCGCTGGAATAATTCCAGCTGCTCCATTAGTAGGGGCGGTGACTATACGCCCCCCCGCTGCGTTTTCTTCATTGACGGCAAGCGCATATAAATTAACCCAGTCCATAGCACCCATTGGATCCTGCACAGTTTCTTCGCTTAGCCGCTTATAAAGATCCGGCGCCCTCCGTCTGACTTTCAGACCACCCGGCAGGGTACCTTCGGTTTGAATTCCTTTGTCGATGCAGTCCTGCATGGTTTGCCAGATATGCATCAGACCTTTACGTACATCTGCTTCAGAACGTACTACCTTCTCGTTGGCCAGCATCAGCTCACCGATACTGATCTTGTGTTCCTCGCACTGGCGTAATAAATCAGCTGCACTGTCAAACGGATAAGGGGCTGGTTTGCTGCTTTGTTCGATGGCTTCTTCCAGGGTTTCATCAAAATCAGCATCACGGACGATAAAGCCGCCACCAATCGAATAATAAAGGTCTTTCAATAACAGTTTGTCGCCCGCGTAGGCGCGCAGCTCCATAGCGTTAGCATGCTTGGGCATAGACTTACGGCGGTGAAACACGATAGCGCCCTGGCGAGGGAATTTAATGTTCTGTTCGCCAAGTAACGTTAATTTTTGTTCTTTGTCGACCTGAGCCAGAAAGTCATCGATTTTACTGGTGTCGACAGATTCCGGTAGTTCGCCGGCAAGGCCAAGAATGACTGCTTTGCCAGTACCATGCCCTTTGCCGGTTTGCCCTAATGAACCAAAAAGCTCGACTTCGACATGGGTGACACTGGCTAAATCAGACTCCGCTTTGACTTGCTGCATAAAGTCATAAGCTGCCCGCATGGGCCCCACAGTGTGAGAGCTGGATGGGCCAATACCTACTTTATACATATCAAATACACTGATCATTCAGTTGCGTGCTCCGTTCTGTTAATTTGCGATGTTGCAGATAGTGTGGGGGTGACAGAGAGTTAACGCAAGATTCAATTCAGTGGTCTGTACAGCTGTGTCTGTTTCGGATCCAATTGTTCGGCTAAATTTCTTATGATACCGGCGGTAGCCCCCCAGATAACCCGCTCTTGCCAGGGTATGAACCAGATCTTATCGTAAATAAATCTTTCCACTTTGTAAGCGTAGTGCTGTTCCTGGCTGAGTAGATGGTGCAAAGGGACGGTGAAAATGTCGGCGACTTCACCGGGATCGGGGTTCCATTCTGGTTTTCTGGATAAAAAACCGACATAAGGGCGAATAATGAACTGGCTGATAACCGGGTAATCCGGTAGCTGCCCTACAATATCAATGCCTTCAGCGCTAACGCCCAGTTCCTCTTCGTATTCACGTAGTGCAGTCGCTTTCAGATCCGCATCTGCCGGTTCCTGACGACCACCCGGGAAGCATATCTGGCCGGCATGATGGCGTAAATGCTGAGTACGCTTGGTTAACACGACCTCAATACTGCGCTCGCCTTCAATTAGCGGAATTAATACCGCAGCCGGTCGCAGGCCTTTCATTTTCAGGGGCCTTGCCGGGCTACTACGGAATAAGTGAAACTGATGTAAAAACTGCGCTCGGGTCTTAATCATCTGCTAATACCGGTAGAATTTTATTCACTTTATCGAGGGTTTCCTGATACTCCGCCAGAGCTTCGGAATCGGCGACAATGCCTCCTCCAGCCCAGCAGTATAACTGTCCTTCACTGGCCACCAGAGTACGAATGGCAATGTTAGTATCGCTGCGGCCGTTCTTACTGATATAACCAATACTGCCACAATAGACACTGCGCCGATGCGGTTCGAGCTGTTCGATAATGGTCATGGCACTGACTTTGGGGGCTCCTGTGATAGAGCCTCCGGGGAATGCGGCGCGGATTAAGTTCACTATGTCACTGGGGTGTGGCAGCTGTCCGCGCACTGTACTGACCAGGTGGTGTACAGCGGCAAAACTTTCTATAGCAAACAGGGCTGGTACCTTGACGCTACCGGGCAGGCAGACACGACTTAAGTCATTACGCAGCAGGTCGACAATCATTAAATTTTCGGCCTGATCTTTAGCCGAATGCAGGAGTGTATTTTTTTCTGCTTCGTCCTGCTTCGGATTTTGCTGACGTGGTCGGGTGCCTTTAATGGGTTTAGTTTCCACTTCACCAGTGGCTGAACTTTGCAAGAAACGTTCTGGTGACAGGCTAAGTACGGCGCCTTCGGGTAAACGAATAAAAGCGGAAAAAGGAGCCGTATTCGCTTCTTTCAGACGCTGATAGGCTTGCCATTCGCTGCCTTCATAAGGAGCCTGAAAACGTTGCGCCAGATTAATCTGGTAACAATCTCCGGCAAGCAGGTGCTCGTGTATCTGTGCAATTTTAAGTTGATACTCAGCTTTGCTCATATTGCTTTGCCATTCACCGAGTAAATGAAACGGAGAATTTTGATGTAATTGATGAGGACGCCAGAAATCAGCTTGCTGACTTAATTCGCTTTGCGGAGCCAGCGCATAGGTGCGCTGCTGCTGGTGATCGATAATCAGCGCGTATTGATAGAACCCCAGAGCGATGTCAGGCAGCTTAATATCGGCCTCAGCGAGAGTGGGTATTTTCTCGATTCGGCGACCTGCATCGTAGGAGAAATATCCGGCGGCTCCACCACTAAAAGGCAATTCATGCTGTCCCTGATAATCTGGCATTTGTTGCAAATACAAAGTGAGTTGTGCAAAAGGGTCAGAATTATTGTCGGCGCTCTTCGTGGACAGGATATTCGTGGACAGGATATGCGTCGACAGGATATGCAAAGGCTTGCGCAATAAAATATCGTAACGACTGTCTGGATGCTGACTGGCAGCTGAGTCTAATAACATCGCCCAGGGTTCGTCGGCAAAAGGGGCAAACAGCAGTCCGGCATCGCACCACTGGTCATAGGGCAATTCGATACTGGCTAAGGGTTCAACAGGCATGAGAAGGTTTCACTCACTGGCAGCTTCATGTAGAACAGAGTATCATAAGCGCCGCTTAAGAATCACTTTTCCTGGCTGCGGCCGGGTCACCACATTTGCCAGGACATGAGGTTATATATGTCGACCATCAAGCAACAGGACTTTATCGACAGCATCGCTGATGCATTGCAGTTTATATCTTATTATCATCCTTTGGACTTCGTGGAAGCACTGGCCGACGCTTATGAGCGCGAGCAGAGCGAAGCGGCAAAACATGCCATTGCTCAAATGCTGCAAAATTCGCGGATGTCGGCTCAGGGCCATCGTCCTATCTGTCAGGACACGGGCATTGTGACCTGCTTTGTCAAAGTGGGCATGGACGTGAAGTGGGATAAAACCGATATGACAATTCAGGAGATGCTGGACGAAGGGACCCGTCGTGCTTATAACAATCCGGACAATCCACTGCGAGCCTCGATAGTAGCCGACCCAGCAGGAACCCGCAAAAATACCGGTGATAACACGCCAGCGGTACTGCATTTAGATATGGTGAAAGGCGCTGAAGTAGATGTCATGATTGCCGCGAAAGGCGGTGGGTCTGAAAACAAATCTAAAATGGTCATGCTCAACCCCAGTGATTCTATCGCCGACTGGGTAGTAGAGACGTTGCCTAAAATGGGCGCTGGCTGGTGCCCGCCAGGTATGATTGGACTGGGCATCGGTGGTACGGCAGAAAAATCCGCAGTGCTGGCTAAAGAGTCGTTGATGGATCCGGTCGATATTCAGGATTTGATTGCCCGCGGCCCGCAAAGCGCCGAAGAAGAGCTGCGTCTGGAAATTTACGAGCGTATCAATAAACTGGGTATAGGTGCGCAGGGGCTGGGCGGCCTCACGACTGTGGTGGATGTTAAGATCAATTCTTTGCCAACCCATGCAGCCTCGAAACCCGTCACCTTGATTCCGAACTGCGCGGCGACCCGACATGTGCACTTTACGCTGGACGGTTCAGGCCCTGCCGATTTGCAACCACCTAAACTGGAAGACTGGCCGGACATTACCTTTGAAGTGGGCGAAAACGTGCGCCGGGTGAATCTGGACAGCCTTACAAAAGAAGACGTGCTGGACTGGAAAATGGGCGAGACCGTATTGCTTTCCGGCAAATTGCTGACCGGCCGCGATGCAGCCCATAAACGCATTGCTGAAATGCTCAGCAAAGGCGAAGAGCTGCCGGTAGATTTTACCAATAAATTTATTTATTACGTCGGCCCAGTGGATCCTGTCGGCGACGAAGCGGTAGGCCCTGCGGGCCCAACCACAGCGACCCGTATGGATAAATTTACCGACACTATGCTTGAGCAGACCGGTATTATTGGCATGATAGGCAAAGCCGAACGCGGCGATAAAACCGTGCAGAGCATTGCGAAACATAAAGCGGTCTACCTTATGGCGGTGGGCGGCGCTGCCTACCTGGTCGCGAAAGCCATTAAGAAGGCAGACGTTGTGGCTTTTGATGATTTAGGCATGGAAGCCATTTACCAGTTTGAAGTTGAAGATATGCCGGTTACCGTCGCCGTAGATTCTATGGGCAATAACGCGCATAAAGAAGGCCCGGCTACCTGGGCGGTTAAAATTGCAGAGCTTGACGAGGCACTGCAAAAATAATGTTGTTAACTCTGGTCTGGTGGCAACTGGCTGCGGCGGCAGTCACTGCGGTGGTTTCAGGCGTCCTGCTTTGCGCCTTATGGCAACAGCGTGGACGGGCGCTGGAACAGGCGCAAAAAGCGCAGCTGGAGCAGCATAACCAGCAGTTGCAACAGCGTCTGGAAACGAGCCAGCTCGAGCAGCAGGAGTTGCAGCTGGAGCTGGCGACTTTGCGTGCGCAGGCGGACCAGGCACGACAAAATGCGGCTGAGAAAATCAGTTTGCTGCAACGCAGTGAAGAGCGTTTGCAAAAGGAATTTGAGCGTCTCGCCAACCGGGTACTAGAGCAAAAGTCTGCCCAATTTGAGAAAAGCAATCAGCAGTCGTTAGCGCATACACTGGCGCCGTTACAGCAGCAGATAGATAGTTTCCGCCAGCAGGTTGCCCAGCAGTTTACTGATGAGACCAAAGAACGTGCTTCGTTAAAACAGGAGCTGACTCAGCTGCGCGACCTGAATAAACACATGATGGATGAAGCTCATGCACTGACTCAGGCGTTAAAAGGTGACAGTAAGCAGCAGGGCAACTGGGGCGAAGTGGTCCTGGCCCGTATGTTGTCTCAGTCGGGTCTGCGTGAAGGTCATGAATATGAGACTCAGAGTCAGCACCGCAATGCTGAAGGCAAGGCATTTAAACCGGATGTTATAGTGCATCTGCCGAATGAAAAAGACGTAGTTATTGATTCGAAAGTGTCGCTGACGGCTTATGAGCGTTATTTTAATGCCGCCGAAGACAGCGACCGTAAACGAGCCCTTGAAGAGCATGTGCGCTCAGTGCGTACTCACATTAAGCAGTTAGGCAATAAAAGTTATCAGCAGTTGGACGGTGTGCGGACGCTGGATTACGTGTTGATGTTTATTCCCATTGAGCCTGCCTTCCTGTTGGCTGTTGATCAGGACCCGGATCTGATCTCGCTGGCGCTGGATAATAATATTATGTTGGTCAGCCCGACCAACTTATTGGTTGCTTTGCGCACCGTTCATAATATCTGGCAGTATGAATACCAGAGCCAGAATGCACAGCGCATCGCCAGCGACGCGGCCCGCCTTTACGATAAATTTGTTGGTTTCGTGGATGATATGAACAAAGTTAAGGGTGCACTGGAAAATACAGGCAAACACCTGGATGGTGCTTTTAATAAGTTAAGTCAGGGGCGCGGCAACCTGGTCAGCCGGGTGGAGAAGTTCCGTGAGTTAGGTGTGCAACCCGGTAAGAAGCTGAATCCTGAGCGACTACTGGATGATGATGACTAAATGCATAGCAAAGTCGGTGTCAGGAGAAGATTAAAAGCTATAGCCGACATTAATCATAGTTCCAGAAGCCCCGAATAGAATTATTTCTGCATTAAAACGCTGATGTTGTAACCCCACGCTGGGAACCGCAGCAGGAGAAATGCCAAAGTGGTTAAAAGGCACCTTATGTTGAAATTCATGCCGATAGCCATGAATAAAACCCGCTGTTATTTTGGCATAAATATGTGTTCGCTGATTCGCACTTAGCGGCTGCCGGAAACCAGCATAGGCATAGACGGTTGACTGTGAATAAGAGTTTTGAAAAAAGCTTATGCCAATGAGCGGTGTCGCATTCTTTAATAACGTTGTTCTATCTAATATGGGCTGCGTGGCAAAATTATCACCAAAGCGTTCAATACCTATTAATTCCTGATGGTTATTATGCTCTGGCTGGGGGTTAAAATGTGTAGTCCACACCGAAGTTTGTACGGAATAAGAGTAAAAATCTGCAATATCATAAAATAACTCGGCGGATCTCGCGGAACCACTAGCCATCAATAGAGCAGCAGTGATTAACAGCGTCCTTTTCTGATTGAGCACTACTGACCTCCCTGAGTGCGAATACTGAGAAAATAAAGGCGATGACCCGGAAGCGGCTAATAATAAACTTTTGCTGTCACGGCTGCAATCAGCGGCCTTATTTTTTACATCTTTCGAGAGTTGTAGTGAACATCACTTTACCGCTAGACTAAGGTTTATTAGTTAGCCAGGCCATAAGCTGAAGCAATGCGTTTAAAACATATAAAACTGGTTGGCTTTAAGTCTTTTGTTGACGCCACTAAAGTTCCTTTTCCCGAGCAGATGACCTGCGTTGTCGGGCCGAACGGCTGTGGTAAGTCTAACGTGATTGATGCGGTGCGCTGGGTGCTGGGCGAAAGTTCGGCTAAAAACCTGCGTGGCGATGCGATGACGGATGTTATTTTTAACGGGTCTACGTCCCGCAAACCGGTTTCTCAAGCCAGTGTTGAGCTGGTATTTGACAACAGTAGTGGTCGCTTACAGGGTGAGTATGGCAGTTATCAGGAGATATCGGTTAAACGTCTGGTTACCCGTGAAGCGCAGTCGAATTATTTTCTGAATGGCACTAAGTGCCGGCGTCGTGATATCACCGATCTCTTTCTGGGAACCGGCCTTGGTCCACGCAGTTACGCTATTATTGAGCAGGGCATGATTTCCCGTTTAATTGAATCACGTCCTCAGGAATTGCGTGTTTTCATTGAGGAAGCAGCCGGCATTTCCAAATACAAAGAGCGTCGCCGGGATACCGAGAATCGTATGCAGCGCACCCGGGACAACCTTGAACGCCTGACGGACGTGCGTGAAGAACTGACCAGTCAATTGCATAAATTACAGCGCCAGGCGGCTGCCGCTAAACGTTATAAAGAGCTTAAAGCGGAAGAGCGAACCCTCAAGGCACAATTGCAGGCGCTTAAATGGCTGCATTATCAGCAGCAGTGCGACCGCGTAGAAGAGCAGTTGCGTGAGCAGCAGACCGAGCTGGAGCGTTGGGTGGCTGAACAACGCGGAACGGAGCGTGGTCAGCACCAATTACGGGATACTCAGCAGGAACTAAAAAATAGCTTTGATGAGTCGCAGCAATCTTTTTATCAGGCCAACAATGATATCACCCGCCTTGAGCAGAATATTCAGCACCAGCGCCAGTTGTCAGATAAAAGGCGTCGTGAAGAAGACGAAGGGCGTATTCAGCTAACTCAGCTTCGACAACATCAGGAAGAAGAACAGCAGGAGCTTGAGTTGATACAAACCCAGCTTGCAGAGCTTGAACCTGAAATGGAACTGGCGGAAGCCGCTTCGATGGAAGTTGGCGATAAAGTTGCGCAGCTGGATGATGACTACCAAAGCTGGCAGCATCAGCAGCAGAGTATACAACAGCAGCGTGCGGCCAAGGAACAACAGCAGCGGGTACTTGTTACCGAACAGCAAGGTATTCAGGTTTTATGTTCTCGTTTGCAGCAGCAAATGGACCAGTTGCAAAAACAGCTGCAGGAGCTGGATACCGGGCAATTGCAAAAAGATGCTACGGAACTGCAGCAGAATGTGAGACAGCAGGAACAGCAGTGCACGGAGGCCCGGCAAGAACTGGCGCAGGCCGAAGGTAAACAGCAGCAGGTGGATGCGCAGCTTGAGGCCTTGCAGGATGAGCTGCATCGGCAGCAGCAGGAAGTACAGCAGTTGTCAGGGCGGGCTTCATCCTTAGAGCAGTTGTTAGCGAGCGCAAACAAACCTGTTTCGCAACAAGCCGGGCAATGGCTGGCCGATAAAAAACACAGCAAAAGCCTGCTGCATATTTTAAAAACTGATGATGAATGGAAACTGGCGGTAGAAGCTATCGCAGGACCCTGGTTACAGGCTCCGGTGGTGTTAGAACCGGTATCCGGCTTGCCACAAGGCAGTGACAGTGGTCGCCTGTTGTTTGTGCAGCCTGCTCAGTTGCCACCAGCGGGTAGTCTGGCGGAAAAAGTACAGGGAGACGCTCGCTATTTATCGTTGTTGCAGGAAGTGCAGGTAGCTGACGATGAGGAACAGGCTCAGCAGTTATTAAGCCAGAACAAGGCGCAGCGGGTAGTGCTTAAAGATGGTCGTCAGTTTGGCCGGGACTGGTTGGTGGGTGACGGTCAACAGGAAGAGGACAGTCAGTTGGTGTGGCAGCAAACACACGACCATGTGGTTGCGCAGCAACAAAAGCTGCAGTCAGAGGCCGAAGCTTTACAGCAGCAAAAGAAGAATTTACTGGAACGCCAGCAGCAACTTCGTGTGCAGCTGCAGAAACAGCGTCAGCAGCTAATGGCAGAACAACAACAGCTGGCTGCTTTGCAGGCCCGCGAGCAGTCAATAACCCGGGAGCTGGCGCAAGCTGATAAACGTCGGGACGAACTTTCAGCAACACAGGAAGAGCTCGACCTGAGTCTGGCTGAGCAGCATGAACGCTTGCTTATGATAGAAGATGAACAGGCTATTCTGACAGAGCAGTTAGCTGCTGACGAACCCGAACAAACGGATTACCAGCAGCAGGGCGAGCAAAAGCGGGCCGAACTGCAGCAAGCCCGGGAACAGCAGCAACAGGTGCAACAACAGCGCCATGAGCTACAGCTGCGGGTGCAGCAGCTAAGCAATAGTGAGCAACACTTAAAGCAGGCCGGTAAGCGCACTGAAAATCAGTTGCAGCAGTTGCAGGAGAAGTTGCATAGTTTGCAGCATGAAGAACAGGGCGATGATATTGCGCAGTTGGAAGAAGACCTGGCTATTGCGCTGGCACGACGGGAAGAAGTTGAACTGGCAAAAAATGAAGTTGCAGAAAAACTGGCTGCAGTTGAACAGGAGCTGGGTGTATTAACTCAGGGGCAGCAGGGTGTGCTGGATAAAATCAATCAGCAGCGCGAGAAAGTAGAGGCCAGCAAAATGGAACTGGCGGCTTCCCGCGAGCGCGGGCATAGTTTACTGGAAGGTCTGCAGGAAACTGGTTATAACCTGAAGGCAGTGCTTGAAGCTATGCCTGAAGAAGCGGAAGAAAATAGCTGGCAACAACGGCTGGATAAAATAGCCCGGTCGCTGCAGCAACTGGGTGCTATTAATCTGGCGGCTATCGAAGAAGCTGAAGCTCAGGCAGAACGTAAAGCTTATTTAGATAATCAGTATGACGATCTGCAGGCTTCCCTGGCTTTGCTGGAAGACGCTATTAAGAAAATAGATAAAGAAACCCGCCAACGTTTTCGCAAAACTTTCGATCAGGTAAATAGCGACTTAGGGCAGTTATTTCCTAAAGTATTCGGGGGTGGCAGTGCTTATCTGGCACTGACCGATGAAGACCTGCTGGAAACTGGCGTGACTATAATGGCGCGCCCGCCAGGCAAGAAGAACAGCACTATTCACCTGCTCTCCGGAGGAGAGAAGGCACTTACCGCTTTATCGCTGGTATTTGCTATATTTCGTCTTAATCCAGCACCTTTTTGCTTACTGGACGAAGTGGATGCGCCGCTGGACGATGCCAACGTGGGCCGGTTTTGCCGTTTGGTGCAGGAAATGTCAGAATCAGTGCAGTTTATTTATATTAGTCATAATAAAATAGCTATGGAAATGGCCTCACATCTGGCCGGTGTAACCATGCAGGAACCTGGCGTCAGTCGCTTGGTGGCTGTAGACGTCGACGAAGCCGTAGCAATGGCCGAAGCCTCCTGATAATAAAAGGTTTGATGTAAAGATGGATAGTTTACGTGTAGTACTTATGATTATCGGTTTGCTGGTGATTCTCGCACTGCTTGCGCAGGGTCTGAGAAACATCCGTAAGAATAACCAGGTGGCTCGTGGGCAACGTGAAAACCTGGAGCGTAAACGCCGTCGTGCTCAGCAGCAGGAACCTGCAGATTTGTTCAGTGCAGCTGAGCAGGTTGAGGTTGATGATGACGAATTGGCAGACTTTGATCCCCTGACGATGAGCCGGTCAAAAAAAAGCGCTTCTGCTAAAGATAAAAAAGGCTCTGCAACAACCAGTAAAGTCGAACCTACTCTGGAGCAGATCGAAATTGACCTCTCTGCCGCTGAAGCAGAACAGGCGCAACAGGACGACATGTTTGCTGATTTGCAGTCAGATGAAGAAAACCGGGTTGTATCTCCCACAAACAGTCCTGAGCCACCTGAAGTGAAGGCGGTGGACGATGGGCAGTGGACCGAGGATGAATTGCATGAGGTGACTGCAGAAGATACTGAACAGCGTGTGGATGAAGAAGTCGTTGCAAACTCTGAAACCGAAGAGCAACAAAAACCGGCAGCTGAACCGGAAATGGAAGTCATTACTTTGTATGTCACCGGTGACATACAGGGCGCTATTCTTTTACAAATGACAACTGAGCTGGGGCTTAAGTACGGCGATATGGACATTCTGCATCGTCACCAGGAATCGTCCGGTCATGGTCCGGTGTTATTTAGCGTGGCAAATATGTTTAACCCCGGTACTTTCGATATTTACAGCATGGAAACTTTTTCAACGGAAGGCATTGTTCTTTTCATGACGTTACCAGTGGAAGGCGACGGTCATCAGGCTTTTACTATGATGTATAATGCAGCGAACAAAATAGCCGAGGCGATGCCCAGAGCCGCGGTGCTGGATGGAAATCGAAACCCGGTAACCAAACAATCGGTGCAGCACGCCTATCAGCGTATTCGTGAGTTTGAACGGCAACAGCGTTTACACCGAAAACCTAGTCAGTGGTAAAGAAAATGTCAGAACTAACCGAACAGGCCAGCCTTGAAAAAGAGCTGGCCGATTTACGCCAGCGTCTGCAGCAATACAGCTACGAATACTATGTACTGGATCAGCCTAGTGTCCCGGATGCGGAATATGACCGCCTGTTTGAGCGTCTGCAGCAGATCGAAGAAGAGCATCCGGCTCTTGTCAGTGACAGTTCACCCACCCGTAAAGTCGGTGCGCCTCCAGCGGGTGCTTTTGCCACTGTAACTCATGAAGTGCCCATGCTGTCGCTGGACAATGCCTTTGATGAGACCTCCATGAATGCCTTTTTACAGCGTATAGAAGAGCGTTTGCAAACCCGGCCAGTGGCCTGGTGTGCCGAGCCCAAGCTGGACGGTGCTGCCGTCAGTATCTTGTATGAAGACGGCAAGCTGGTGCAGGCGGCGACCCGGGGCGATGGTTACAAAGGCGAAAATATCACCAGTAACGTGCGCACTATTCGCAATGTTCCTTTGCAGCTACGCGGGGACTTTCCGCAACGCTTAGAAGTTCGGGGCGAAGTGTTTATGCCTTTGGCTGGTTTTGAAAAATTTAATGAGAAAGCACGTCAACAGGGCGACAAAGTATTTGCTAATCCGCGCAATGCAGCTGCTGGAAGTTTGCGTCAGCTGGACTCCCGTATTACCGCCCAACGACCTTTACAGTTTTATGCTTACGCGATGGGCCAGGTTGAACCGCAACGCCAGTTGGACGATGACAGTCACTATCAGCGTTTGCTGCAGCTAAAAAAATGGGGCTTGCCGGTATGTCCGCAGACCCGTCGGCTATCGGATAGCAAAGACTGTGAGGCTTATTACAAAAAGCTAGGTGAAGAGCGCGCTGGTTTGCCTTATGAAATTGATGGTGTGGTGTTTAAAGTCGATGCTATTGAAGGCCAGCAACAGCTGGGTTTTGTATCTCGGGCTCCCCGTTGGGCCATTGCCTATAAGTTTCCCGCGCAGGAACAGCTGACCTGGTTACGTGGTGTTGACTTTCAGGTTGGCCGGACTGGTGCAATTACCCCAGTGGCACGGCTTGAACCGGTCACTGTTGCGGGCGTAACGGTGTCGAACGCTACTTTGCATAATGCCGATGAAATTGAACGTTTAGGGGTTCGTATTGGCGACAGAGTCACGGTGAGACGTGCTGGCGATGTCATTCCTCAGGTTGTCGGGGTGGTGCTGGATGAGCGCCCGCAGGAAACATCAGCTATTGAGTTTCCTACGCAATGTCCGGTGTGCGACTCAGCGATAGAACGAGTGGAAGGCGAAGCAGTTGCTCGTTGCAGTGGTGGCTTATACTGCGCAGCCCAGCGCAAACAGGCCCTGATGCATTATGCTTCGCGTAAAGCTATGGACATAGATGGCCTGGGCGACAAGTTGATCGATGCTTTGGTGGAGCGCGACTGGGTGAAGAGTCCGGCGGATTTGTATCACCTGCAGGTGCGGGAGTTAGCGAGTTTGCCGCGTATGGGTGAAAAATCGGCGCGCAACCTGGTAGAGGCCATTGATAAGAGCCGTGAAACTACGCTGGCACGTTTTTTATATAGCCTGGGCATTCGTGAAGTGGGAGAGGCGACAGCACAGTCGCTGGCGGCGCATTTTGCTGATTTAAAAGCGCTTATGCAGGCGGATCCTGAATCTCTGCAAGAGGTGCCGGATGTTGGCGTTATTGTGGCTGAACACTTGTACCAGTTCTTTCGTGAAGGCCATAATATAGAAATTATTAAGGCACTGACCGAGGGCGATAAAGCAGTACGATGGCCTCAGGTCGAAGCGGCAAGTGCTGATGATAAACCCCTGGCAGGGCATACTTATGTATTGACTGGTAGTTTAAGCAGTATGACCCGGGAGGAAGCAAAAGCGCAGTTGATGGCGCTGGGAGCTAAAGTAACGGGCAGTGTGTCGGCCAGTACTACAGCACTGATCGCAGGCGATAAGGCCGGGTCTAAATTAAGCAAAGCCGAGGCTTTGGGCGTGGAAGTGCTGAATGAGGAGCAACTGGCAACCTTGTTACAAAGCTGAAACCATTAGCCGTGCCTGCTTAATTGGCGCGGCGAATGGACAGATCGCGTAAGGTGCTTTCAGCAATAACATGACCCAGACCCTCTTCACTAAGCTCAAATCGAATACGTGGGTGAGCGCTATCGAAGAGGAACTGGCGATCATTAATACGCAACCGCATGCCGTAGGCAATGTCGCTGGCCTGAAAAAGCTCTATTTCGTAATCTTCGATGTTGATTTGAAAATGAGTAACCGGCTTCTGGCTAAAGTCGCTGACAAAAGCTTGTCCGCGACCATCCAGATTAATAATCAGGTTATATGCTTTTGGCGGTTTTTTCATATACAACTGCTCAGAACCCGCGCGAAAATACCAGCCTCTGCTATTTTCCTGAAAGCCTAGCAGCATATTAATGTCGCTCTGTTGCCCGTCCATAGTGGTTACTGTTCCTGTCATACGGTAGGAAAAGCCCCGGTCAGCAGTTTCGGCATTAACGGGCGTCAGAAACAACCCGAAGAACAATGCGCAACATAGCGTAGCGATAAACAACTTCATAATTAAATATTAACCCGGGTTACATCAACATAAAGTGTCAGTTGTTGACCAGGTTGCAGGAAGCGATCACGGCTAATCTGATTCCAGCGTTCGATGTCAGCAATGCTGACACTGAAACGGTTGGCAATACGGTCCAGTGAGTCACCTGAACGCACCCGGTATTGTACCGTGCGCACTACGGCTTCACGTTGACTGCTGGTAGGACGTTCGTCGCGCCAGATAGCCAGAGTTTGCCCTGGACGTAAAAAGTCGCCAGGTGCCATATTATTCCAGCTGGCCAGACTACGTATTGGCACCTGATAAGTACGGCTGAGATCCCATAAGGTGTCGCCGGATTTTACCTGGTGATCAATGCGGTGGTTACCGCGGGAACGATTCTGACTGCTGGTACGGCGTTGTTCAGCGGTGAGTGTGTATTCGGTTAAATCAAGGGAGGACACTGGGATCATCAGGTGGTCGCCCTGACGGATAACATGACCGTCAATATCATTAGCCAGCTGGATTGCCCGGGTGGTGGTGCCGTATCGGTTAGCTATCACAATCAGGCTTTCACCACGTTGAACTTCATGGCGTTGCCAGTTGACCCAGTCCTGAGGGTCGGTTGCGCCCATTTGCTGACTGAATTGCTCCGCATTAGCGATGGGCAATAAAAGATGGTGGGGACCATCGGGGCTGGTGGCCCAACGATTATAACCGGAGTTAAATCGATGCAGTTCAGCCAGTGTCATGCCTGACATTTCAGCGGCCTGCGCCAGATCTATTTGTTGTCCTACATCTATAATGGTGGTTACTGGCTGATTAGCTACGTAGCGCCAGTTCATATCATGTTCATTGCTGTTCAGTAGCAATTCTGACAGGGCCAGAACCTTAGGCACATAGTTTTGTGTTTCACGGGGCAGGCTGAGAGACCAGAAATCAGTATCTTTGCCGGCCTGTCGATTGGCTCGAATTGCATTAGCAACACGGCCCTGGCCGCCATTATAAGCCGCTATGGCGTGCAACCAGTCACCGTCGAAAATGCGGTGTAATCGTTCCAGGTAATCCAAAGCGGTTTCAGTTGAAGCCATGATATCGCGGCGTCCATCGTACCACCAGTTGATATCCAGGCCGTAATGAGTGGCGGTGCTTGGAATGAACTGCCAAATTCCTGACGCGCTGCCATGCGAGTAGGCAAAGGTGTCGTAAGCGCTTTCGACGACAGGGACCATTACCAGTTCCAGAGGCAAGTCACGTTTTTCAATTTCTTCGACAATCAGGTATAGAAATGGCGCCGCTCGCTGAGCCACGCGGTCAATATAATTAGGGTGTCTTTTGTACCAGTTCAGGTGGGTAAGTACCCGCTCATTCTGCGGTATATCCAATTGCATTTGTAATCGAATCCGGTCCCACAGGTCAGCCTGTTGCTGCGGTGACAACGAGGTTGAACCCTGCGCTGGCGGCTGTTCATGACTGGGAGCATTCAGCGCATACAAAGCCAGGCCTTCATTCATTTCATGGGTCTTATCCTCAGTAGTATAGGGTTCTGAGGTGAGGTAATCATTTACCCAATGTGTAGCCTGGCAGCCGGAAAGCAACAAAGTGCCAAGCATAGTGATACAAAGTTTTTTCATAGAAGACCTTTATTTTAGCGCACCGCTTTAATGTCAAAATTCCCGCATATAATTATTCAGCGCATCCTGCGCCGTTATCTTAAGCAATTCTTGGGCCAATAGGCAATTTTCAGGCAATCAGAAATTATCTTTCCATTCGCGAATACAGGCAAACACTTCAACTTCGTCGGCTAATGAAGTCTGTGCGTACCGTTGAGCTGATTGCTGCACACTGAACAAATGGCAACGCAGGAAAGGATTAATTTTGCGTTCCAGCCGGAGCGTGGATGGCACAGTAATCTCATTCGCCTGTCGACGTTCTGCTACCCATTGTTGATGGCTGGATATTGCCTGGTTATCCGGTTCCACTGCTTTTGCAAACTCAAGATTAGCCGCAGTATATTCATGGGCGCAGTATACCAGAGTCTCGTCCGGCAGTGCTTTAAAGCGGCGTAAGCTTTTTATAAATTGCTCAGGAGTGCCTTCAAACATACGGCCACATCCTGCAGAAAATAAAGTATCGCCACAAAATAGCAAGGGTGCAGAATAAAAAGCAATATGGCCGTTAGTGTGACCCGGGCAGTCGATAATATTAAAAGTCAGGTTGAGTACGGTTAGCGGCAGGGAGTCACCACCCCTGAGCTTATCGGTAACGCCGCTGATATCTTCTTCTGCCGGACCATAGACAGGCATAGCATAACGATCAGTGAGTGCCTGAATACCGCCTGTATGGTCATGGTGGTGATGGGTAATAAGCAAAGCTGCCGGGGTTAATTGATGCTCTGCTAAAAACTTCATTACAGGCTGGGCATCACCGGGGTCTACAATGACGCATTGAGTACTGTCTTTTGGCTGCAGAATCCAGATATAGTTATCGTTAAAAGCTGGTATGGCATGTATATGCATAATGGTCATTCCTGCTTGCTTTAAAAACCTTAGTATAAGGGGCTTTCGCATGCTAATAAAACCCGCTCTGATAGAGCAGGTCCTGACGTCACCCAAAAGCTGGCAACAATTGCCGCATGGAAAGTGGCTACAACGGCTACAACGGGAGGCCTTACAACCTCACTGGGCAAGCATGGCCGGCAATTATGCTTTGCAACTGGGCCCATTGAGCAATGGTGTTGCCGGAGGCTGTAAAGCAATTGAAAAAATCACTGTGCATAACAGCAGTGATGCCAGAGTCCGGGCGGATCTGAGTGCTTTGCCATTCGCCCGTCGCAGTATCGACATCGTGGTGATGGCTCATGTTCTGGAATACCAGAAAGACCCGCATCAGGTGCTGCGTGAAGCTGACCGTGTCTTAGCCTTTGATGGCTATATGGTACTGACTTTGTATAACCCGCTTAGCCTGGCTAGCCTGACCGGACTCTGGCCTGGTAATCGGCATCGACCGCCTTGGTCTGGGCGCTACTTTAGCAAAGGGCGTATTCAGGACTGGCTTGGTTTATTGAATTACGAGGTCGTGGTTGAAGGATACCTGGGTAACAGTGCATTAAGCTCTTTATCCAAAGACCCGGAGCGGGGCACTAGTTGGCTGCTGCAGCAAGCTCCTGTATTAAGATGTTGCTATTACATAGTGGCGCGGAAGCGGGTCTTTCCGTTGAAACTGCAACCTTCTTTTTTACGTTTTGCTCAGCCAGCGCAGGTGCCGGGTACGGCGCAGGCACGTAGCCACTTCAAATAATTACTTCTGACTGTTAATGAAAAACTTGTAATTCAATTTGGGAATATGTATATTTCAAAATTGAATATAAGAAATGAGGAATTATCGGTGACTGCTCTTTTAGGTGCTTTAATAATAGGCCTGAGTCTGGGGTTGTTTGGCTCCGGAGGCTCGATACTTACGGTACCGGTGCTGTTGTACCTGCTGGGACAGGATCCCCAGGTGGCGATTGCCTCCTCGCTGTTAATAGTGGGTGGGATCAGCCTGTTGGGGTCGGTGCAAAATGGCTGGAAAAGGCTTATTAGCTGGCGCCATGTGCTTTATTTTGGTGTGCCTGGCATTTTTGGTACCTGGCTGGGCGCTTTAGCAGGTCTGGTCGTTGATGCGCGCTGGCAGCTGCTTGTTTTTGCTCTTTTGATGGCGGTAGCGGCTGTTTTCATGTGGCGTTCGCGCTTACCTGAATTAAACGCTGCTAGCAAAATAAAACCTTTGAAAATTATTTTTGAAGGCTTGGCTGTCGGTGCTATCACAGGTTTTGTCGGAGTGGGTGGTGGTTTTCTTATTGTGCCAGCGCTAGTGCTGATTGGTGGTTTAAGTCTTCCGGTAGGAGTAGCCACCAGCCTGGTTATTATTGCGATGAAGTCATTGGTTGGTTTTACACAGTATTATGTACCTATGCAGCAGGCTGGTTACGAATTTGATTTGAAAGTTATTTTGGTCATGATTCTCGCAGGTGCGATAGGTAGCTATGCGGGAGGTTGGATAGGTCGGCGATTAGCAACTGAAAAGTTGCAAAAAGGTTTTGCTGGTTTCCTTCTGATCATGGCTATAGTGGTTATTTATCAATCCGTTTTATAAATGTTAGCAATAACAGGAGATAGCTATGAAAACAGTTCAACAACTGGTTGCTGAGGTGAAGCAGCGAATTCAGGAAGTGAGTACCGATGACCTGGCTCAGTTAGACAATAATGACGCATTGATTATTGATGTACGCGAGCCTGCGGAGTATGCCGAGGGACACATCGCTGAGGCCATTAACCTGCCTCGTGGAGTGCTTGAATTTCAATTGAGCAGCCATCCCGCGGTTGCGGCCAGTGGTTGTGCGCCTGAGGTAGCGTTGCAACAGTTGCAGGATCGCCCGCTCTATCTAATCTGCCGTTCAGGTGGGCGTTCAGCATTGGCTGCCGCTGCTTTGCAGGATATGGGTTTAAACAAGGTATTCTCGGTTTCGGGCGGTATGCAGGCCTGGAAGCAGGAAAATAAAAACGTCACTGGTTAAAGGTAACTGTTAATGCAAAATTTCACTCCGTTCAGCGCATTGATCGGCGGTGCCATGATCGGCCTGGGGGCTATTTTAATGTATGCCCTGATAGGCCGGGTTGCGGGCATCTCTGGTATTGCAAGCAATGCTATTTTCAGTCGCCAGGGGCGTAGTTGGCGCTTAGCTTTTGTGTTGGGTCTCTTGCTCGGACCTTTGCTGGTTGCCGCCACACTGGGCGACTTTACTTATAGTACGCCACCACTTGACTGGCGGGTTGTAGTGGCTGGGTTACTGGTTGGCCTGGGTACTGGTTGGGGTGCGGGCTGTACTTCAGGGCATGGTATTTGCGGTATTGGCCGTTTTTCGCCGCGTTCTCTGGTAGCTACTCTGATTTTTATGCTGGTAGGCATGCTGGTCGCTAGTCTGGTGCATGGAGGCTTAATCTGATGCCAATTTTAATTGCTTTTTTATGTGGCCTGTTAATGTCGGCCGGGATTGCGGTTTCGCAAATGATAGACCCTCAGAAAGTATTGGGTTTTCTGAACCTGGCGGGTGACTGGGATCCTAGCCTGGCGCTGGTCATGGTGGGCGCGCTTATTGTTTATACACTTGGTTATCAGTTACTGAAAAAGCGTACTAAACCGGTTTACGAAGCGCGCTTTGCGACCCCTTCCAGTCGGCTCATTAACAAACCGCTGGTCGTTGGGGCGGTGATTTTTGGATTGGGCTGGGGCCTGGTAGGTTATTGCCCTGGACCGGCTATTGCCGCGCTTCCATCGGGTAGTTCAGGCACTTTAGTGTTTGTTGCCATGATGATACTAGGCTGGTTTATCAGTCGCCGTCTGTTTATTCGTTAAGCGTTCGGCTGATAGCCTTTGTCCTCTTTATGAGGGCCATTTTCTGCGGCTTGCCGGGCAAGCGTGTCACAACGCTCGTTCTCGGCATGCCCGGAATGACCTTTAACCCAGTGCCAGTTGATTTTATGGCGGGTTATGGCCTCATCTAATTGCTTCCATAAGTCCTGATTTTTAACAGGTTGCCGGTTTGACGTACGCCAGTTCTTTTTCTTCCAGCCATCAATCCACTTAGTAATGCCCTGACGGACATATTCGCTGTCTGTGTATAGTTCTATCTGACAGCCGTTTTTAAGGGTATTCAGTGCCACTACGGTCGCCATGAGCTCCATGCGGTTGTTGGTGGTCAGGCGAAAAGCAGCAGCCAGCTCTTTTTCATGTTTGCCATAACGTAGTATAGCGCCATAACCTCCGGGACCTGGATTGCCCAGGCAGGAGCCATCGGTAAAAATACTAACCTGCTTTGTTGTCATGCTTCTTCTCGGTTCCTGATGTTGTTACTATAAGCTGCAAATGCCAGCAGAGTATACGCAGGAACTGAGGTCGGAACAAATGCAGGATATTACGGAATCAAAGGTAAGTCGCCAGATCGTACTGGACACTGAAACTACGGGTATTGACCCGCGTCAGGGGCATCGAATTATAGAAATTGGTTGCGTCGAATTAATTGATCGCAAATTAACGGGTAATCATTTTCACGTTTATCTTAACCCTGAGCGTCTGGTAGAGCAGGAAGCCATTAATATTCATGGAATTACCAATGAATATCTGGAAGACAAACCGGTATTTGCTCAGGTTGCCGATGAATTCATTGAGTTTATCCACGGCGCCGAACTGGTGATTCATAACGCGCCTTTTGACGTCGGCCATATGGACGCTGAGTTTCAGCGTATGCAGCCGGGCAAAGGTTTTACTAAAGATTATGCCAGCGTACTCGATACTCTGGCCCTGGCACGGACGCTGTATCCGGGACAACGGGCCAGTCTGGATGCATTGTGTAAACGTTTTGATATTGATAATTCGCACCGCGAACTGCACGGGGCCTTGCTGGATGCGGAAATATTAGCGGATGTTTACCTTTGGATGACTGGAGGGCAACGAAAGCTGTCTCTGGCGGGTAAAGGTAAAGGGGAGAAAAGCATTGATCATGATGCGATTCGGCGTTTGCCGGAACAACGCTCAGCATTAAAGGTTTTAGCTGCATCTGCCGATGAAGAAGAAGCGCACAGGCAACGTCTTGAGCAACTTATTGCAAGCGGAGGAAAATCGCTTTGGCCCGGTTCAGCTTAACCTGTTTCATCACTGCAGCCCTGGCTGTTTTTTTAGCCATAGCCCCAGCTATGGCTAACGACACCCCCCAGAATCCAACCCGGGCCTTTCAGTTAGCGGAAGCGACACCGGACAATCAATTGCCGTTATTAGGCGATCGTTTCCGTATTGATTCGGCAGTGGATGAGATCAGCATGGTTTTTTTCCGCGATTACGGAACTCAGCCGGTGGTGCTGATTTTACCTGACGGAACCAAGTGGTATCACTCCCGTCATCCTGAGCATGTGCAGTGGGAAAGCGGTCCTGATTTCGATCAGGTGCGTATTGAACAGCCTATGCGCGGGCCCTGGCAGATTTCAGGTGCATTACGTCCGGAAAGCCGGGTGATGATCACTTCGGATATTCAGTTTCATGCAGATTCGTTACCACCAGTTGTTTTTGCTGGTGAAACGCTGCGTATTACGGGTACATTTACAGAAGCTGGCGAACCTATACCGCAGCGCGACTTTCGTAGCGTCATTACTACCCGATTATTTTTGGTAAGCACCAATAATCCTGAGTATGAAAATTTTGGTGTGCCACCGCGGGAATTAGCTGAGTTTCGGGATGACGGTCGCGGCATGGACGCGCGGGCGCGCGACGGTATTTTTACCGGGGAAATAGATTTTAATGTAACACCGGGTGAGTACATTCCTTCTTATCGTGCAGAAACGCCATTATTTCGCCGCAACTACGAGCAGGATCCTATAGTGGTTAAATCCTTGCCTGTGACTTTGCATGTCGAGGCTGGGCCTCGTGAAGAACAACCTCATATGCTTGAAATCAGCTTGAGCGAAGATCAGCTGCAGGTGGATGATGTCATTATTCGGGGAGATATTGAATACCCTAATGGGGAAGTACAGCGGCTGGACATCAGAACCCGACAGGGTGATTCTTTGCGCCAACGTATACCCAACTATGTATTTGGAACTTTTGCTATCAACCTGGAGATTTTCGCAACTGCCCGGGACGGTCGTGAATTTGCTGCTCAAGTTCCTACGTATGAATTTTCCGCACGTCGACCTGAGCCGCCACCTCCAACAGAACAGGAACTGGCTCAGCAACGTTCTGCAGAACGTCAGGCACAACAGCAACAGCGCATTGAGGCAGAGAAGCAGGAAATCAGACAACGCCGTACATTGATTATTCTGGTGATTGCTTTTAATGGAGTACTGGTGCTGGCCTGGATAGGTTACCTCTGGTGGCGTCAGCGGAAGCTGAAAAAGTAATAATCATAGGTTTTTGGCGATTTCGTGTGCAAACAGGCACAAAGCGTCAAAAAATGGTTGACTCGCTGACGGCAGACTCGTATTATCTCGCCGCGTTGAGGGCAAACACTAGCTGTTTTAAATCAACGCAGAGAAGATGCGGAGTGGTAGTTCAGTTGGTTAGAATGCCGGCCTGTCACGCCGGAGGTCGCGGGTTCAAGTCCCGTCCACTCCGCCATTTTTTCGCTTACAGTCAATTATCATTTGCAGCATCCAGAATGCGGAGTGGTAGTTCAGTTGGTTAGAATGCCGGCCTGTCACGCCGGAGGTCGCGGGTTCAAGTCCCGTCCACTCCGCCAACTGCAATTTGATAAGACACTGTAAATCACTGCTTTATGGAGTGGTAGTTCAGTTGGTTAGAATGCCGGCCTGTCACGCCGGAGGTCGCGGGTTCAAGTCCCGTCCACTCCGCCAACATCCTTCACCTTGTTTGTAGCCAGTTTCTGGCATTATCTAGCGGTATCAGGCCATTATTGCCTTTAGCTATGCTTAGTTTTACCTGTATCAGGTTAACGTACATTGTCGGTACGGGCAGCAAAACGCTGAATGAGTGAATACAGGTGCTGCGTTGTTTGCTCCAGTTCAACACTGGATTGGTAAGTCCCGGTAGCATTGTCCTGGCTTTGTTGGGCAATGCCAGAAATAGCAGCGATTTGTTGATTAATCTGGTCGGCGACTTCACTTTGTTCTTCGACGACGGTCGCCATCTGTAACGACGCGGTATTTATATCGGCGACTGAATGAGCAATAGTCCCCAGAGCAACCTCGGTTTGCTGTACCTTATCTACGCCATCATTTGCAACTTCCTCACCCTGCATGGAAACTTCAACCGCTTGTTCGGCTCTGCTTTTGAGATTGTTAACGATAGAGTGAATGTTTTCAGTTGACTCACGGGTGCGCTGTGCAAGAGAGCGAACTTCCTGTGCGACTACTGCAAAACCACGGCCATGTTCTCCCGCTCGTGCGGCTTCAATAGCTGCATTTAGTGCCAGCAGGTTGGTTTGATCTGCAATTTCTGAAATTAAATCAGCGGCCTGACCTATAGAGCTAGTCGAGTCTGCCAGCGCGCGGACGGTTTCAGCGACGCTGTGCACAGAATTATTCAGGCGCTGAATAGACTGCATAGCTTCCGATGCCAGGCCGGTGCTGGTGGTCACATAGTCTCCGGCGATACCAGCCTGTTTGCTATTATTTTCTACCTGGCCCGCCACTTCTACAATGGACGTAGCTAATTGATTAATTGCAGAAGCGGTTTGTTCAGTGGCCTGATTCTGTTGCTGAATAAGCTGGTTGCTTGACTCTGCCTGTTTGCGGGTCTGCGCGACAATACTATGCAACTGGGTTGCGGCATCGCTGATACGGGTGAGGGCGGTGCGGGTGCGGGCGGCTTCGCTCATCAGTACCAGGCTTAACTGGGCCTTCAGGCCGCGCCAGTCAGAATAAGTTTCCGCGACCAGGGGGTCAGCATAGGCTTCCGGGCGTTGTTGAAATAATTTTTGATAAATCGAGTTCTGTGCGCTTTGTTGCCAGACTAACGCGCCGAACCCCGCTAAACCTGCAATTACAGCAGACATAGTTCCGGTGCTGAATGCCAGTATAGCGCTGGCGACCAGAGTCGGAATGGCAATAGGCGCTAACTGAGATACCCAGCTTTTCAATTGCAGAACCGGGGAGATCGGTTTTTTGCCCTGATTGAGGCGTTGATACATTTTTAAAGCCCGACGCTTAGACGCGTTGTCCAGATTTACCCTCACTGATTCATAACCGATGATCTTATTGCCATCTTTAAGCGGTGTGACATAAGCGCTGACCCAGTAATGGTCGCCGTTTTTACAGCGGTTCTTAACCGCACCCATCCAGGGTTTCCCGGCTTTCAGGGTTTCCCACATCGCCTTATAAACCGGAGCCGGCATATCCGGGTGGCGGACAAGGTTATGCGGCGCACCTATTAGCTCCTCTTCGCTGAAACCACAGACGTCAATAAAGTCCTGATTGCAGTGGGTAATGACTCCCCGGGTATCTGTGGATGAAATGAGACGATAATGGGCAGGATAAATTTTTTCAACTTCGGTTACCGGTAAGTTCTTTCGCATGCTTACACCTGTAAAGCGGTTTCAAGGGGTAGAATAGGTACCCCAATAAGAGTGAGCATGTTTATATCAAAAGAGGTAGTTCTTTTTACTGACTCAGATCATGGAAGTGGCAGATCTGGTTGCGTCCCTTCTCTTTGGCTTTATACATTGCAAGGTCAGCGTAGCGAACCAGGGCGTCGGGCTCTGTTTCATCCTGTGGGTAGGTGGCGATGCCTATACTGGCAGAAAGCTCTACGGACTGGTTTTGTAAGGGGATAGGGCGACGGATAAAGTCGATAATTTGATTAATGCTGCGCATATATCCATGCGGCCCGGTATCGGCAATCAGGAGTACAAACTCGTCGCCCCCGATACGAGCTACCGTATCGGTATTACGCACTGATTTGAGCAGGCGTTTGGCGACCTGCTGCAATAGTTGGTCACCTGCTGAATGACCTAAGGTATCATTGACCGGTTTAAAATTATCCAGATCTATATAGACCACAGCCAGGCACTGGTGCTTACGTTTTGCCTGTTCAATGGCCATGTAAATGCGATCGGCGAAAAGCGCCCGGTTGGGCAGACCGGTCAGTGGGTCGTAATGGGCCAGTTGTTGCAGCCTTAGGCGTTGTTCCTTTAATGCATTTTCCAGGTTTTTTTGTTCGGTAGCGTCACTAATGTGGCCATGCCATAGAATGTTGCCGTCTGCTAATAGTTCAGGGGCAGCTTCACCACGAGCCCAGCGCAAGCCTCTTTTGTTGTGCTGAATACGAAAATCACAATGCCAGGTGCGTAATTGCCGTGCTGATTCTTGTATGCTGCGATGAAAAAGCTCTTTGTCTGCAGGGTGGATGTGACGGATAGCGATTTCAGCATCCTCGGCTACGGCGTCAGGCGAGACGCCGTATATGTCTTGAATACCTGCTGACACATAGGGGAAATAACACCTGCCATCGGGTTGCATAATCATTTGGTACAGCATACCTGGCACCCACTTACTGAGCCTGGAAAGCAGTTGGTCGCGTTGCTCCAATGCCATGGTCATGCTTTTTTCCCGGGTAATGTCATGCCAGGAGCCGACAATCCGGCGAGGGCTTCCATCGGAATGGCGAAGTACCCTCATTTGGTCATATATCCAGCGATACTGTCCGTCGGCATAACGAATGCGGTACTCATAACTGAGACTGCCGTGCTTTAGCAGTGCCTCATTGGCTTCGCTCTCGACGACCTGGTCGTCTGGGTGAATATTCTGGGTCCACCAGCCCGGCTCGGTAATTTTTTTTATCGGGTGCCCTGTAATGCTCTCGATATTCTCGCTGATCCAGTCCACGACAGGTATGTCATTTTGGTAAGACATGGTGTAAATCACTGAAGGGCACGTCGATAGCACCTCGTCTAGTTGCGCCTTAATACCCTGGCTGTTTTGTACTTCCATGAAAAGCCCTAGTCAATTGTTAAAAAATAGTAATCGTTAAGGTGTAGCAAATTTTTTACCGGCTGTTAACTTATTTAAGATATCCTTGCGACGAGTGTCGTTTTACAAAGGTTGTCTTTCCCCAACCCAAGCTTTCAGGCACAATATGCAGCCTTATATAAGAGTATAAAAACCCAGGGTTTTTGTTTATGGACCAATCGCCAGCCTTTGTTCATCTGCGTGTACACAGCGATTTTTCGATGATCGACGGTGTGCAGAAAGTTGTGCCGCTCTGTCAGCGAGCTGCTGATCTTGGCATGCCTGCGATGGCTCTTACTGATCAAATGAATATGTGCGGCCTGGTGCGCTATTACCAGCAGTCCGAAAACCTGGGCATGAAACCTTTAATTGGGACGGATTTTTGGGTGCTTAGCGATGACTGGCCCGACAAGCCTTTCCGTTTGACTCTGCTAGCTGCCAATAATGAGGGCTACCAGAATATTACCGTGCTTATATCAAAGGCCTATCTTCGCGGCCATAAGCACGGCGTGCCCTGCATCGATCAAGGCTGGCTGGCTGAACATGCGCAGGGTGTTATTATTTTGTCCGGTGCACGGGAAGGGGATATCGGCTGCGCTTTGCTGCAACGTCAGGATAAGGCACTTTCCAATAGTCTGCAGTTCTACCAGCAGCATTTTGCTGACCACTTTTATATTGAGTTGATTCGCACGGGCAGGCCACAGGAAGAGGACTATCTACATGCGGCTGTAACGCTGGCGAGCCAGCATGACCTGCCCGTAGTGGCTACCAATGAAGTGGTGTTCCTGCATAGCAAAGACTTTGATGCCCATGAAATCCGGGTCGCTATTCATGATGGCTTCACCTTAGCGGATCCGCGCCGTCCCCAGCACTACAGTGAACAGCAGTATATGCGCAGTGCGGAAGAAATGCAGGAGTTGTTTGCAGACATTCCGGAAGCTTTGCAGAACACAGTGGAAATAGCCAAGCGCTGCAACGTCACCGTGCGCCTGAACGAATACTTTCTGCCCGATTTCCCAACCGGTGATATGAGCATTCCGGATTTCCTGATTAAAGTATCAGAGGAAGGGCTCGAAGAACGTTTGCAGTTTTTATTTCCAGATCCTGAACTCAGAGCTAAAGAGCGTCCAGCTTACGACGAGCGTTTACAGATCGAGCTTGAAGTAATCAATGACATGGGGTTCCCTGGTTACTTCCTGATCGTGATGGAATTTATTCAGTGGAGCAAAGATAACAACATTCCGGTCGGTCCTGGGCGGGGTTCCGGAGCGGGCTCGCTGGTTGCTTATGCGCTCAAAATCACCGATCTTGACCCACTTGAGTTTGATTTACTGTTTGAACGTTTTTTGAATCCAGAACGGGTTTCCATGCCGGATTTTGATGTCGACTTTTGCATGGATCGGCGCGATGAAGTGATTGACCATGTGGCCGATCTCTATGGCCGCGACGCGGTATCCCAGATTATTACTTTCGGAACCATGGCAGCAAAAGCGGCAGTGCGCGATGTTGGCCGGGTACTGAGCCACCCTTATGGGTTTGTAGACCGTATTTCTAAACTTATTCCGGGCACGCCTGGAATGACTTTGTCGAAAGCCTTTGAAGAAGAACCTCGACTGCCACAGCTGTATGATGAAGATGGCGATGTCAAAGAACTCATTGATATGGCACGGCGTCTGGAAGGTGTAACCCGTAATGCGGGTAAACACGCTGGCGGTGTAGTAATTTCACCCACCAAGATAACCGACTTTTCGCCATTGTATTGCGATGAAGATGGCAACTTCCCGGTGACTCAGTTTGATAAAAACGACGTAGAAACGGCGGGCCTGGTCAAATTCGATTTCCTGGGTCTGCGCACGCTGACTATCATTCAGTGGGCACTGGATATGGTTAATCCGCGGCTGCAAAAGGAAGGTCGCGAAATTATTGATATTACTTCTATTCCGTTGAATGACGCTAAGTGTTTTCGTTCGCTGAAAAAAGCTGAAACCACAGCGGTTTTTCAGCTTGAATCACGGGGCATGAAAGAGCTGATAAAACGCCTGTTGCCGGATAGTTTTGAAGATATTATCGCTTTGGTTGCTTTATTTCGGCCCGGTCCTTTGCAGTCGGGCATGGTAGACAACTTTATTGACCGTAAACACGGACGGGAAAAGGTTTCCTATCCGGATCAGAACTACCAGCATGACTCGTTAATTCCCATTCTGGAACCGACCTACGGGGTCATTCTGTATCAAGAGCAGGTGATGCAGATTGCTCAGGTCATGGCGGGTTACAGTCTGGGCGCGGCGGATCTGTTGCGTCGGGCAATGGGTAAAAAGAAACCTGAAGAAATGGAAGTGCAGCGTGCGGTTTTTGAGAAGGGAGCCAAAGAGAACGGCATCGATCCTGATTTGGCAATTAAAATCTTCGATCTGGTAGAAAAGTTCGCAGGTTATGGTTTTAATAAATCACACTCCGCTGCTTATGCTCTGGTGTCATACCAAACCTTATGGATGAAGACGCATTTCCCGGCGGAATTCATGGCAGCGGTGATGTCGGCGGATATGGACAATACCGACAAAATAGTAACCCTGGTGGACGAATGTGAACGTATGGGGCTGACTATTTTGCCGCCCGACGTGAATAAAGGCGAATATAAATTCAGTGTTGATGAAGATCAGCGTGTGGTTTATGGCATTGGCGCTATCAAAGGCGTGGGTGAGGGCCCGATTGAATCTATTATCGAGGCGCGGGAGGCCGATGGGCCTTTTAGCGATCTTTTTGATTTCTGCCGTAGGGTAGACCTGAAAAAGCTGAATCGCCGGGTCATGGAGCGATTAATCAAGGCCGGTGCGCTGGATAACCTGGGACCACACCGGGCCACTTTAATGGCGAGCTTAAGCAAAGCCATGCGCCAGGCCGATCAACATGCTAAAGATGAAGCCAGGGGGCAAACGGATCTGTTTGGTGTGCTGACTACAGAACCGGAACAAATTGAAGCTGCTTTTGAAACAGTTTCACCATGGCCGGAACCACAATGGCTGGATGGTGAACGGGAAACTCTGGGACTTTATTTAACCGGACATCCTATTAACCGTTACCGGGCTGAGCTGAAACATTATTCCAGCGGCCGTCTTGCGGATTTAAATGAGACCGGACGGGGCAATCACGTAAGTAGTGCCGGGCTGGTGCTCGATGTCCGACCTATGGTAAATAAAAAAGGCCAGCGTTGGGCTATAGTGACTCTGGATGACAAGAGTGCCCGTCTTGATGTACGTTTGTATAATCAGGAATTTGAGAAACACGAAGAATTACTGCAAAAAGACCAGATTTTGTGGGTAAAAGGAGAAGTCCGATTTGATCAATACAGCGGGGGCAATACAATGACCGCTTATGATCTGATGACAATCGAACAGGCACGAGCACAATATGCTAAAGCGCTGGCCATTACCCTGGACCTGACCAGTGTTGCAGAGCAACAGCTGAAGGCGGTTGAACAGGCACTGCGTAATGCCAGTGGCGGCACTTGCCCCGTTACTATGCATTGTCAGCTGGAAACTGCCAGCGTAAATTTGAAGCCGGGCGCGGCATGGTATGTAGACCCGACAGACGCCCTGATGTATGAGCTTTGGGATATCCTTGGCGTAAGCCAGGTACACCTGGCCTTTTAACTGACTTGGAATGTAATAATGAGCCTGAATTTTTTGGATTTTGAAAAACCTATCGCCGAGCTGCAAGCACAGATTGACGAATTGAAAAGTGTTGGTGCGAAAGGTGAGCTGAATATTGATCTTGAAAAAGAAGTCAAACAGCTGCAAAAAAAGCGGGTAGAGCTGACAGAGAAAATTTTCTCTGATCTTTCTTCCTGGCAGGTGGCTCAGCTGGCACGTCATCCGCAGCGTCCTTATACGCTTGATTACATCGACCTTATGTTTACTGAGTTCGATAATCTGGCTGGAGACCGTGCCTACGCAGATGATAAAGCTATTGTGGGTGGCGTGGCCCGACTGGACGGTGCTCCGGTAATGGTTATAGGCCAGCAAAAGGGTCGCGAAACCCGGGAAAAAGTACGCCGTAACTTTGGTATGCCAAAACCCGAAGGTTATCGCAAGGCCCTGCGCTTAATGGAAATGGCCGAGCGCTTTAAGATGCCGGTGCTAACCTTCATTGATACGCCAGGTGCTTACCCTGGGGTTGGTGCTGAGGAGCGTGGTCAGAGTGAAGCCATTGCGCGTAACCTGAAAGTAATGTCACGCCTTAAAGTGCCAACTATCTGTACCGTTATTGGTGAAGGCGGCTCTGGCGGTGCTTTGGCAATAGGTGTGGGTGATAAGGTCAATATGCTGCAATACAGCACCTATTCGGTGATTTCTCCTGAAGGCTGTGCTTCCATTTTATGGAAAAGTGCCAGTAAAGCCGAGTTAGCTGCCGATGCTATGGGTGTGACCGCCCAGCGTTCACATGAACTGGGTCTGATTGATACTATTATTGAAGAACCTCTGGGCGGTGCTCATCGCAATTATGAAGATATAGCTAAGCTGCTAAAAGCTCAGTTGAAAAAAGACATTGCTTCTTTGCAGGGATTGAGCACCGATCAGCTACTGGATAACCGTTATAAGAAACTGATGTCTTTTGGTTATTGCTAACAGGCAGATGCCTTGAATATCGTTGACGACTTATATGCCAGTTACTGTTCTGCAATACAGGCGTTGCAGCCTGAACCAGGACAGCAACTGGTAGTTGCTTTAGGCGGTGGGGCAGACTCTCAGAGTGTTCTTGACCTGACGCTGCGCTACCGCGAACAGCATCCTGAACTTAATTACCTGGCTATTCATCTGGATCATTTTTTTCATCCGGACTCGCCGCAATGGGCTGAATTTTTGCGTGACTACTGCGCATCTCAGGATATGCCCGCAATTGTTGAATCTTTACCGGTAGACCTGCTTAATCGGCACAGTAAAGAAGCTCAGGGACGCAGCGCCCGTTATCGGCGTCTGGCTGAACTCACCGATGACAATGCCATTATTTTACTCGGTCAGCACTTAAGTGATCAGGCCGAAACTTTTCTGCTGCAATTGAAACGAGGTTCCGGTCCGAAAGGCCTTGCTGCTATGGCGGCCCAGGCACCTTTTACCGGTCAACGGCGTTTATGCCGACCTCTGCTTGGGCATAATAAAGAGCAAATCATACGTTATGCGAGCACGCGAGAGGTGCCCTGGATAGAGGATGACACTAATCTGGACACCAGCATTGATCGCAATTTCTTACGCCACGATGTCGTTCCACTGTTGCGCCAGCGCTGGCCTCAGTTTGAGCAAGTGGTCGCGCGCTCGGCTAAATTGTGTGCGGAGCAGCAGGAACTGCTGGATTCGTTGCTGCAGAATGATTTAAAGCAACGTGCCTGCGGCCACTGCTTTCAGCTAACACAATGGCAGTCGTTGTCGCTACCACATCGGTCTGCGTTACTGCGTGCCTGGTTGCAACAATGTGGGGCCAGTATGCCCAGTCAGTCAGTAATGCAGAATCTGTTGCAGCAAACTACTGCGGCTGAGGATGCCAATATTCAGGTGCGTTGGGGGCAACAACAGTTGCGTCGTTATCAGAACGAATTGTATTTATTGCCGCTTTTTGCTGACTTAAAGGAGTACTATCAGCACTGGGATGGGGAAAGCGAACTTCAGTTACCGGATAATCTCGGCAGTATTGTTGCTGATCCACAGCAGGGTGATGAGCTGGCGATTAGTGAAGGGACGCAGTTAAGCCTGCGTTTGCTGCAGCCGGGCGACAAGTTTCGCGGCCAGGGCCGGGAGCAGAGCCGGTCGTTAAGCCGCAGCCTGGGCAAGGTGGGTGTTAAGCCCTGGGAGCGCCAGCGTTGGCCGGTTTTAGTTGTTGCTGGGCAAATTGCATGGACTCCGCAGTTAGGCGTAAATGCAGACTACCAGCCTGAATCACCATTACGTTATCTTCACCCGGTCTGGCTAAAAGATAGCGGGGCCTCTAAATAATTAGGCCCTTTATTTTTAGCTAGCAGTAGTGCCTGCCTGGCATCTTCCAGCAAACTGTCTGCAGTATGTGCCGGTTTCACCATGACTGCTCCGGCACAACAACTAATGTTCTGGCTGTTAAGTGGGCAGTTATCGCTGATAGCCAGCTGCAAACGTCGAAAAATAAGTTGTAAAGCGCTTTCATCCGGATTGGCTACGATAATCAAAAACTCATCGCCGCCAAAGCGGAATAACTGGTCACAGCTGCGTAACTGCTCACGAAGTAAATGGGCAAATTCGATGAGAACCTTGTCACCCTGAGTATGGCCGTGGTTTTGGTTAAACTGCTGAAAGTTATCTAAGTCGATTAGCATGACTGCATATTGCAGATCGCTACGCTCCTGCACATTTAATAATTGTGCCAGTACTTCTTCAAGCAGCACCCGGTTACCCAGGTTAGTTAGTTGGTCGCGCACCGCTTGATTACAGACTTCATGATGCAATAAGGCGTTACGCAATGGATAGAGTAGTTGTTGCTCGCAGCTTTTCATCCAGTTCTTCTGACTACTATTGAGGCGGCCTTGTGTTGTATAGGTCAGCTCCCCCAAATACTGCTGTTCTACATATAAGGTCGATAAGCTGGTTTCATGCTCATGGCCTGAAACCTGGTTGAGTATCGGGAAGTTTTCCTGGTGGTGGCAAAAAGAGAGTGCTTTCAGAGGCAGGTGGCGACTAATGAACTGAGCAAAAATAGTCAGCACTTTATTGATATTAAGGCTGGTTTGCAGTTCTTTAAGCAGTTGCTCACTGGCTGGCAAGGAACTTACCAGTGGCTTTTGTTCATTTGCTGCCTTGTTACCTGTAGGTACTGTCATTATAAGCCTCCCTTATAAACTGTAGTGGCAGATTTCCTTTTGGGCTGCCTGATCGACTATATTTTAGCCAGTGATAAATAAAAGTAACATGCTTTAACTGAAATTATTATATTAAAATCAGGTTATGGGGCGGCCACCCAGTTCCAGAAAATGATGAATGTCCTCGCGTTGTCTCATTGCATCCTGATAACCAATCTGAATCAGCTCACGGCAATAAGGTTTTTCAAATAACAGATAGCTGACAATGCTTGAGGGTGTGTCCTGGTCAATACCAATTAAGCTGAGTAAACGACGCACGGATTTTGGCATGGTTAAAAAATGCTTATGGGCTAACTGATTGAAGTCCAGTTCTGGTTTTACTATCAGGGTATCAATACGGCGCAGTTGTGGGTGTTCAATGCCTGCTTTATCTAATTGCCGGATAGTTTCGTTAATACGTTGCAGACGTTCCAAATCTGAGTTCAGAGTGTCTGCAAAGATGGTGTCCAGCAAATGACCTGCAATAGCTGCACTGGAAGGTACATAATGGCGATTAAGTGGGTCTTCCATATGCGCTTCATCGACTCCGATTACCAGTATTTTGCTGGCGCCCAAATGAATGGGTGCGCTTAATGGTGATATCTGGTGAATAGCGCCGTCGCCATAAAATTGATGCTGAATTTCAATTGCTGGAAAAACCAGCGGAATCGCGGCCGATGCCATCAGGTGCTCCTGAGTTAGTCGGGTGCGTATACCGCGACGTTTAGAGCGTTGCCAGTCCCGGTAGTGAGACGAGCCCTCGTAAAAAGAGATAGAGTGGCCATTGTTATAGCAGGATGCGGAGACCGATAAGGCGCGCAGGTAGCCATTGGCGATATGACGGTCAATTTTTTTAAAATCGACGACTTTCATAATAAGTTCCCGCAAAGGCTGGTTGTCAAACAGGCTGGAAGCTGGGTTCTCCATCGTTTCTGATTGGAACAAGCGGCCGACACGACCTAATAAATGACCTACCAGCTCAGTATTGCTGCTTCGGTACACCTGGTCGGTAGAAAAGTTAGCCCAGACATGTTCGAGTTTTTTCACCGCGAGGTGGAAGTTAGACGCATAACAGGCCATGGCAGAAGCATTCAGGGCGCCGGCAGAAGTACCGCACATGATCCGAAAAGGCAGCGGGTGAGCGCGGGGGACAAGTGTTGCAATGCCTTTAAGTACGCCTACCTGGTAGGCAGCGCGCGCTCCGCCACCGGTTAGCATAAGCGCAGGCTCTCTATAGTTATTTACGCTGGACACAGTTAGTTACATTATTCCTGTAGTTGTTACAAATGTTTACTAGTTGTTGCTTACTTACTGATAAAAGTTACTTCATAATAGTGTCATCAACTAATGCACCTTATGTGCTTGTCTTTTTTGAGTAACTCAAATTACTTATCGCCTGTATAAATCTGAGAATAGTATACCGTTATGGCTTCAAAAAAACGTATTTTCTTACCAGTAATTATCCTGGTTCTGGCACTTGTTATTGCTTTTGTTCTGGCTTCCTCCCGCACACCGCCGCAGCGCGGAGGCCCGGAGCGTTTACCTGTACTGGTGGAGTATCAGGAGGTCGAAATCAAAGACCAGGCCTTCCGTGTACCCGCTCAGGGTTCAGTTAAACCTAAATACGATACAGATTTAGTTGCTGAGGTAAGCGGACAGGTGGTTTATGTTGCTGATAAGTTTGTCGCTGGTGGTTTTTTTGAAGCGGGCGATGTGATGTTGCGTATTGACCCCTCTGATTATGAAACGGCGCGTCAGGAAGCCCAGGCTAATGTGGCCCAGGCGGAAGCTCAGGTTGCAGAAGAACGAGCATTAAGCCAGGTGGCAGAAACAGAATGGCGATCTATTCAGGAAGGTGATATTGAGATTCCAGCGTTAGGTTTGCGTGAACCTCAGTTAGCCAGTGCTATGGCTAACCTGCAATCTGCCGAGGCTCGTCTGGCTCAGTCTGAACGAAACCTGCAACGGACCAACATCAGGGCACCTTTTTCTGGTGTGCTGCAACAAAAGCAGGCCAATTTGGGACAATATGTTGGTACAGGCAGTGTTGTCGGACGACTTTATGGTACTGACGTTGCTGAAGTGCGGCTGCCGTTGACTGATCTTGACCTGGCCTTACTTGATATTCCGACCGGTTTACGTGCCGATGAAGCGGGCCCGGCAGTTACCTTAAGCAGTCAAATTTCCGGACGCCAGCAGCTCTGGCAGGCCAGTGTTGTGCGTACTGAAGGGGTACTGGATGCCACAAGCCAGGTGACTTATGCGGTCGCTGAAGTGCAGGATCCTTACAACAGGCAAGGCCCGAGCCACGAAATTCCACTCGCATTTGGCCGCTTTGTAGAAGCACAAATTGAGGGTATTACGCTGGCGGATATGGTAGAGCTGCCTCGTTATGCGGTTCACTCTGGTGGTTTTGTATGGATTATCAGTGGTGATGAAGAGCGCATTCTGGAACGCCGTGAAGTCGAAGTGCAGCGACGCGATCGGCATACTGTGTTTATCCGTGCTGGTCTGGAAGCTGGTGAAAAAGTGCTGCTAACTCAGCTGGATAATCCGTTACCCGGACAGCGAGTGCGATTACCCGGTGATGAAGTCGAACCTGCTGAAGAAAGCATGGACGACGACAGCGTCCAGCCAGATACGCAAAACGGAGGGGACGATTAATGGAACCTTCAACGCCACAAACCCCGCCACCTCAACGACCGCCTGAAAAAGGCCTTATTGCCTGGTTTACCCGTAATACCGTGGCCGCAAATTTATTAATGGCTTTCATCATTATCGGCGGTATTTTGTCGGTGATGTCGATTCGTAAACAAATGTTCCCGACCGTGGAACTGAATATGATTACTATTCAGGTGCCTTTTCCTGGGGCAGCTCCGCAAGAGGTTGAGCAAGGCGTCGTTATTCGCATTGAAGATGCCATTGATGACGTTGAAGGCATCAAAAATGTGCGCAGTACCTCGAACGAAGGGTTAGCTTCACTTTCAATTGAAGTTGAAACCAGTTATCCGGTTCAGGAGGTGATGGACGAAGTTAAAATGCGCGTGGATGGCATTGCCAGCTTTCCGGCCCAGATAGAACCCCCGAATATATACAGGACACGGCAACAGCGACAGATTATCTGGGTGTCGGTATACGGCGATATTAATGAGGGGTCGCGTAAACAGCTAGCAAAAGAATTACGTGATGATTTACGTACCTTTCCGGGAATCAGTCAGGTGCAGGTTATTGGTGCTCGCGACTATGAAATTGCGGTAGAAATTTCAGAGCACGATTTACAACGTTATGATCTGACCTTTAATGAGATTACCGAAGCCATTCGCGGAACCTCGCTGGATGTGCCCGGTGGCTCTATTCGCACACCCAGCGGCGATATTTTGTTACGGGCCAAAAATCAGAGTTATACCGGTGATGAATTTGAGCAAATTGTATTATTACGCCGTGACGACGGCACGCGCTTAACACTGGGCGATATTGCTCAGGTCAATGATGGCTTTGTTGAGCGAAGAGGGTTTGCTGAGTTTGATGGCAAACCTGCCACCTTCGTGCGGGTGGATTCAGTGGGCGATCAGAATGACCTGGCGATAGCCGCCACAGTAAAAGAATATCTGGAGGACAAGCGTGGCCAGCTGCCGGAAGGGGTTCAGGTAGCGCACTGGGGAGACAGTTCGTATTATCTGCAGGGTCGGCTCGACCTGATGCTGAATAATATGTATATCGGCGTGCTTCTGGTTTTCCTGGCCCTGTCGTTATTTCTACAGTTACGCCTGGCCTTCTGGGTCATGGTGGGGTTACCGGTATGTTTCCTGGGTGCTTTCATGATGATGCAGCTGCCCATGATTGATGTTTCGGTAAACATGATTTCGCTCTTTGGTTTTATATTAGTGCTGGGGATAGTGGTCGATGACGCTATTATTATAGGTGAGAGTACCTACTCGGAAATTGAAAAATACGGTAAGACCGAGGACAACGTCATAAGGGGGGCCAAGCGGGTTGCAGTACCTGCTACCTTTGGTGTGTTGACAACCATGGTGGCTTTCACACCTATGTTGATGGTGGGTGGCGCTATGGCTGGTATCTGGCAGTCCATAGCCTGGGTTGTCATTCTTTGCCTGGCGTTTTCACTGATTGAATCGAAATGGATTTTACCGGCGCATATTAACCGCATGAAATTTTCTAAAACCCCGGAAACTAAACAGAATGCCTTTCAACGTTTTCGCAATGGTTTTGCTAATCAGCTGAAAAAATTCGTCGAAACTCGTTATCGGCCTTTTGTCGCAAAGTGCCTGGATTACCGTTACACCACGATTGCCAGTTTCATTGCTTTATTCATTCTGATGATAGGGCTGATTGCTGGCGGCATGGTGCGCTGGGTCTTTTTCCCTAATATTCCCAGTGACTTCGTGCAGGCTTCAGTCGAAATGCAGCCCGGCACCAATGAAGGTCGCACTATTGCAGCTCTGGATGAGATCCGCGCGGCGCTGTATGAGGTCGATGCAGAATATCAGGAACGTTACAACCAACCCATGATTGCCCATGTGAATGTGTTTTTACAGTCCGCTGAGGGGGGCATGATCATGGTGGAACTGGAAAAAGGCGAGTCCCGCGAAATTGATGGGTTTGCGGTGGTTAACCAATGGCGTGAGCGGGTACCGGAAATGGCCGCTGTTAAGGCGCTAAACTTTGAAGGTAGCATTGGTGGTGGCGGTGGTTATGATATTGAGTTCCAGCTAAGCGGAAGTAATCTGGACGAGCTGTCAGCTGCCGCGCTGGATATCCGCACCGCGCTGGCCGAGTATGGCGGGGTTTTTGATATCTCAGATACCTTTGGCGCACCGCAGGAAGAAATTCAATTACAACTGAAGCCAGAAGCTGACGCTCTGGGCATTACTTTGCAGGATCTGGCAACCCAGGTTCGGTATGCTTTCTTTGGTGCTGAAGCACAACGTATTCAACGGGATGACGAAGAAGTACGGGTGATGGTGCGCTATCCGCTATCGGAGCGGCAATCCATAGGTAACCTGGAAAATATGCGTATCCGCACAGCGGATGGTCGACAGATCCCTTTCAATGCTGTTGCCGAAGCTATCGAAGCGGACGGTTACAGCACCATTAGCCGGGTTAACGGTGTGCGTTCGGTAAATGTAAGAGCGCGGGTGGATACTGACAGAGTTGAGCCTTTTACTATTATCCGTGACATCAGGGCGAACTATATTCCGGATATTCTGGCCCAGTATCCGAATGTGACCTTTGGTTTAGAAGGGGCCAGCCAGGATGAACAGGACGCTTTAGGCTCGCTGGCGACAGGTGCGATATTTGCCCTCTTCGGGATCTATGCATTGATGGCTATACCTTTGCGATCTTATAGTCAGCCGTTGATTATCATGTCAGTCATACCTTTTGGTATTATTGGTGCTGTGGCTGGCCACTGGATTTTAGGCATGCCGATTAGCATCCTGAGTCTGTTTGGTATTATCGCGCTCGCTGGGGTGGTGGTGAACGACAGTCTGATCCTGGTGGATTATGTGAATAAAAGCAGGGAGCACGGAGACAGCCTTAAACAAGCGGTCGTAGATGCGGGTTGTGCGCGTTTTCGCGCTATTGTGCTGACCTCTTTGACCACCTTTGCTGGTCTGCTACCTATAGTACTGGAGCGCAGCCTGCAGGCGCAGATGGTTATTCCAATGGCTATTTCGCTGGCGTTTGGTATTTTGTTTGCGACTGTAATCACCCTGCTGCTGATACCTTGTTTGTATCTGGTGCTGGATGATTTAAAAAATTACTTCAGAGGCGATAAGAGTACTCAGCAATCAGTGAGCCCGGCTTGATGCCGGGCGCGCTTGCGTCTATGATGCTGAGGCATAAGCAGAGGCGCAAGGAACCCACGGATGCGAGATATTCCACTAATTGATTTAATTGCCATTGGCTGGTTTTTGTTACTTTGGGTTGGCTATTCGCTGTTTGCCAAAAAGCGGGCGCGTCATATTCATTGCCTGTCCAGTATTCTACGGACTTTAAGGGTGGACTGGATGTATGCAGTCACCCATAAAGACCAACACATTGCGGATGCTGCGCTGATTGGCAATGTGGAACGTAACGTTACTTTCTTCGCCTCATCGACCATTCTGGTACTGGCCGGTGTGTTAACCGTACTGGCCTCTAGTGAGCAGTTTGTCCGGGTTATTGACCAGCTGCCCTTTACCGTCGAACAAAGTCCTACGCTGGTATTATTTAAGCTTGCTGGCATGGCGACTATCATGGTGTTTGCCTTTTTCAAATTTACCTGGTCCATTCGTCAGTTTGGTTTTGTTTCCGTATTACTGGGTATGGCACCGAACATGAGTCGCTCAACCGTGAGCGAAGAAGAACGCGATCGTTATGCGCGCAACACAGCCAAGGTTCTGGATCAGGCTGGCCATGAATATAACTATGGCCTGCGTGCCTACTATTTTGCCCTTGCGTATTTGTGCTGGTTCGCGAACCCCTGGTTCTTTATTACCGCTAGTGCTGTGGTGGTGGGTGTGCTTTATCGTCGTGAATATCGTTCACGGGTATTACGTGCGTTGCTCGCTACCAAGGGCTATGAACCTGGCCCCATGCCAGAGCATGAGCGCCTCGCTCAACATGCAGCTGTGAGCACCCAGGTACAGGATATTAGTGAAAAAAAGGATAAATCTGAGTGAATTTACGAGTTTTATCGGAACAGAATTTTTTAACTTTCACCCGAGAGCATGAATGGGGTGTTGATATCGATCAGACTGAATGTCTGGCGGATGGTACTCAGGTTGAGATCTGGGACAGTGGCGTTATTGTGTTTACTCCCGCCAATCCTGGACCACTGGATTTGATTTTGTCCTGCGCGGTACATGGCGATGAAACCGCCCCTATTGAGATTTGTGATGAGCTGATTGAACAGCTGCGGCAGGGGTATCTTCAGTCAGGTAATCGGGTGATGTTCTTAATCGCTAACCCAGCGGCCATTAATATTGGCAAACGTTTTGTTGATGAGAATATGAACCGTTTATTCAGCGGCGCTCATAGTGAAGGCGAGGGGCTGGTCAATAAAGAGCGAGTGCGGGCGCAAAAACTGGAACAGTACGTCGCCCGTTTCTACGAGCAGGCGCCTGCGGGAAAACGCCAGCGTTTGCATTATGATATGCATACTGCCATTCGTGATTCGCAGCACGAAAAATTTGCTGTTTATCCTTTTACTCATGGTGCCCCTTACAAAAAGCACCAGTTACAGTTATTGGGTGCGATGGGTGTTAATACCGTGCTTTTGCATGAAGGCCCAACGACCACTTTTTCTTACTTTAGTGTACGTAACTTTGCTGCCGACGCTTTCACTCTGGAATTGGGTAAAGTGCGCCCCTTCGGGCACAATGACATGCATAAATTTGCTGCGGTGAAGGAAGTTTTGCAGAAACTGATTTGTAATCAGGAACTGAAACTGGGCAACTTTGAGCCATCTGATTTTCATATTTATCAGGTTCTGCGCAGTATCAACCGGACACAACAGGACTTTGAACTTAATTTCCCGGATGACGTGGCAAACTTCACCGAGTTTGCAGTCGGTTATGAACTGGCGCGGGATGGCGATAAAACCTATCCTGTGCAGACTCAGGGCGAATCTATTATTTTTCCCAATGCTAAAGTAGCACTGGGCCAGCGCGCGTTAATCACAGTGGTTGAAGTAGACGCCGATCAGATTGAACTGGTCTGAGTAGTTTGTGGCAGCCAGCCGCCAGAACAGAGACAAAGGTTGCAGCACACGTGAATAAAGGGCTCTACAGCATGTGTTTTATTGCTGTAGCGCTTGATGAACACCACCTTACGACAGCTGGATGTGAATCAATTTGCATCACCGTTGACGTAAAGGTAAAGTTGCGCTCATTTCAGGTATAACGAGAGTAAGTTATGGCTAAAGTATCGACGAAACAGCCAACCGTAGTCACCGAGATCGATGTTATCGACGGGCACGCGTTGAAAATTCCAATGTTTCAGTTGTTGAAAGCTGATGGTACTCCGCATAAAGGCGCGAAGTTACCGGATGTAGACAAGAAACTGGCACTAAAAATGTTTGAAACCATGCAGTTTATCCGTGTTCTGGATGAACGCATGTTTGCCGCTCAGCGTCAGGGACGTATTAGTTTCTACCTGTCCTCGTTGGGTGAAGAAGCTACGAGCATAGGCTCTGCTGCTGCCCTTGAATTTGAAGACATGATCATGGGGCAATATCGCGAACAGGGCGCATTAGCCTATCGTGGATTCACCGTAGAACAATTTATGAATCAATTGTTCTCGAATGCCAAAGATTTAGGTAAAGGCCGTCAGATGCCGGTACATTATGGCTCTGCTGAGCTTAATTTTATGACTATTTCTTCGCCGCTGGGAACTCAAATCCCGCAGGCTGCTGGTTATGCTTACGGGCAAAAACAAGAGAAGTCGAAAACCTGCACTATCTGTTATTTCGGTGAAGGTGCCGCTTCAGAAGGCGATTTCCATGCCGGCATGAACATGGCCGCGGTACTTAAAGTGCCCGCAATCTTCTTCTGCCGTAATAATGGATATGCGATTTCCACACCTATTGATGAGCAATTAGCGGGTGATGGCATAGCGCCACGTGGTGTTGGTTATGGCATGAAAACCATCCGTGTTGACGGCAACGATATGCTGGCTGTTTATGCCGCTACTAAAGAAGCCCGTCGTCTTGCCGTAGAAGAAAATGAACCTGTATTGATCGAAGCGATGTCGTATCGCATGGCCGGTCACTCAACTTCAGATGATCCTACTGGTTACCGTACCCGCGAAGAAGAGCAGGCATGGCGCGATAAGTGCCCGTTAGTGCGCATGCGTAACTGGCTGCTGAATAAAGGCTGGATTACTGAAGAAGAAGCCGACGCTCAGCAAAAACGCCATAAAGACGCGGTACTGGCTGAATTGAAGACTTCAGAGAAAATCCCGGTTCCTCACATTGACGAAATCATCAATGATGTTTACGACA
Organism: Aliidiomarina minuta; assembly: GCF_003987145.1. Classification (NCBI taxonomy): domain Bacteria; kingdom Pseudomonadati; phylum Pseudomonadota; class Gammaproteobacteria; order Alteromonadales; family Idiomarinaceae; genus Aliidiomarina; species Aliidiomarina minuta. The sequence goes on along the minus strand of NZ_PIPL01000001.1, from coordinate 1,014,278 downwards.
CTCCAACTCAACAGCTAAAAGAGCAGCTGGATGATCTGAAAGCACATATCCGCAAGTATCCGGATGCTTATCCAAAAACATCAGAAGGGGTGAAGTAATGGCTAAAATGAATTTATTACAGGCCATCAACAGCGCCCTTGATCTGGCGATGGCAAAAAACGACAAAGTCAGTATTTTTGGTGAAGACGTAGGTCATTTCGGCGGCGTCTTTCGTGCCACCAGTGGTTTGCAGGAAAAATACGGCCGGGACCGTTGCTTCAATACGCCGCTGGTCGAGCAGGGCATTATTGGTTTTGCCAATGGTCTGGCGGCTCAGGGCAGTTTCCCGGTAGCTGAAATTCAGTTCGGCGATTATATTTTCCCGGCTTTTGATCAGATTGTGAATGAAACCGCTAAATTCCGTTACCGTTCAGGTAACGAATTTAATGTTGGCGGCCTGACCATACGCACACCTTACGGCGGCGGTATTCACGGTGGCCATTATCACTCACAGTCACCGGAAGCCTATTTTGCACATACCCCGGGCCTGAAAATTGTTATCCCACGTAATCCTTATGAAGCTAAAGGTTTGCTGCTGAGTTCAATTTTTGATCCTAATCCGGTTCTCTTTCTGGAACCTAAGCGCATGTACCGTGCTGCGGTGGGTGAAGTGCCGGAAGAAGAATATACCATTCCGCTCGGCAAAGCTGACGTGATGAAAGAAGGTTCAGATATTACGCTGGTCGGCTGGGGCGCGCAGATGGAAATCATCGAAAAAGCGGCAGAACTGGCTGAAAAAGACGGAGTAAGCTGTGAAATTATCGATTTGCGCAGCATTCTGCCGTGGGATAAAGACACCGTCGCTGAGTCCGTGCGTAAAACCGGACGCCTGGTGATTTCTCAGGAAGCCCCTCATACTAATGCTTTTGGTAGTGAAGTGGCCGCTACGGTTCAGGAAATGGCGTTTTTATACTTAGAATCTCCGATCATGAGGGTTTCTGGTTTAGACACCCCGTATCCGCTAGCCCATGAAAAAGAATACATGGCTGACCACCTGAAAACTTACGAAGCTATTAAGCGTTCGTTGAATTATTAACAGGAGCCTGAGCATGAGTACAGATTTTATCTTACCTGATATTGGCGAAGGCATTGTTGAATGCGAAATCGTTGAATGGAAGGTTGCTGAAGGCGACACGGTAAAAGAAGATCAGGTCGTGGTTGAAGTGATGACCGACAAGGCCGTGGTAGAAATTCCGGCTAAGTTTGACGGTACTGTGAATAAGCTTTATTACGCCAAAGGCGACATCGCTGTTGTTGGCGAGCCTTTATTTTCGATTGATTCCGAGGGCAATTCGGCCCCAGCGGAAAGCGAAACCAAACCACAAACTAAAGAGCCGGCTGACTCTTCTAAGAGCGAAGAAAAAGACATCGAGCCATTAGCTTCTGAGTCTGCAGACAGTTCAGATGGTGCCTTGACCGATTTTATCCTGCCGGATATCGGCGAAGGCATAGTTGAGTGTGAAATTGTTGAGTGGCGTGTAGCGGAAGGTGACACTGTAGAAGAAGACCAGGTTGTCGTCGAAGTAATGACTGACAAAGCCGTAGTCGAAATTCCGGCGAAGTCGGACGGTGTGGTCAGCAAACTTTATTACGCTAAAGGTGACGTTGCTGAAGTGGGCAAAGCGCTTTTTGCGCTGCAGGAAGCTGGCGGCAGTGCCGCCGCATCTGAGCCACAGAGTAAAGAAGCCAAAGTTGAAGTTAAGAAAGAAACCTCAGCTCAGGCCGAAGCACCGAAAGCCGCCGCTAAAGGCAAAGCTTTAGCCAGCCCGGCAGTACGCCGTCGTGCTCGGGAAGAAAATATTGATATCAGTGAAGTGCCAGGTTCCGGTGCCAAAGGCCGGGTCTTAAAAGACGATATTAAAGCCTTTGTGGAAGGTGGCGCTAAGCCTGCTGCAGCTGCACAACAAAGCAGCCAGACACAGAGCAAGCCAGTGGCTGGTGGTAGCCGCACAGAGCCGCTACGGGGCGTTAAGGCAGCTATGGCGCGGCAGATGGCCGAGTCAGTACGCACTATTCCGCATTTCACCTATGCCGAAGACTTTGATCTAACGGAACTTCGTGCATTGCATAAGCGATTGAAAGCTAAGTATGCAGAAAAAGGCATTAAGCTAACCCTCATGCCGTTCTTCATTAAAGCATTGTCGCTGGCGATGAAAGAGTTTCCGATTATGAACGCCCAGCTGAACAAAGAAGCCAATGAGATTACTTATTTTGATGATCACAACATTGGTATGGCCGTGGCGACCAAAATTGGTTTAATGGTGCCTAACATTAAACAGGTGAATCAGAAGAGCCTGCTGGAAGTTGCAGAAGAAGTCACCCGTTTAACCAACGCCGCTCGTGAAGGCAAAGTAGCCCAGGCGGATATGAAAGGCGGTACTATTACCATCTCCAATATTGGTGTTGTTGGCGGTACTGTGACCACTCCAATCATCAATATGCCGGAAGCTGCTATCGTTGCCCTTGGCCGCGTACAGCAGTTACCGCGTTTTGATGCAGCCGGGGAAGTGGTAGCACGGGAGATTATGACTGCAAGCTGGTCAGGCGATCACCGTATTATTGACGGCGGTACTATCGCCAACTTCAATAAGCGCTGGCAGGAGTTTCTCGAAGACCCAACCACCATGCTGGTTGAGATGTCTTAACGCCTAAACTTCTAAAAACGCTCCCGAGGGAGCGTTTTTTAATGCATTAAATTAAATCTATTAAAACGACTTTGCCTGTGACATTTTTATTTCTCGTATTAGAACGATGTATATCAAGGTTAAATAATATACTTATTGAGCACGCGTATGTTGGTTTGTAATCTACACTTAGGAACAATTAATGGTTAGGGGGCCTTATGAAATTTAAACTTTTAATGGCTTTTGTTGATGTGGATAAAACAGAGAAACTAATTGATACAGCCCGAAAGGCAGGTGCGACTGGTGCCACAATTATAACTAGCGCCAAGGGAGTAGGTTTAAAAGAAGCTATTGGCATTTTTGGTTTCCAGGTACATAGCCAGCGGGATGTGGTGTTGGTTTTAGTTGAGGAGCGCAGAGCTGATGATGTGCTTGCGCAAGTGGTAAAAGTAGGCGGACTTGATGAGCGGCTGGACACAGGAATTGCGCTTTTGCTTGATGTGGACAAAGCCCTTGGACTATCTGAGCATGTGAAACTCTTAGAGGCACAAATACCTTTCGATCCTGAGTAAGACCACTATGTTTTTAATTGACCAGCTTATCCTGTTAAGCTCCGCGCTTATTTTGATTGGCATTTTGTCCAGTAAGCTCTCAGCGCGACTGGGCTTGCCGATGCTGGTTCTGTTTTTGATGGTCGGAATGTTAGCTGGTGAGGAAGGCCTTGGGCGTATCGTTTTTGACAGCCCGGAAATCGCTCATGCTATAGGCACGTTGGCGCTCGCACTTATTCTGTTTGATGGTGGTTTGCAAACACCGCTTGCCTCTATTAAGCGTGTATGGAAACCGGCCTCAGTATTGGCGACCCTGGGTGTGGTTTTCACTGCTGTTGTAACCGGCGCTGCAGCCAGTGTCATACTGCCAATAACCCTTATGGAGGGCTTGTTGTTGGGTGCGATTGTGGGCTCAACTGATGCCGCCGCCGTATTCTCCCTGTTGCGTAACGCGGGCATTAACCTGAATAATCGTGTTAAGGCGACTCTGGAAATTGAAAGTGCCTCCAACGACCCAATGGCTATTTTTCTGACCATTGCGTTGCTTGAGGTTATTCTGAATGAGGCAGAAATTGGCTTAGGGTTACTTCTGTTCTTTGTCCTCCAGATGGGTGGTGGGGCAATGGGTGGGCTGATAGCCGGCTACTTTACAGTTCGTCTGATTAATAAAATAAATTTACAGGCTACTGGCCTCTATCCGGTTCTGGTGACTGCTGCTGGTTTGCTCTCTTACGGCATCGCTACTTATTTTGGTGGCAGTGGATTTCTCGCCATCTTTATATGTGGTGTCATGATTGGGAATAAGCGTTTTGTGTTCCAGCGTACTACTTTCCTGTTTCACGATGGTCTTGCCTGGCTGAGCCAAATTACTATGTTTGTGATGCTGGGATTGCTCATTAATCCAAGTTCACTGCTGGATGTCTGGCTAGAAGGGCTGGTGATTGGGGCCATTCTATTATTTGTGGCACGGCCACTTGCTGTGATTCCTATTCTGAAAATATTTGGCTTTAACCTTCGTGAAATTACTTTAATGTCTTGGGTTGGCCTGCGTGGTTCTGTACCTATAATTCTTGCTATTTTTCCTTTATTGTTTGGCCTTCCTGGTGCTGAATTGATTTTCAATGCAGTATTTTTTGTTGTTTTAATTTCCTCCACCCTGCAAGGATCTACATTGCCTTTCGTAGCGAGGAAGCTAGGGCTGATTGAACGTACTCCGGCAAAAGCAGCCGCTGTGCTTGAAATAACAGCACTTGGACAAGTTGATGGCGAAATAGTGGAATATACGCTGTCAGAAAATTCTCGTGCTGTGAAGCGGCGGTTAGCGCGAATGGCTTTGCCTGAAGGTGCAGTGGTTGCAATGATTTCCCGTGGAGCAAAAATCATTCCACCAAGAGGGTCAACGATACTTGAAGCAAAAGATCATTTGTTTGTGGTGTTAAAAGATGATTACAAGGAAATGGTTGAACAGGTATTTTCTGAAAAAGGTTTTCGCTCTTCCAAATTACCGGCACATTGGCGTCTGAAAGGTGCCAGTACGCTGGCAGATATTGAATGGTGCTATGAGTTGTTGATTAATAAAGGTATAAACAAGCATTTTACATTGGATGAATTAGCAAGAGAGCAACTCGGAAGCGACTTCGCTGAATTTGCTGAATTTACGGTAGGTGACGTTCTTTTCAGGGTTGAAGAAATCGTTGGAAACAGAGCTGTAACAGTAATAGTGATGCCTTCTATCTTGCTTGATAATGCTTAAATATTAGTGTCCTCCAGGGGAAATCCTTCAGCCACCCTGAAACGTTGGCTATAAGGGGTTGGGTTTTCGAATGCTGCATTGTGTATGTGGATGATTGTCACGGCAGGTGGAACCTGCCCTACGGTATTTAACATTAAAGGAACGCCTTTGTTATGACATTATTGCCGGAACTATCGTTGTATCTTTGGTTAATCGCTATTCTGGTGATCACCATTGGAAGTTTTATTCAGGGCGTCATTGGTTATGGTATTGCGCTATTCAGTGCGCCTTTATTGTTTTTGATCTATCCCGGCTTCGTACCTGCCCCTCTGATTATCCTGGGAGGTATTATGTCTTTGCTGGTGCTGCGCGATAATTATCAGCATGTGGTCCGGCGAGACCTGTATTTTACGCTGTCCGGCAGTTTCATTGGCGTATTCACCGCCTGGCTGGTGGCAGGGCTGCTCAGTGCCGCCGCCTGGGATATTATTTTTGGTGGTTTAATATTGCTTGCTGTTGCAGTGAGCGTAGTAAGTTACCTCAGGCGTAACAGCCGTGTACATTCTGACGGCCCTGGAAATGTGACAATTTTTGCAGGAGCTTATGGTACCGGCTTGATGGGCACCATTACCGGTGTCGGCGGTCCACCCATAGGTCTGGCCTATCAACAAGCCACGCCAGGGCGTATACGGGGTTCGCTCTCCGCAACCTTTATTCCCGCCAGTATAGTCTCACTCATCGCGCTTTGGCATATCGGTCGTTTTAGCCTGGCTGATCTGGTAGTGAGCGCGTTATTAGCACCTGCTATGTTTGCCGGGTTTTATCTCTCGCAACGTTTTGGTGGTCGCTTGCCAGCTTCCTGGTTTACACGCTTTTTATTAAGTATCTCGGCGATTGCTGGTTTCTATGCTGTTTTGCGTGGTTTTTTGTAACAGAAATTAACCGTCGCTAATAGCTGCTTCAACAGTAGCGACAGCATTACCGTACCGCTCATGTTCCGGAGCCAGAATTTCAGCCTCCTGAGCCGCCTGCTGCGCTTTACTGAATTTACCCTGACGCAGAAATGCCCAGGCTAAATTGTAATAAATAGACGCTTGTTCAGGCTTTAGTGCTGCAGCGGCAAGGTAGTGTTGTTCTGCGGCGGCGTAGTCCTGTTGTTGGTAGGCAATATTGCCCAGCCCCAGATAGCTGGTGGCATTATCTGGCCAGCGTTGCCGGGCAGCTTCATACCCTTGTTGAGCAATGTGCAGGCGCTGCTGATTTTCCACCGCGGCCACAGCAGCAAGGTATTTTAGTTCCTCGGCAGTGGCCGGGGTATTGCCAGGTTCGGCGACAACAAGCGCCCAATAGTCTGCCAGCTGCCAGGTATGTTCGAAACGTCGTAAAGACAACTGCTCACGCTCTGTAGTGCCAGAACGTAAAATAATGCTTTCCTGTTCAATATCAAACCCAATAACGACCGCGTAATGCCACTGTGGCCAGCGGCGTAATCCGAGGTTCTGTAGCACCAGTACCGGGTGGCCAGCTTTAACTTCGGTTAATAAGTCTGCAAGGCTGGGGGCCAGTACATAAGGGATGCGATCGGCGCGACGGGCAGCACCCAGGAGTTCAAGTTGCAGGCTGCCGCGGCGGTCGGGTAAGTAGACCTGGTCAGCCAGTGCTTCAGGATTAGCCTGTTCGACTCCACTGTATTGCAATACGGTGGCAAGAGCAGCAGGACCGCATTGATACGCCTCTTGCGGATGAAAGGGCGTGTCGTGCAGCTCAACCGGCTGGTTAAAGGGTTCAGAGTTTTCTGCCAGCGCAGGGTATTGTAGGGGGACACCTGCACATGCGGACAGAAAAAGTACAAAGAAAAGCAGCCAGAATACCTTTGGTAAACGGCTGCTTGTGACGGGCTGCGGCATTAGCGTACGAGTAAGTAAATGATAATACCCAGTAGAATAACGCTGATGCTGATACCAGCACCTGCAGGCAACTCATCGATGCCTGCAGTCAGAGCCATAACTTCTTCGTCTGTCATAGCATGTACACGGGCGATTGCTTCGTCAGGATCCACGCCATAACGGATCAGTTCGCTTTGAATATCCGTTCGTTCCAGTTGTTCAGTCAGCTGGATCCGGTCAAGTCCAGACTGCTGTTCAGAAACAACCTGCTCAGTGCTGACTATGTCTGCATGAGCATTAAAAGACACCGCTGGGCTAAGTAACAGACTGCCAGCAAGAAAGGTAGTACCTATAACCTGAATTTTATTCATCATTGTTCTCCTTTTGTCTTTGCCGTTAACAGTAGAACAAATTTGTGCTGCTGTCAGTTTTATTAATATTTTCAGTGCATTGAATATCGGCTGTGAGTTGATGTAAGACGGGCTACACTGCCATATATAATGTCGTTCAGAGACTGTAAGCCTGAATAAAAAGGAGATCATATGAAATATATTTTTGAAGTGCGGATTAAAGAAGGCTATACCGCAGAGCAATATGCGCAAGCCTGGGTAAAGGCAAGTAAAATCATTCAGCAAGCCCCCGGAGCTTTAGGTACGGAACTGCATCGTAAGCTGGATGACCCTAAGGTATTGATTGCTATTGCGCACTGGGAAAGTAAAGCAGCGCGGGATGTTATGGAGTCAGTACATAATGAAGAGGTTGCCAGTATTATTCGCAGTGCTGCGCCTTACTGTGACATCCGGCCACTTGGTGAGTTTGCGGATCCTGAGTGGGTAGTTCGACCACAGTAAAACGCTTATTCACAACATCGCTGTTACAACTTCTAACATTATAACGCTCGCCTAAATTTTAAAATGCCACTATTCTGCATTTCATATTACTGAGTTAGTATACCAGAGGAATGTATGAAAACCTGGCTAAAAATCACCTTACCCCTTGCTGTTGTTGTGCTTGGCATTGTTGGCGCAAGCGTAATCAACGCAACCGGCACACCGCCTGTTGAGCCTGTTAACGAGGCCTCTCCGGGGCCTGTGGTGACAGTGCGCAGCATCACACCGCAATCTCATCAATATAATGTGACCTCCTGGGGCGAATTACAGCCCAGGGAGAAAACCACCTTAACGCCGGAAGTGACCGGCCGGGTGATAGCCTTTCACCCCAACTTTATTGAAGGCGGTCTGATCCGGGAAGGTGAAGTGCTGGTGACTCTGGATGATTCAGATTATCGGTCTGCGTTGCTCACAGCGGAATCAAACCTGGCTGCTGCAGAGGCTAAGCTGCAGGAGGACCAGGCGCTGGCTCGTGTTGCCCAGCAGGAATTGCGTAACACCAAGGATCCTACGCCACTGGCTTTACGTTTGCCTCAGTTGCAAAGTTCAGAAGCTGCGGTTAAATCAGCAGACGCTGGTTTGCGAAAAGCGCAGCGTGATTTATCCAGAACTCAGATAACCGCCCCTTATGACGCCTTAGTAAAATCCCGTAATACCGGTGTCGGTCAGGTGGTTTCCATGGGCACAACGCTGGGCGAAATATATAACATTGAACAGGCTGAGATTCATCTGCCTATTGCCAGTTTTGATCTGCACTTTTTGCAGGAGCAGGTGGTTGGTAGCCAGGCCTATATAGAAACCCCGGCAGTGACTCGCGCAGTGAAGATAGTGCGCGATCTGGGCATTGTTGATAGTCAGACCCGCATGACACGTTTAGTGGCGAGCCTGGACGACCCTTATGGGTTGCACAGTGGTGAACCTGTTTTGCGTTTCGGTCAATTTGTTACTGTGCGCATTGAGGGGCAATCGGTGGCAGAAGTTTATCGCCTGCCGCAGGAAGCCTTAGTGCGGGACAGCATCTGGCTGGTTAGCGATGACAATACCCTGCAACGACGTCAGGTTAATATTCTGCGCAAAGAAGGCCGTGATGTACTGGTCAGTGACGGTATTTCATCATCAGACACCCTGGTGGTTATGCCCCCCAACTTTCCGCAACATGGGATGCGAGTGCGCCCTGTAGCTGAAGATACGCAGACAGCACAGCAGGAGTAAAGCGCATGACTCAGGAACAGTCTCGTCCTACCGGCATTATTGCCTGGTTTGCCAATAACCCCGTGGCAGCCAATTTATTGATGGTTTTCATTATTGTGCTTGGCCTGATTGGTTATGCGACTGCGCAACGCCAGATGTTTCCGCAGATGGAAATTAACTACATTCACGTAAATACCGTGTTCCGTGGTGCGGCGCCGCAGGAAATTGAAGAAGGCATTTTGATCAAGATAGAAGAGGCATTGCAGGATGTTGAGGGTATCAAACGCATTCGTAGTGTTGCCTGGCGCGGTGGTGGCCAGGTTTCTATTGAACTGGATGAAGGCGAAAATATCAGTCAGCGCCTGGATCAGGTGAAACTCAATGTGGATGCCATAGCGACTTTCCCGGGAGCGATGGAACCGTTGACCATTTACCAGGTTGAGTTTCGTCAGCAAGCGGTTGAATTGGTGCTCACGGGGACCGATGATTCTATTCAACTCAAAGAAATGGGCCGTGATATTGAACGCGAGCTGTTGCAACTGAACAATGTCAGCTTCGTTGATTTTAACAGCATGCCTGCATGGGAAATCGGTGTTGAAATCCCACCGGAAACTCTGCGCCGTTATGCCATAACTTTGCAGGATGTTTCTACCGCAATACGCCAGTATTCAGACAACCTGTCAGCCGGTAACATACGTACCGAGTCCGGCATGATCGCCATTCGCTCTGAACAGCGCGCTTACCGGGGAGACGATTTTGCACAAATCCCAGTGATTGTGGGTAGCCAGGGTGAAATGGTGCGGCTGGGCGATATTGCGACTATTCATGATGGTTTTGAAGAACGCATTAACTACATGAGATACAACGGGCAGCCAGCCGCTTTTATGGGGGTCAACGCCAGTAGCACGCAGTCGTTGCCGGATGTGGCTGGTGCCGTGAACGACTTTGTGGAGTGGAAAAATACCGAGTTGCCACCAGGTTTTGAATTGCAGGTGCTGGTCGATATGACCTACTACCTGGATGGCCGTTTAAACATGATGCTGACGAACCTGCTGCAAGGAGGCGTGCTGGTCTTTCTGATGCTGATGCTGTTTCTGCGCACGCGGGTTGCTTTCTGGGTCATGCTGGGGCTACCGGTCGCATTTCTAGGTGCATTCTGGCTGATGCCATTTTTCAGCATTAGCATTAATATTATCTCTTTGTTCGCTTTTATTATGGTGCTGGGTATTGTGGTGGACGACGCCATTGTTACCGGCGAGAGCGCCTATGCTGAAACTGAAGTCAATGGTCACAGCATAGATAGTGTGGTGCGGGGGGCTCAGCATGTAGCTGTACCTGCCACTTTCGGTGTGCTTACCACCATAGCTGTGTTTGCTCCTTTTTTGATGACACAGGGTATGGAAGCCGCTTTCTTTAAACCCCTTGCCGGCGTGGTTATTCTCTGTCTGATTTTTAGTCTGATTGAGTCTAAACTGATATTGCCAGCTCACCTGGCCCACACTAAGTTAAAACCCCTTAAGGAAAAGGACATTCGGGCGCGTTTTAACCGGCGTTTTCAGGCGTTTATCAACAATGTATACCAGCCTTTCCTGCGCCGCTGTATTCGTCATCGTTATCTGACGTTTGCAGTCTTTGTAGCTTTGCTTATTGTCAGTATCAGTCTGATCACTTCGGGTCATGTACGCAATGTGGGTCAACCTAAGGTGTCTCATGATTACCCATCAATCAGTTATGAGATGAATCAGGGGGCCTCTGAACAACAGACGTTGGCTGCATTACAGTCACTTGAACAGATGTTTTATCAAGTTGAGCAGGAAAGTCAGGAAGAGTTTGGCAAACCTATGATGGTCAATATACTGGCCTTCTTAAATGGCCAGACCCGGGGTCGTATTTTAATGACACTGGTACCGGAAGATGACCGGCCTTATGATTCATTTGAGTTGTCCCGTCGCTGGCGTGAGGCAATGCCAGATATTCCGGGATTGCGTGAAATGAACATTGATGATTCGGTCATGTCTGGCGGCGGCGATGGTGACCTGGGTTACCGCTTGTTTGGCCGTAACCTCAATGAACTCAACGATGCTGGTAACTGGCTGGCCGCTGAACTGCGCCGTATTCCTGGTTTTACCGATATCAGTTCGACCATTGACAGTTCAGCCCGTGAGTTCAATATCGAACTTAAACCGCTGGCGCATCAGTTAGGTCTGACACCGGCTGAAGTAGTGGCTCAGGTTGGCCATGGTTTTTATGGCGCTGAAGCCCAACGGATGATTCGTAACGGTGATGAAGTGCGGGTCATGGTGCGGTATCCGCGTAGTAGCCGGGAGCAGATATCTGAACTGGAATACACGCGTATACGACTGGGTAATGGTGACTACGTTATGCTTGGCGACGTCGCACAGTTGCAGGAAGTACCCGGCATTGCCAGAGTAAACCGGGAATCCGGTTTCCGCACGGTGCGTGTGTTTGGCAGTGTCGATCAGTCGGTGACCACGAGTGGCGATGTGGCGACTTCGGTGCGTGAGAATATTATGCCGGAATTGCGTGAACGCTTTCCTGGAGTGACTACAGAACTGGGAGGCGACTTTGCTGAGCAACAGCAGCAGATGACTGAAATGGCGATGTTCTTTGTGGCAGGTTTGCTGGCTGTGTACATTTTGCTGGCGATTCCACTGAAGAGTTATGGTCAGCCATTGATTGTGATGTCAGTGATTCCTTTTGGCATGATAGGCGCAGTCTGGGGGCATTTTATCCTCGGCTATGATTTATCTATTATGTCATTCTTTGGCATCATAGCTGCTGCTGGGGTGGTTATTAATGACAGCCTGGTGCTGACTTCTTATATAAATTATGCACGGGCCCAGGGCATATCTATGTATGAGTCCGTTATTGGTGCGGGTAGAAAGCGTTTCCGGGCTATTATTTTGACCTCACTGACGACCTTCTTTGGGTTGTTACCTATTATGTTTGAAAGAAGTCTGCAGGCGCAGTTTGTGATTCCTATGGCGATATCGCTGGCTTTTGCGGTGCTCTTTGCCACTATGATCACTTTGCTTCTGGTACCTTGTCTGTACCTGATCCTGGATGACCTCAAACGTCAGCTGGTACGCTTGTTTGCTTTTGTATTCAGGCGTAACCCTAAGGTGCAGGAGTCTTCTACACCGGGTTAAGCAGAAGTAAGAAACAGGACCTTAGAGTCCTGTTTTTTTTATGCTTTGCGTTGTTCTACCAGTTGTTCTAAACCCAAAGCATTACGAAAATGTATATCAACCTGATTGAAGGCTATTTCGATACCTGCTTCCCGGAAACGACGGTCAATTTCACGGTTGACGGCATCTATGGTTGGATTGCGGTCCTTGAGATGGCCCACATGTACCCGTAATTCATGATCCAGGGTGCTTTCACCAAAGCTTAAGAACAAGGCCTGAGGTGGTGGATCGTCCAGTATCATTTCTTCCTGTTGAGCAATATCGAGCAGGATTTCCTGTGTCTTTTGCAGGTCGGAACCATAAGCGACACCGACTTTTATAATCAGTCGGGTTACGGTATTGCTCAGTGACCAGTTAACAAATTTACCGGTTATGAAATTACGGTTGGGTACTATAATATCGCGGCGATCAAAATCAGTAATGACAGTGGCGCGGATGCGGATTTTGGCCACCCGGCCAGACAGATTGTCCAGTGTAATGATATCGCCAACCCGCAGAGGGCGTTCGAAGAAAATAATTAAGCCGGAAATAAAGTTGGCAAAGATTTCCTGTAAACCGAATCCCAAACCGACGGTAAGACCGGCAGCCAGCCACTGCAGCTGATTCCAGCTTACCCCAAGCGTGCCCAGAAACAGGATAATAGCGACGCTCACTACAACGTAATTAAGTAGTGAAGTGACTGCATAGGAAGTACCTACTTCCAGCTTAAGACGTGATAAAAATAACATTTCCAGCAAGCCCGGCAGGTTGCGAGCCAGCAGGTAGCCGACGAGCGCGATGAAAAAGGCTGACAGTAGATTGCCGATGCTTAATGCGCTTTCTCCGTCATCCATGTTTTGCCATAGAAACTGTGTATCCAGATACTCCAGAGCGACAGTGGCTTCAGACCAGATTGCATAGAGAATAAAAGAAAATGCAATTAGCAGTGCAAAATGAGCCAGACGCTGTGACTGTTGTTGCGCTTTATCAGGATCAATTTCAGCTTGTTGACTGCTGTTTTGAGTCTGGCTTTCTTCAATTAACTCGAGTGTAGCGGGTTCATCTGTCGACGCATCAGAGATATCACGACGCATGCGTTCATAAGAAAACTGCATCCAGCGCTCTACACTAGCTTCGGTGATAAGCCACAAAATCACAATATAAAAGGTAGCCAGGTAATAACCGCTGAGCTTGAGCGCTGTGTAGTAATAACCACTGGTTAAAATAAATAACAGACTGATGGGTAAAAGCAACAGGGCCAGGCCTATCAGACGATGCCAGAAGGTTGAATGATACATAGGAGGCAATGCCCGCAGCAGATAGATGGTAGTACCTATCAGGTAGACAGAGGCCAGGCTGAGTATCAGCATGCCGAGTACGTCAGTGGAAATCTGTAGTTCCTGTTGAGTCGTAAAAGCCAGTACAAAACTGGTTGGCAACAGACCATAGGCCAGGTAAGTGAGATAGCGGCGTAATATGTCACACCGCTCAGTTGACCAGTTAAAATAAAGCTCAGCAAAACCGCTGGGTTTTACTAATTTACGTAGAAAAGCCACCATAAACCAGGCCAGCGCAACGGCGGTAAAGCCCGCTCCCAGGTTGATACCTGCCGCTTCCCGGTGACTGATAAATTCGCCCAGCAGTAACAGTGACAATGAAAAAGGGAGCACCAGTAGCGCGTTTAAAGCCAGCCCCGCCGGGATAATCCATGGCGGAGGAGGATCATCGGATTTTTTTATCCGTGTATCATACAGGGTTATAAGCGCTTTAATGCGTCGGCGCCTGGCGATGAGCAATATTAATAACAGTGCCAGTAGCAGTGAAATGGGGGTCAGCGTAAGCGATATCGATGCAGGAATAGTGGTAATTTCGCTGCTGATACGCTGAGTTTGCTGCAGAGCTCTTTGCGGGAACTGACGCCACCAGTCCGCGTTCATTGGCGGATTGCTGGGTGTCCAGAACAGATACTCATCCAGTTGCTGCTGAAAAGCGGCTATGTCTGCGGCTAATAAATACTGGGCTCGGGTGAGTTCTACCAGCTGTTCAATTATCTCGCCTAGTTCCTGCTGTTCCTGCTGCAGTTGTTGACGTTGTTGCAAAGATAGACCCGGCTGGCGTTGTTCTCTTTGTAGCTGGAAGTAGTTTAAGCGAAGCTCTGCCAATCGTTGACTGACATCCTCGGTTTCCAGTTGCGGTAACTGACTACGTTGTTCCTGCAGTACTTGATGCAATAATTGATTGCCAGCTAAGACCCTGTATTCTTCGCTTAAATCGGCACGATCCTGAGCCAGCTCTGTGTGCAGCTGTTGCAGGTTCTGCAGGCGTTGAGCCAGGTCCGAATCTGCAGATAAAGCGAGTCCGGGGAGGGTAAGGGTGAAAATGACAGTCAGATAGCCTAGCCAGCGAGCAAGCATGTTGATGTGAGTTCCCGTTTTAATTTCCGATACCTTATAGTCAGTACTGTTTTTTCGCAAGCCGCTACTAACTAATGATGATTAAGTAATAGCGACGGGTGAATCCAATAGTCCTTGTTATCGACCTTACTCTTATCAATTGGCATCGGATTGTGCAGTTGAATAAGGCGTCGATTGTGAATATCGAAATGATTGAATATATCCTGATAGGCATTCAGTGCTAAAGCGCGCAGGCGACCACTGGAAACCGCTTTTTCTAAGCCAGTTTGCAAACGTTCAGCAAGCACCTCGTCGTCTTCATTAAGGTACAGATACTCTGGTAGCGGATACTGAAGTATCAGGTTTTTCTCCACACACAGATTGGGATATTGTGAGGTAAAGGTCGCGGCCTCAGCTATGACCTCATGCAGCCCGCGGTGAATAAAGTCAAAGCGCCCGGTACTTAACATCTGAAAAAGAGCTTCATAACCACTAATGCTGGCCAGTTGTTCGAAGTTGAATTCGCTGACCGGCAGGTCGCCCCAGTTCAGGCTGTAGCCTGCCTGCTTGTGATTCAGATCCTGGAGGTTAACAAAATCATTAAAATGAACCTGTTCGTCACAGCGAATGAGCAGTAACCGCCAGCCAAGTAAGCCCTGGCGTATTGGAATCTGAATCGGTTGCAGTCCGGTATAACCCTTTTCCAGAGCGGGCAGAGGGACTACATCAATAGTTCGTTGCGCAGCCAGTTCTGCAATCAGACGTTCCTGCACCATCTCAAAACCTTCGGCTTTTAATACATAGGGGCCAAATTCTTTTTCTGTCAGGTGCAAAGCCAGTTTAAGCACATCATAAATGTATTCTTGACGTGCATCCTGAGGGCTTTCACCTGCCGGGTATCTGACGATTTGAGGTGCTGATTCGGAATTGCTAGCAGACTCAGCAGGGGCAATGAAACTGAATAGAAAAAACAGGATAATCCACATAAACGCGCCTTATAAAAGTAACTTAAATATAACAATTGAGCGCTCTAGTACAAGTTTAATTTTTGCGTAGCTTGTGATGCCGATGAAACCTTTGTATCTTGAACGCATAAAACTCACCAACGGGTCCTGTTGCATGCAAAAATCTAGCTTCTTTTGTACCACGGGTTGGTTAGTGGGTATTTTCTTCTTCGCGCTTTCGTTAACGCCAACATTATTACCCCGCACTGACCTGGTACAAGGACTGATCTCCGGTTTCTCACTGGCCGCTGGTTATGGCGTTGGTGTCTTTCTGCGTTGGTTATGGGGCTACCTGCAGCTGCCGCTACCGACCGCTCAGGCGCAACGTTATGTGCACCTGATAGCTGGTGTTTTATGTGCGGCTATTGCTTTCGCATTTTTATGGCAGGCGAGCACCTGGCAGAACTCAGTGCGTTTACTCATGGGCATGGAAGATGATGTTCGGGTAAGAGCCTTGTTAGTTGGTTTGGTGGCTCTGCTGGTCTTTTTCGCGATACTCTTGATGGCTAAACTGTTTCGCCGTACTTTTTTGTTTCTGGCGGCTAAGTTGCAGCGCTTTATTCCTTCCCGAGTGTCCCATATGGGCGGCCTTATTATTGCGTTTTTCGTATTCTGGTCTGTTATCGACGGAGTGTTCTTCTCTTTTGCTTTACGCACTGCTGATCGCACTTATCAGGAAGTGGACTTATTACTGGAACCTGAAGTTGAGCAGCCCGGCGACGCACTGAAAACGGGCAGTGAAGCTTCTTTAATTGACTGGCAGGGTTTGGGGCGTCATGGACGTCGATTTGTGGTCAGAGGGCCTTCGCAAGAAGACATTAGTGATTTCACCGGTGATGATCAGGCGTTTGAACCTATACGGGTATATGTGGGTGTCAATTCGGCGGAAACCCCTGAAGAGCGTGCTCAATTTGCATTGCAGGAATTGCTGAGGGTGGACGCTTTTCAGCGTTCAACACTTGTTTTAATCACGCCGACTGGTACCGGCTGGGTCGATCCTGCAGCTATTAATACGCTGGAATACTTGCAAAGAGGCGATATTGCCAGTGTGACAGCACAGTATTCATATTTGCCCAGCCCACTGTCGCTGGTGCTGGAGGGGGATTACGGCGTAGAGACGGCCCGCGCCCTGTTTCAGGCTGTCTACACTTACTGGAGTGACCTGCCCACGGATGAGCGACCCCGTTTGTATTTGCATGGCTTGAGTCTGGGAGCTTTGAATTCAGACCGTTCTTTTGATTTCTATGATGTAATTGACGATCCTTTTCACGGCGCACTGTGGAGTGGACCTCCGTTTCGCAGCGAAACCTGGCGCAATGTGACGGCACGGCGGGAGGCCGGTTCAGCGGCCTGGTTGCCACGTTTTCGTGATGAATCTGTAGTGCGTTTTATGAATCAATATCAGGGCCTGCAGCGTGCCCGTAGCGAGTGGGGCAGTTTCCGTATTGCCTACCTGCAATATGCCAGCGACCCCGTAACTTTTTTTGAGCCCCAGGCTTTTTACCGCGAACCGGACTGGATGCGTGAGCCGCGAGGCCCTGATGTGTCTCCTGATTTGCGTTGGTTCCCAATAGTCACAGGTTTACAGCTAGCAGCGGATCTGGCGGCGGGCACCTCGCCACCCGGTTATGGACATGAATACGCCGCTGAGCATTATATTGATGCCTGGCTGGCGCTAACTGAACCTGAAGGCTGGCAAGAAGCCGATATACAACGTTTGAAAGCGCTATTCGCTACAGACCACTAAAGCGGGTTTTAAGTGCTTTGGCCTGACGGCGGCTGACATCGACTTGCTGCTTATCCGTCAAAATAGCAATAAGCGAGCCACTTTGCATGGTCGGTTCAATATGAGCGATGGCGTCAATGCGTATGATATCGCCGCGGCTGGCTTTAAAAAAATGCGCTGGATTCAGTTTTTGCTCAATCTTTGCCAGCGAACTGTGAATGAAGCTTTTGCCATAAGGCGTATAGACAGCGGCATGATTGCCAATGCTTTCAAAACGCGATATTTCATGCAGCCTGACGATACGGTTAATGTCAGCAAACTTGAGCAATAAACCATGATCATCGGGCAGGTAGGCGGGTTGGCTGGAATGCTGCGGTGGCCTTAAACGCTGTATGGTGCTGGTCAGACGCTCTGCCGCGACTGGCTTGAGCAAATAGTCGACCGCGTTCAGTGAGAAGGCATCCAGAGCGAAGCTATTATACGCGGTGCAAAACACGAACTGTATCTGGCTCGGTATCTGTTCGGCTAGCTCCAGGCCGGTTACTTCTGGCATCTGAATATCCAGAAACACCAGGTCGATTGTTTCTTCAGATAATATGTTGATGGCTTCGCTGGCGCTGGCAGCTTCTGCCACCAGCTGACACTGTGGGTGAGCTTTCAGCAGACGTTTAAGTTCAGTACGCGCCAGGCGTTCGTCATCAACGATCAGTGTTTTGAACATAGGGTAACTCCAGCCAGACGCAAAAACGTTCTTTTTGTTTTTCGTAACACAAATTCATGCCTTCGCCATACATCAGTTGCAGCGATTTTTTTATGTTCTTCAGTCCTGTTGTGGTACCGGGTTGTTGGCTGCCTGTCGTGACACTATTGCATAGTTCCAGTCGCCAGTGTTTATCCTGACGACTGGCTTCAATGGTTATCAGGCCTGCTTCGCTGCTGGGGCTTATACCGTGTTTGATGGCATTTTCGAGCAGAGTAAGCAGGCTTAAAGTCGGCAATTTTTGTTGCCACAAGTCAGACGCAATATGGACCTGGATGTTCAGACGTTGTTCCAGGCGCACTTTTTCAATTTCCAGGTATTTCTGGCTGATTTGCCACTCCTCTGCAAGAGATGAAGTGGGCCTTAAGTGCGCCTGTAAATGGAAACGAAACAGCTCAGAAAGCTCGGTAACGGTTTGCGCCGCTTTGTCCTGGTCTTCATAGATGAGGGCGCGGATGCTATTAAAGGCGTTAAATAAAAAATGCGGGCTTAACTGATTGGTGAGTTGTTGAATACGGGCTTCCTGAACCTGTTGCTGCAGATGTTTACGGGCTTTGAGCATGGCCGAGAAACCATAGGCTGAGCTCCATACAATGAACATGAAAAAGTACATGGAGAAGAACATCAGCAGCAGGGTGGGAAGATTAAAACTAATATGCAAACCCTGAGTACTCTCTACTTCCTGATACACAATAGAACTCATGTCGGTGAGCTGAAACAATGGCAGCAAGTTAATGCCTATGGACACCACAGTCATTATCAGGCTGCTCAGAGTGAGCATAAACAGGCAAATAAAGAAGTGGCGGGCGCGAAACTGTTGCTGAAGTAGGAAAAGTTTAAATGTAGAGCGTAAAATAAAGTGGCTAAGCAGAATAAAAACAGTGGCTTCAAGTAAAGAGCGGCTGATAAAAGCCAAAGCTATCAACGGCTTGTTGATGTCAAAGAAGGGAATGGCATACAGAATAAAGAAACTGATAAAGGCTATAAAAGCACCCGCCTGGGCAATTTTATAACCTTTCGAACTGTATAGGCTGTAACGCCAGAAGGCTTTGATATTATCTGTTTGCATTATTCAGGGATTGTTTTACTGTCGGCACTGACTTTGCGTTTTCCGGTGACTGCCCAGACAATAAGGGCGCCCCAGGCGATAAATGAAAGGCCCGCAGGAATGTTAGCCAGCCATATCTTTTTAACATGCCGGCGATTAAAGAAGATAGCCAGTATGCCCGGTATAAAGTACACAGCCAGAAACAAAGGCACAAACAGAATCACTAAGAACAGGTTCATCTGACTGAATTTTTCTATTATTGCAAGATGTTCAAACATAGGGTTTCTCCTGTTGGTTTAAATTGCATCATATTAGAAATTATCGACCTTTGTTAAAATAAAATGATAAACGGACAAAATAAGTGATAAATGGCTGATCACATTATATAAACGAGGACTTTTATGAGCTGGTACCAGACGCAGATTCAATTGGACGCTAGACCGCGGGGCTTTCACCTGATTACTTCAGAGGTTGAGGGGGCCTTGGAGCAGCTGGCTGCAGTAAAGGTGGGCCTGCTGCAGGTGTTTATTCAACATACTTCAGCTTCATTAACTATTAACGAAAATGCGGATGCTACGGTAAGAGGCGACTTTGAACGCTTTTTTAGCCATGCGGTGCCTGAAAACGAACCTTATTATGAGCATACGTTCGAAGGGCCGGACGATATGCCCGCCCACTTAAAAAGCAGCATTCTGGGCTCCAGCCTGAGCATTCCGGTAACCGAGGGGCGTTTGAACCTGGGTACCTGGCAGGGTATTTATCTGTGCGAACATCGCAACCGGGGAGGTAGTCGAAGTCTGGTACTGACGCTGCAGGGAGATTAGAAGAAATACTGCTTCTGTGCTTTACTTAACAGGCGTCTTTCATTCTGACTGGACTCAGGAGGAGCTAAGATGATTAAAGAAATTATTAAACTGGAAAAAGAAGGGTGGCAAGCGTTGTCTACTGACAGCGAAACAAGCCATCAGTTTTTTAGTGATATTTTGCATGATGATGCAGTTATGCTGCGTCCGGGCGATAAGCGCCTGGCGGGTAAGAAAGAGATTCTTGAATCTATTACAGCTGAGCCCTGGGAGGGCTTTAAGATTGAGAATGAACGGGCGTTAATGTTATCTGATAAGGTGGCTGTTTTTATTTACCGGCTTACAGCGCAGCATGCAGATAAAGGTGATTATGCAGCCTTGATTAGCAGTACGTACGTGCTTGAAGACGATAAGTTACAATTGATTCTGAATCAGCATACGCCGTTGTAAGTCCTTCAGGTCAGCCTCCCCTGAGTGGTTTCGCCACTCAGGTAGTACCAGCGCTGGCCTTCTCTTACAAATGTTGAATGTTCTTCGAGAAAACCTATCCCCTTGCCCTCAGTGTGCAGTGCCCGAAAGTGAACTTTTCCTTCATCGCCGTGTTGCGACGAAGACAGCACCTGCAATTGTAACCATGTCGGTGAATTATCCAGATCCAGGTCAGCCGGGCAGCTACTGGGATGCCAGCTTGTTATCAGGTAGTCAGCAAGCTTCAGGGCAAAAGCGGTGTAACGTGAACGCATCAGGGCTTCTGGTGAAGCGGGTATTGCATGGTCTTGGTGGTAGCGTTGACAGCAGCTACTATAAGGCTTGCCGCTACCGCATGGGCAGGGTGCTGTTGACTGTTGACAGGTCATTTATTCGGCCATCTCCACACCATTTCTGTTGTTCTTTTTAACCTTATACAGTGCCCGATCGGCCCGGGCCAGTATTTGATCGAAAGTTTCAGTCCCATTATACACAGCAAGACCAATACTGAGTGTGAGTTTTAGCGATTTACCTTCTGCCCAGTTAAACTGCAAAGAGTTTATTTTCTCCTGCAGACGATGGATGACTTTTAAGGCTGCATGGCTTCCACATTCGGGGGTTACGATAACGAACTCATCGCCGCCGATGCGGCCTAATAAATCAGTTTCACGCACCACTTGCTGACAGGCTTCCACGACGGATTTAATCACACTGTCGCCCTGAGCATGGCCAAAACTGTCATTAAATTTTTTAAAATGATCAATATCAATAATGATGACTGAAAAGCTTTTTTTCGTTCGTTTAGCTCGTTTCAGCTCACGTTCTGCATTTTCAAACAGGAAGCGGCGGTTATATATACCGGTAAGTGCATCGGTATGAGCCAGTAACTTAAATTTTTCGCGCAGTTCGACTAAATCGCTGATATCGGTGGCTATACCAATGAAAGCGGGTTCTTCTATTTCTTTTTTTAAGGGAATTTTAATGGTCCAATAATGGCGTGTGACGCCGTCGTGGCCAATGACCGTTTCTTCAGTTTTTGTTTTTTCACCTGAGTTCAGAACCTGGCGATCATACTGAACAAACTTTTCTGCCTGTTCTGCTGGCATCAGCTCAAAGTCAGTTTTCCCTATCAGCTCTTGTTGTGACAAACCAAAAAGCTGGGCTGTATTCTGATTGGCATAGAGGTAGCGGCTTTGGTGATTCTTCATGAAGATATTAGCATCGGCGTTATTGAGTACAGTATCCAGCAATTCTTTTTGTTCGCGCATCTGTTTTTCCATGGCGCGACGTTCGGTAATATCCGTAGAAATACCACACATACCTACAATTTTGCCACCAGGATTGCGTAAAGGAACTTTGACGCTCCAGTAGTAGCGTATGCGGCCGCTACCTTGAAGGACGTGGCGCTCTTCGCCTTCAATATTGATACCCTGCTGAATGACACGCTGATCATTTTCAATAAGCTGTTGGGACTCATCCATATCAAAGAAGCTATCATCGGTTTTACCAATAATAGCTTCGGCGGGTAGATCGAATAGCTCGCACACCATGCTGTTAACATAGGTGTACTGGCCTTCCAGATCTTTTGTAAATACATAGGCCCCGACGTGGTCGAGGGTACTTTGTAGTTGCCACACCATAGAGGTCAGCATTTCATAAGAGGATTGCTTCGACATCCCATACCCCTTGGTAACTACAGCTGGTATATGTACACTTCAATTTTTTCGAAAACTCAGGATACAGTTACGTTTTTGATTGGGGATTTGGATCAGTGAAAGTTATAATTGAGCGGTTTTTAGAAGGATGCAACGTTGCAGTGCCTGTGAGCTACTTTCATGCCAGGTCACAGACACTGATTTTCAGGTTCCGCTGGTAGCGGGTTTGTTGCAGATAAAGCGGGCATCCAGAGTCAATCGTGATGCCATTATGGGAGTCGGTAAAGGTTATTGACTCAGCGGCGGCGTAACATCCAGCCCAGAATGAAACCTGAAGCCACGGCTACACCGATAGAGGTTGTTGGGTTCTTTTGCACGTAACTTTTGATCTCCTGTACCCATTCTTCCTGAGTTGCTTTCACCTGCTGTCCTTTGTGATGGATGCTTGCATTGGCACTAATCGCAGCGTCAGCCGCATGGTCGATGCCTTTGTGGGCGTTTTCTGCAACTTCCTTAATACTTGTCATGTTGTACTCCTGACTGTGTGTTTATGCGGAAAATATTTATCCGTACCTATCTTATAGTTGAGTTTTCAAAGCAGGCAAAGAAAAGCGGTTGGTAAACACTCACCTTTACACAGCACTTACAGGCAGCCCTTATATGCCTGGTCTATGCTCAAAAGTGAAAGCATTTTAACTTCATATTCAGATTAAGGAAAATATATGCCAACTTTATCTTCCAACAATACGGGAGCCGTCTCCTGGGGCGCTGTATTTGCAGGTGCGGCTTGTGCTTCAGCACTGTCATTTATTTTATTAATGCTGGGGTTTGGTTTTGGGCTGACGGCAGTATCGCCCTGGACTGATTCCGGGGCCAGTGCAGAAACCCTAGGGGTTTCAACTATTATATGGGTAATCGTTATCCAGCTGGCTGCTTCTGGTTTAGGCGGGTATTTAGCTGGGCGACTGCGTGTAAAATGGCCGGGTATAAATAACGATGAAGTTTATTTTCGGGATACCGCGCATGGTTTGATTACCTGGTCAGTTTCCACCCTGGTCGTCGTTATATTTATGGCGGGTAGTATCCATAGCCTGTTAAGCAGTGGTGCCAAAGCGGGCGCCGAGTTAACTGAGGCTGCAGGTCCTGCGCTCGAGCGTTCAGTCGAAGAGGCTTTTGATTCTCCGGATTATTATATTGATGCGTTGTTGCGTGGCCAGGATGCTGAGCAGCGGCCTGGCGAAGAAGTCCGGGGTGAGGTCACAACTATTGTGGTCCGCAGTTTGCGTGAAGGTGAATTAATTCAGGATGACCAACAATATCTTGCCAATCTGGTAGCGCGCCATACTGAGTTAAGCCAGCAGCAGGCCGGACAGCGTGTAAGTGACATATACAATCGCGCTGAGGAACAGGCAGAAGCCGCGTTAGAGGCCCTTGATGATGCTCGTAGTGCAGCTGCACGGACCGCGTTATGGATGTTCCTGGCATTATTGATAGGCGCTTTCTTCGCTAGCTTGATGGCTACTTTTGGTGGTCGTCAGCGTGATTCATTAACAGAGAATTAAGGAGATATAGAATGAAGTTTTTATTATTATACTTTTTAGGTGTACCAATCCCGCTTATCCTGTTGCTGATTCTACTCTTTTAGCCTTTGGATAGAGTAAAAAAAACGCTACCTCTGGTAGCGTTTTTTTATACCTGATTTTATTCAGGCTTTTTCGTTTTTATCAAAATCCTTCATGAAAATGCCCCATATAGTTACAAAAAGTGCAGCCAGAATAGGGCCTATTACTAAACCATGGACACCAAAAATAACTATACCACCTAAAATTGAGAAAAGTACTAAGTAGTCGGGCAGACGTATATTGCGGCCGACCAGAATAGGGCGCAATATATTGTCAGTCAGGCCGATAACCACAGTGCCGAAGACAGTCAGAATGAGCCCTTTGCCCCAGTCACCGGTGACAAACAGATAGATAGCAACGGGTACCCAGATGAGAAAGGCTCCGATAGCAGGGACCAGAGAGAGCAGTCCCATCACAACGCCCCATAAAAACGCGCCGGGAATACCCAGGATAGCAAAGATAAAACCACCCAGTGCACCTTCAATAACGGCCACGATCACGCTGCCTTTTATTGTTGCCCGGGTGACATTAACAAAGCGGCTGGATAAATTATCTTCACGCTTTTTCTCCAGAGGTATGGCTTTGGAAATAAGGTCGGCCAGCCACTTACCATCCCGTAGTAAAAAAAACGTGAGGTAAAGCATCAGCAATATGCTGATGATTAAATTCATAGTTCCCCGACCAAACTTAAAGGCTTCCTCAGCCAGATACTGACTGGAAGCTGAGGCTGCGCTGGCGATATTTTCACCGATATTGTCAATATTGATCCCCATCTGCTGTAGCATATCTGGAATAAAAGGCAGGGCCTGACTAACATTTTCATAAATATCGGCAGGTTTGATTTCACCTTCTTCAAAGGCTTCGTATAAAGAAGCCGCTTGCTGAAAAATTTGCAGACTGACTAAAGTGAGTGGTAACAAGATTATGAGTACGCAACATAATAAGGTGATGACAGCGGCGAGGGAGGATCGACCTCCTGTTTTATCTTCTATCCATTGATATAACGGGTAAAACAGAATACTGACGGCAATGGACCAGAAGATGGCGCCCCAGAAAGGCATCAGCAGCAACATGAATGCAATAGATATGGTCGCCAGAAGCAGCAGGAAAAAACGGTTTTCAAGGGTAGGTTGCATAGTATGCCTCAGCTGTAAAAGAGATTTTCTCTCAAAACAATAGCTGGAAAGCTGCAGATTGCATGCACATTTACAAGCCTAATACGCATTGGCGGAACAGTGCGGAAATGAATCCATAGGAGTTGATTATGAGTGATAATGAAAAAGCGAATCCCCCAGTAATGTCGGCAACTTTGAATAAAGGGCGCAGAGACTTTATCACGCGCGGAGCCGCGGGAGCAGCCGGTTTGGCACTTGGTGCCAGTGCGCTGGGTGGGACCCTGGCGGCTTCTTCTTTTGCTGCTGGGGATGCTGCAGAGAACAAACCGACAAAGCGATATCAGGGTAAAGTAGTGCTGATTACCGGGGCCACTTCGGGCATTGGCGAAGCTACTGCACATGCTTATGCGCGGCAGGGCGCCCGGGTGTTTTTTTGTGGCCGCCGCGAGGAGCTGGGCAAACAGGTACAAAAGGATATACGTGAGGACGGTGGGGAAGCTACCTATATGCGCGCGGATGTTCGTGAACAGGAACAGATGAGCCAGTTTGTGCAGCAATGCATAGAAACTTATGGTGGTCTTGATATTGCATTTAATAACGCAGGTATAGAAGGGCCTCGGGGCGGGCTAGATGAGATCAGTGTCGTTGGTGAGAATGGTTACCAGGATGTGATGCGCACCAATGCTGACGGTGTTTATTTTGCTTTGCGTTATGAAATACCCGCAATGCGCGAGAAAGGGGGCGTTATTGTTAACACAGGGTCTATGTTATCTCACCGCGGATCCAGCTTTGCCGGCGCTTATGCGGCTTCTAAACATGCGGTGATCGGTTTTACCCGCTCGGCTGCCGCGCGAGAGGCGGGAAATGGCATTCGGGTGATCAGTGTTTCCCCGGGTGGTGTTGATACCGAATTACTGAAGCGTTTTATGGGTGTGGATAGCCTGGAAGGGGCCGGCGCTGACAGCCCGATGGGGCGTATTGCTCAGCCGTCTGAGGTGGCGGACGTGGTATTGAATCTGACAGCGCCAGAAGCTATTTTCCTGAACGGTGACGATGTCAAAATTGATGGCGCTTCGTCGGCTTAGTCATCTGGTTTTCCCAGGTAGTTAAGATAATCACCATATCCCTGCTCCTGCATATCTTCTTTGGCAATAAAGCGCAGGGCAGCTGAGTTCATGCAGTAGCGTAACCCGGTTGGTGGTGGGCCATCGGCAAACACATGGCCGAGATGAGAATCTGCAATGCGGCTTCTGACCTCAGTCCGGGTGCTGAATAACCAGTGCCGTTCTTCGCGTTCGCTAACCACTTCCCTTTTTATGGGACGGGTGAAGCTGGGCCAGCCGGTGCCGGAGTCGAACTGGTCACGGGAAGAAAATAAGGGCTCGCCACTGACGATATCTACATATATGCCGACTCTTTGATTGTCATGATAGGTATTGTCAAAAGCAGGCTCGGTGCTGGCGTTCTGGGTCACCCGATACTGCATCGGTGTCAGTATCTCACGCAGTTCAGAGTCGCTGGGTTTATTAAATTCAGCAGCGGATCGGGGATACGGGCTGTTTGCACTGGCGGTGCTGATGAGTAAAGAGAATGAGCAGAGGATAAATAAACTGCACTGAATGAATCTGGTCATGGGGAACTCCTGTTTTGTTGTCTGCTTATTACATACGTAAACAGACAACAAAAAGAGCTGTTATTTATTCAGCAGGGGATTCAGCAGGAAATTCTTTTTGCAGCCATTGAATAATATCGTCGGACTCGTACATCCAGGTTGCCTGAGGATCTTCTTTGCCAATACGCAGGCAGGGCACTTTGCCGCGGCCACCGCCGGCGATTAAATCTGCCTTATGTTCAGGATCCAGTTGCGCATCACGAATTTCTATCGGCAGCGCCAGTCGTGACATCTCTTTGCGGACCTTTATGCAAAAAGGGCAGGCGCGGAATTGATAAAGAGCCAGGTCTTCACAGGCTTTATCAATAGCAGCCTGCGCTTGCGTAGCGCGCTGGATGGGTTTGGGGGTGGTTAGTTTTTCACTAATCAGCATGACTGGGGTCAGAATCAGACGTAGTGTACGAAAGAAGTAGCGGATAACAATTCTCATGGTGTGCCTTTCAACATCGGTAAATAGCGTTGGCAAGTATATCATTGCCTAAGGCTCTTGCAATCGGCACGCATTATAAGCAGACTCTTCAGGTTGAATATGTATCATTGAGGATCGAGCTTTGAAATTTTTGCCCTATTTGATTCCCTGTTTTCTGTTGCTTGCCGGCTGCGCTCAATTTGACTCCGATTCAGCAGGAACAGGCGCAACACGTACTACGGGCGCGGGATCAGAGATATCTTCACGTCGCTCAGCTGAGAGTATTGAAGAGGATATTAAGTATTATATTTCTAAGTTACCAGATCGGGACTATACCGATACCTATGGAGGGGAAGAACACCCGAAAACCTGGTATATCGCTGCTGAAGCCCTGGGTTGGATAGGAAAGCCAGCCGTCCCTCATCTTATGCAGCGGCTGAACTCACGCGACCCTTATGAAGTGATGCTGGCCCTGTATGCATTGCAGCTGGCTACTCAGGATGGTGATATTACCTGGCGAACCAATGGCGAGTATATTCGTCTGGGTACTGTGTTGGACGAAGGATATAATTACGAAAACAGAGTCATTGCCCGCGAATGGTGGCGTCGACATGGGCATATCTGGGACTGAAGCTATGGTTAACGCTGGTTTTACCAGGCTTGCTTGCCCTATAGACGGCAAGCCTTTGCAGTTGCAGGATAAGAGCTGGCGCTGCCCCGATAATCATTGCTTTGATCAGGCCCGCCAGGGTTATGTACATTTATTGCCCGTACAACAAAAGCGCTCCCGCGACCCCGGCGATAGCAAAGAAATGATTGCAGCTCGCCGCCGCTTTCTCAATAGTGGCTTTTATCAGCCAGTCGCTGACACTCTGGCTAAGGCTGTATTAACTTCCCCTCACCATGAATTAGCCTGCCTGGATGCCGGTTGTGGAGAAGGCTACTATTTACGGGTGTTGTCCTCCCTGAATACGACTAAATCTATACAAATGCTGGGGCTGGATATTTCTAAAGCGGCGATAATTAGCGCTGCAAAGCAGGATAAAGGGCCAAGTTGGGTGGTAGGCAGTAACGCGCGTTTACCGGTGCAGAACGAATCGGTAGACTGCCTGTTTTCAGTATTTGGTTTTCCGGTATATGCCGAGTTTGCCCGGGTACTTAAACCTGGCGGCCATCTATATATGCTGGACCCTGGCCCAGAGCATCTGCGCCAGCTTCGTGAAATCATCTATCCTCAAGTTAAGAGCCAGTGTGTTGAAGAAAAAACCGACCCTCCCGGTTTCGCAACGCAATCAATTGAAACCATCAGTTACATGATACGGCTCACGGATGGACAACAAATTGCAGACCTGCTGCTTATGACTCCTCATCTTTTTCGCGCCAGCGCCGCAGGGCGTGCCCTGGCAGCCGAACTTCAGCATATAGAGGTTCAGGTGGAGGTACGGCTACGTACTTTGCAACGCCTCTGAGTAAGCTATGCTTTAACAGATAGGGAGGTCTTTATGAAGCAGTTAGCCTGGGTGACAATATTAGCGTCTTTACTGTTGAGTACTGATTTGATGGCAAATGACAATCGCGAAATTACGCTTTGTGGCGCATTAAAAGAACGTTTTATGTTTCAGGTATGGAGCATGAATGCACCCGATCGCGATCCTCAGCAGGTAATTCGCCATCCGCAAATCGAAACTACTGAATTCAGAGCCGGAGACGGCAAGATCATGCGGGGTTATAAATATCAGGCAAACGGAGAGCCTGAAGGCTACTTATTAGCTGCTATGGGGAATGCTATGGTCAGTGATGACATGATTATAGCGCTGAGTGAGTACGCTGAAGCGGGTTATGATGTCTATGTTTACGACTACCGTGGTTATGCTGACTCTGATGGTCGGCGTCGATTGAAAGCTATACTTAAAGACTACCAGGAGATGATTAACCAGCTGAGCACTGAATATGAGCGAGCTTTACTTTATGGTATCTCTTTTGGTGGCATCGTGATGATGAACGCTATCGGCGCGGGAGTGGATTTTGACGCCGCGGTGATAGATTCCAGCCCATCCACATTGTCTGACCATGGCTGTCCGGAATCTGTAGACCCCATTCGCCACCTGTCGCCGGATACAGCAGATAGATTAATGATCATTACCGGTGACAGAGATTCAGTGCTAAGAGACTCTATGACAGCGCCATTAAGAGACCGAGCAGAGGAGCTCGGTGCGCGTATCTATCAAGGAGCTGATTTTGGTCATCCTTTTATGGACCGATCTGAAGTCCACGACCGACGAACACGTATGATCAGGGAGCATTTACTAAATAACTGATTAATATGTTTGACATTAGGTGCAGGAGGAGTAGACTTCAGGGCGTCGGAAAGAAAAATATTTATTTAGATACTCCAATTCGTTGCCATATTATTCGTAATTTCATCGTCCTGTAGTTTTAAGTTTTAGTTATTTTTTGCCCGCACTATCGCCTCTACGAGGCACGTTTAAATTTTAAATTTCAGGATTATTATTATGTCTAATACAGTTACTGGTACAGTTAAGTGGTTCAACGAGTCTAAAGGCTTTGGTTTCATCGAGCGCGAAGGCGGTCCAGATGTATTCGCTCATTTCAGCGCTATTTCTAGCTCAGGTTTCAAAACCTTAGCTGAAGGCCAAAAAGTTGAGTTCACTGTAACTCAAGGCCAAAAAGGCCCACAAGCTGAGAACATCGTAGCTCTATAATCTACGCATCAGCTTAGCAATTCAGGTTAGCTTCAGGCTCCTGTAATGCAAAGAATTCAAAGGGCAAGCCGTAAGGCTTGCCCTTTTTCATTGTGTCCGTCGCAGTATTTGCTAGAGTAAAAGAATGAGTAATCCTTGGTATGAGCGAGTGCCTGCGCCTGGTTTACTGGCCGATATCGTGATGCTGGCGCATGCGGCTGTGGTTCTTTTTGTACTTATTGCTGTTGTGCTAGTGTGCATAGGTTGGGCGAAAAACTGGGAATGGATACGTAATTTCTGGTTCAGAGCTACACATCTGTGCATTATTGCGGTGATTGTCATTCAGGCTTTACGTGGCAGATACTGTCCGTTGACTTACTGGGAAATGGATCTGAGGAGCGCAGCAGGACAGGCCGGTTATGATCGCTCTTTTATTGATTATTGGGTCTCTCAGTTTCTGTATTATGATTTACCTGGCTGGATTTTCACCCTTATATACTTAAGTTTCGCGGCCCTGGTGTTGTTAACCTGGTGGAAAGTTCCACCCAGGTGGCCTGGGAAATTCGGCTCTGACCGCAAATAAGATAATCATGCATAAGAAAACCTATATATTCGTTTGCACCTTTTTGGCAATACATCTTGTTGCCTGTGGTTTTGAGCGTGAAGATCTGGTGCCGCCAGAATACTTCGTGGTTAGCACTGTAGTTGGGCCAGAAGGTGATGTGGCACCACGCAGTATAGAAGTGAGGCGTAATCAACAGGTGGATTTCGAGATTACCCCGGGTCCGGATTTTACAGTGGATACTGTTTCCGGTTGCAATGGCAGCCTGAGTGAGGAAAACATTTATACCACTGGACGCATTCGGGCTGATTGCACAGTGCGAGTTCGTTTTACACAAAGCCCTACGGAAGGCGCTTTTAACCCTTTTGCGACCTTGCCAGCCTCTTATTTGTTGTTATAGTGTGCTGTTTTATTCTCAGGCAGGATAGTTAATATGGCTAAATCATCTATGGAAACCGTTGTTCTTGAAACCCCGACTGGTTCCGATCATGTGCTTTTACACTCCTGTTGTGCACCTTGTTCAGGCGAAGTGATGGAACGCATGGCAGATGCCGGGATTAAATTTACCATCTTCTTTTATAATCCGAATATTCACCCTGAAAAAGAATACCAGTTGCGTAAGGAAGAGAATATTCGTTTTGCAGAAAAGCTGGGTGTTCCTTTTATCGATGCCGATTACGATAGTAAAAACTGGTTTGAACGGGTTAAAGGCCTGGAATGGGAACCAGAGCGCGGAGAGCGTTGTACGGAGTGTTTTGATATGCGCTTTGAACGTACCGCGTTGTATGCATACGAGCACGGCTTTGACACTATTACCAGTTGTCTGGGGATTTCGCGCTGGAAGAATATGGAACAGATCAACGACTGCGGTCAGCGTGCTGTAGCACCTTATGAAGGCATGCATTACTGGACCTTCAACTGGCGTAAGCAAGGTGGAGCTGCGCGCATGGTTGAAATCTCTAAACGTGAACGTTTTTATCAGCAGGAATATTGTGGTTGTGTATATTCTTTGCGGGATACAAATAAATGGCGGCTGGAAAATGGTCGTGATCGAATTCAACTCGGTGTTCAGTATTACGAATAGAATATAATTATTAAAGAGTAAATAGAATGGGGTCAGGGCTAAAAGTAACCACTTTAAAATGGTTACTTTTAGCCCTGACCCCATTTTTTTGTGCTATTAAAAACTAAGTAAAGTTAAGGTTATAGGCTTTAGCTTCTTTACGTTTAGGTTTATAAGTAGGGCTGATTTTAAATAACACTATTAGGAGTTAAACGGTGCCTGTTCCTGAAATGTTGGTTGTTGTTGCCGTGCTCTGGTTTTTTTTAGTTTTTGCTGGAATATTTGAAGCCTGGCGACATAGAAAAGTTGTTAGTCAAATTCCTGTGCGTATTCATGTAAATGGTACACGAGGTAAAACCAGTGTGACTCGCTTAATTGCGGCGGGTTTACGGGGCGGAGGTAAACGAGTCTGTGCAAAAACAACAGGGTCAGCGGCTGCATTTACTGATCCTGACGGGCGTGAATTTTCCTTATTCCGCATCAGTGGTGCAAATATTATTGAACAAATGCGCATGATGAAACGAATGGCGAAGTTTAAACCCGATATCGCAATCGTCGAGTGCATGGCATTACAGCCCCATTACCAGTCATTAACTGAACGTAAAATGGTGCGCTCTACTCATGGGGTTATTACCAATGCGCGCCCTGACCACCTGGATGTTATGGGGCCTGGGGAAGAAGATGTTGCTCTGGCTTTGGCGGGCAGCACGCCTGTAAAAGGCGCGTTATTCACTGCAGAGCAGGAGTTAATAAAGGTGTTTCAGCATTCTTGTAATGATCGTGGAAGCAAACTTCATCAAATTACGCCCCAACAGGTTGCGGAAATTGATGATGATATTTTGCAGCATTTTCATTACAGCGAACACGCCGAGAACGTTGCTCTTGCTTTACATGTCTGTGCAAACCTTGGCGTTAATCGCGAAGCAGCTTTGCAGGGCATGTACGGCTTGCAGCCTGAAGCCGGGGCTATGCGTATTTTACATGTCGAATATTTTCGCCGGGATATTATTTTTGTTAACGCATTCGCCGCTAATGATCCTGAATCAACCGGTAGTATCTGGAACAAGATGATTAATTCCTATGGTGAAGACAGAACTCATGTAGCACTCATTAATTGTCGTGCTGACAGACCTCACCGTTCGCAGCAAATGGCGGAAGCTGCTGCCTCCTGGCCAGTTGCAGATTTGTATTTGTTAATAGGATCCGGAACTTTGATGTTTGTGCGCAAAGCAATGAAACACGGATTGGATCCCAATAAACTTGTGGTCATGGAGAATGCATCAATGGTGGATGTTACGGAAACGCTTTTTTCAGAATGCGGTAATAGGGCTTTGGTTGTGGGAATGTGTAATATCCATGGTGGTGGCGAGGAAATGGCTCGCTTTTTCCAAAACCGGGCTACCCGAGAGGAAGAGTTATGATTGCGCTTAATATTCTGGCCGTTTCTATTGGCATTGGTTTATTTTTTACTTTAATACTGAGTCAGTTTTTTGGTTTAGCAGCTGGTGGTCTTGTGGTGCCTGGTTATATGGCGTTGCAGTTAATGAATCCACTCAATGTAGGCGTTACTTTAGTAGCTGCACTCGCTACTTTTTTTATTGTAAGAATGGTTTCCAGTTATATGGTGATTTATGGTCGTCGGCAAACCATTATTATGATTTTAACAGGATACCTTATTGCAGGCTTGCTGGATTTATTTCTGGGCAGCATGGTTGCCTGGGCAGACCTTGAAATGATGGGTGAGACTGGTGATGCTGAAGCCCAGGTTGCTCAACTGGATTCTCCGTTGTTAATGGCAGTCATGGAAACCAGCATTGTGGGTTATATTATCCCAGGCTTGATAGCTATCTGGTTTGATCGTCAGGGCGTTTTACAGACCCTTTGTGGATTAGCGGTGACCGCGGTATTGGTGCGGTTGGCGTTAATTATTATTATGCCTGAAGCGTTACATGCCTATGAGGCTCAACGCGTATTTCAAATGCCAGGTTGGTAAGGGAGAGTATAGTTATGAGTCGTTATACAAAAATTTACTGGCGCTCTTCGCAGATACCCGCCTGGGGCCTGGTGTTCCTGATAGTGGCGTCGATTGGCGCATTGTTGGCGGTGGAGAATATTACCCAAAGGGATCCTGTTGTTGAAGATAATTATTCAACCATGGTAGCCGCATCACGACAGATGCGTGATGCGATTGAAGTGATTAGACCCGTTCGTGGCAGTGTCAGGCCGATTAATCCAGAAGCGGATCCTCAGCGCTCGGGCCTGATTGGTGTGGCGACCAGCGATGTGACTACTACCCGAGGTGGGTTGCAGTCTAAGCAGACGACGATCAATCCCAATTGGGCAGCTGTGGCTGTTAAGCTAATAGCAGAAGCTGGAGTAGAAGAGGGCGATCTGGTTGCGGTTGCGGTATCGGGCTCTTTTCCGGCGTTAAACCTGGCGGTTTATACAGCGATTGAAGCCATGGGAGCAGAACCTGTGATTATAGCTTCAGGTTCGTCGTCACAATGGGGCGCCAATGTGCCCGGTATGTTGTGGATAGATATGGAAAACACCTGGCGTGAGGCGGGTATTATAAGCTCCCGACCTGTGGCAGCATCTATCGGTGGTGTTGAAGATCGGGGCGCTGACCTGTCTCCGGAAGGGGTGGAGATTATACGTGACACTATTCGCGCTTCAGGTATTCGTTTGCTGGAGCCAGGAAGTTATCAGGAAGCTGTAGCGGATCGTATTGCTCTGTTTCGTGAACATTCAGGGGGCCGTCCTTACAAAGCTTTTGTCAATGTGGGTGGCGGTGCCACTATCGTGGGCCCTCCATCTATTGATAGTCAGTTCTCGTCGGGTCTGTCACGTACGGCGCCTGCCCGTGCTTTTGCGGTAGATACTGTGATGGGTTACTTTTTGCGTGAGGGTGTTCCTGCTATTCATTTTATCGGAATTAGCAGTATGGCTGAGCGGCATGGTTTACCTATAGCGCCTGAAGAAGCCGTGCCTGTAGGTAATGGTGGTGTCTATGCGGGCACGAAGTATTCAAGGTTTCTGGCTTTGG
The DNA here is from genome assembly GCF_003987145.1 of Aliidiomarina minuta. Taxonomy (NCBI): domain Bacteria; kingdom Pseudomonadati; phylum Pseudomonadota; class Gammaproteobacteria; order Alteromonadales; family Idiomarinaceae; genus Aliidiomarina; species Aliidiomarina minuta. The sequence continues at coordinate 980,129 of NZ_PIPL01000001.1, read as the reverse complement.
TACTGGGTATTGTATTAGTAGGTTTAACCTGGTTGATGGTGCGCTCAGCGGGCATTATAGGATTCTGGCGTAAACCTGAAGAAAACAGTAAAGGTATACGCCCTATGGTCTAGCGCCTGGCGATGAGGCGGCGAAGGAGCCCGGGGAAGAAGCGCTGCAACATCGGTGCTACTTTGCTGAGTCCTTTGCCGACGACGATTTCATCTTTATTGCGCTGAATGGCCTGAATAATCTGGCGCGCACATTCTTCGGCGGAAATGCCTCCAGCATTGTCAGGATCCGCTTTGCCGAGCTGAGAACCATCACCAGTTAACGCATTGTGGGCTATTTGTGTATGTACAAATCCGGGACAAACGGTCAGGCAGCGTACGTTTTTGTCGGCTAATTCCGCCCGCAGGCAATCCATGAAACCAATCACTGCGAACTTCGCTCCTGAATAACCGGAACGATGTTTGGTGCCTACTTTGCCCGCGACGCTGGATACGGTCACTATATGACCACCGCCTTGTTGTATCAGATGCGGGGCGAGCATTTTGCTTAACGCGACGACGCTGAAGTAGTTAACCTCCATCAGGTCTCGGTACACTTCAAAGTCGGTTTCCAGCGCCAGGCTGCGCTGTGATATGCCCGCGTTGTTAATCAGTATATCAACCTGAATGTCTTCCAGGAAATGATCAGCTTTGGCCATGGCTTTTTCCGGCCGGGAAAGGTCCAGTGGAAAGACGATATGCGTGCCGGGAAGTCGGTCAGCAAGGCTCTTTAGTTTATCTTGATTACGTGCGCTCAGCACCAGGTTTGCACCGGCTGCCGCTAGCTGTTCCGCCAGCGCAAGCCCTATGCCAGAAGATGCGCCGGTGACCCAAATCGTTTTGCCGTTAATAGTGCTCATAACCTGCCTTTTTTATTTATTAAGTAGCTCACGCACGGGGCGGAAACTGCGCCTGTGGATAGGACAAACCCCATGTTCCTGCAGAAGTGTTATATGTGCGGCTGTGGGATAAGCTTTGTGTTTAGCAAAGTTATACATTGGATAATGTTCATGCCATTCCAGCATCTGTCGGTCCCGCTCTACTTTCGCCAGAATTGAAGCTGCGCCGATGCAGGCTTCGCTGGCGTCGCCTTTAATAATGGCGGTAGCAGGCACCGATAGCTGAGGTAAACGGTTGCCATCGACTAATACATGGTCGGGGGCAACGGGCAGTGCTGCGACAGCACGTGACATGGCCAGCATAGAGGCATGCAGAATATTCAGCTGATCGATTTCTTCTACATCACATTGCGCTATGGCCCAGTAGAGGGCGTGTTGCTTAATTTCGGTGCTTAGTAAAGCTCGCTTTTTTTCATTGAGCTTTTTGGAATCGGTAACGCCCGCAATGACATACTCAGGGTCGAGAATGACGGCTGCGGCTACGACCGGACCGGCAAGAGGCCCGCGACCCGCCTCGTCCACACCACATATAAGTTTGTTTGTGCTCATGACAGATGTTTTTCTTCTAATTGCAAATACGCTGAATAAGGGCGCTGATTTTTTGTTGGGCCGGATTGATCTCGGCCAGGGTAATAAACTCATCCGGCTGGTGTGCCTGACGGATAGAGCCGGGTCCCATTACTATAGTTTCGCAGCCCAGATCCTGAACAAAAGGTGCCTCGGTGCAATAATTAGCGGGCATGGCTTTTTCGCCACTGAGCTCTTCGGCCAGTTTCACAATGGCGGAGTCTGCTGGGCAGGCATACCCTGGAATAGGTTCGTGCATGGAATGGATGGCGATAACGCCTGGATAATCCTGTTGCAGGGGCGCTAAGGAGCCGTGCAGCATTTCGTAGAGCGATGGCAGGTCCATGCCAGGCAACGGCCGCATATCCAGGTGCAGTTCGCAACAGGCGCATATACGATTGGCGGCATCGCCACCGTGAATATGACCGAAGTTCATGGTCGGATAGGGCACTTCAAATGCCGGCTGGCTGTAACGCTCGGCCATGTCCTGTTTGACTTTAATCAGGCGGCCAATGACCGAATGCATCACATCAATGGCATTCAGGCCCGCGGCTGGGTTCGAGCTGTGGCCGCTCTTACCGGTAATGCGTATGCATTCGGTCGTATGTCCTTTGTGCATAATGACTGGCGCCATGCTGGTCGGCTCGCCGATCACCGCAAATTCAGGTTTTAAATCCGCAAATTTCTTCAGCTCCCGGGCACCGGCCATACTGGTTTCTTCATCAGCAGTGGCTAGTACACGCAAAGGTTTTTTCAGTTGACTTAAGTCTTTATCGCGCAAGGACTCCAGGATAAAAGCAAAAAAGCCTTTCATATCAGCACTGCCTAACCCATATAACTTGCCATCGGCTTCAGTCAGGCTAAAAGGGTCGCGGGTCCAGCGGCCTTCGTCCCAGGGAACGGTATCTGTATGTCCACTAAGCAGTAAACCACCGGTGCCCGGGCCAATAGAGGCGAGCATGTTGAACTTGCCTCTTTGCGCGCTAAGTTCATTTATCTGCACGTTAAAACCCAACAATTCAAACCAGCCTGCGAGCTTATCGATGACGGCTTTGTTGCTGGTATCCCAGCCTGGCTCCAGACAGGAAACTGAAGGTATCGCGATAAGCTCGCGATACATGGTCAGAAAGCTGGGTAATGCGGACATAGGTCACCTTTTAATACGAATTCTGAATCTGATAAGGAGCATACCATGCAGCATACAAAAAAAGAGCATGCAGGGCATGCTCTTTTCAAATCTATCGTGCATAAGTTATGCCGTTGGTTAACCTGCTGGGTAGCTATAGCTTGACTGTAGCCCCAGTGGCAGCCCAATGGTCCAGTATAAAAGCAGGAATGCCGACCACAGGATAAGCAATACAATAGAGTATGGCAGCATCAGGGATACCAAGGTGCCTATGCCCGTGCCCTTAACATAACGCTGACAGTACACTACAACTAATGGGAAGTAGGGCAGGAGCGGCGTTATGATATTAGTGGCCGAGTCACCGACCCGATAAGCGGCCTGGGTTAAATCTGGTGACAGACCCAGTTGCATCAGCATAGGTACAAAAATAGGTGCAATTAAGGCCCATTTTGCCGAGGCCGAGCCCACAAACATATTGATGAAGCCAACCAGGAAAATAATGCCGACCAGAGTCACACTGCCAGGCATAGCCAGGGCTTGCAGGAAGTTCGCGCCCTTAATCGAAAGCAGAGTGCCCAGATTAGAGTCACCAAAGGCTTTAATGAAGAGTGCACAGAAAAACGCCATGACCATATAATACGCCATGCCTTCCATTGCTTTGCTCATGGCCATGATAACGTCGCGGCTTTCTTTAAAGGTGCCGGCTACATAACCGTGCACTATGCCGGGTACCCAGAACATTAAAAAGATCAGTGGCACAATAGACTGCATCAGTGGCGCATTGAAAGAAGCCAGTTCGGCCGTATCAGGATCACGCAGAGCCGAGCCTTCAGGAATAGTCACCGCCACTAGCACCGCGACACCAGCAAGCATGACCGCTAATGCGCTGTAAAAAGCTTTGCGATCGCGAGAGTTCACTTCTTCTATTTCAGGCATATCGCTGGCGTCGCCATCGATTTCTGTATTTTTAAGGCGCGGTTCAATGACTTTATCGGTCAACCACCAGCCGACTGCAACTACCAGCAGACAGGAAGCGGCCGTGAAACCCCAGTTATTCAAGGGGTTCAGCTGTACAGCCGGGTCATACATTTGAGCCGCGGTTTGAGTAAAACCTTGCAATAAAGGGTCGATAGCACTGGGCACGAAATTAGCGCTGAAACCACCGGATACACCGGCGAAAGCCGCCGCAATACCTGCTAGCGGGTGGCGTCCTGCGGCATAGAAGATAATGCCGCCAAGCGGGATCACCAGCACGTACCCTGCGTCTACAGCGGTGTGGCTGACAATAGCAACCAATATAAGCATTGGAGTCAGCAGCATTTTAGGAGTTACATTGAGCATCAGTTTGATGCCGACGTTAATGAAACCACTGCGCTCAGCTACGCCAACACCCAGCATAGCAACCAGGACTACGCCTAAAGGCGCAAAGTGCATAAAGGTAGTGACCATGGTGGCCAGAAATTCAGCTATAGCGTCAGGGGCCAGTAGGTTGTTAACCTGAAGCTGTTCGCCTGTCAGCGGGTGTTGTTCGTTAAAGCTAAATTGCGAAAAGATTAAGCTCAGTACCCAGATAATGACCAGCAGGCCAGCGAACATTACCGCTGGATCAGGTAGTTTATTACCAACTACTTCTACTTTGTTCAGGATACGATTGAGCAGGCCGTCTTTGCTTTCCGTGACGGTATTATTATCACTCATGGTTATTCCCCAGTATGTCTAGCGCAGGTGCTTGTTTATAAGAATAATGGTTTAAAACTGGCTAAGCATACATGAGCTAAGGGGCACTGACCAGTGCCCCTTAGCCTCTCAACGCGATGGCGTTAGTGAGGGCTCAGAATAGGAAGCGCATGCCGAAACTCCAGGTGGAACGGGAGTAAACGTCATTAAAGTGCACGCCAATAGCGGTTTGCGGGGTGAAATAGAAGTAAGCTGATGCGACGGCACCATGGGTACTGTCATAACCATCCATATCTATGTAGCGATAACCGAGCCGGTATTCAAAGGCATCATGACGTTGCCGGATGCCGGAGTTGAGAGTGTAAAAAGGAGAACCGTCGCTGCTGAAGACATTACTGCTTAATGCGTAGTGTCCAAGAGAGACCGAGGCGTCTAAAGTGGTGCGATCATAGACGTTAAAATAACGGCCAACGCCGACATCAATCAGGCTTTCATTAAAGCTGGAACCATCTGAAAAGCGTTGTCGTATCTGACGGTAGGTGCCTGTCATGAAAAACTTATGGCCAAATTCGTATTCGCCATCCAGGGTGAAACCACGGTTGCCACTGGAGGTTTCTGAAACACCGCCAGAAAAATGAGTGTAGCTCGGCTGCGTCAGATTAAGTGATTGTGCCTGGGCTGTGCCTGATAGGATCACTCCAGCACTCACTAACAAAGCACCTGTTACTGCATGTTTAAACATTATATACACCTTGGATATCAGCCGTGAGAAAGCCTTACGAGCTTCAGTCTAGAGACTGAAAAAGGCTTTCTCAATGCTATTTACATAAGCTTTTAGTTGCGCAGCTTACCAGCGTACACGCAATTGTATACTTTGTAGTTGGTATTCTTCATGGTCCTGATAACGCAGGCCCACTGCTAAATATCGGTTAATATTCAAAAAGGCATTGGCTGACCAGCGGAACTGGTCGTCACGTTCGCTGGAATGAAATAAATAAGCCAGGCCAACCTGCACTTCTAAAGGGCCATGGTTGTCACGTAAACCGATTTCTGCACCAAAGTATTCGCTTGCATCGCGAAAATAGTTATCTGGATCTAAAGGGTCAGGCAAAGTCAGAGTTTCCTGGCCGACCAGGAAAGACAAATCCACATAAGGACCGACTTGAGAGCGCTCATACCAGCCAATTCCAACCTGATAGTCTTCGAGTTCAAGATCAGAGGTGCTTCCAATAACACTGCTGGATAAGTCTGTGTAGTGACCGCTGATAAAAAAGCGTGGTGAAAGCTGTTGCTCAAAACTGGCGGAAACACCATTAGGTTTATCTGCGTAATCCTCGATTTTCGCCTGCATGTAGTCCAGGGTCAGATTGCTATAACTGGGAGTGGCAAAATGAGGCGATAGGGTGTTCGCCTGACTGGCACTGCTAAGCAGGGTAAGACTGCTGAAAAAAATGATTGGCAATGAGCGCATAGGTGTGTCCTTTTATGAATCGGGATTTACTGCCTCCAGTGTAGCTACAAAGGCCTGCTTGTGGAATCCGGTGTCGAACTCTTATTTGATTTTACGTTATGATACCTCAGTGTCTTATAAAGGTGAAAAAACTATGCAACGAGTGATAACTCTCTCAGCAATTTGTCTGGCGTTGGCCAGCTTTAGCAGTAGTGCTATAGATCCGGATGATATTTGGGTAAATGAAGTGGCGCCCGGTAGCGGTAGCCTGAAAGCTTTTGACAGTGACCACGCAGAGGTTCTGCAGCAGAGTTTAATCAAGCGCTGGTTGCAAGAGGAAGTTAGTGGTGAAGTCTTGAGTCAGTGGAGCACCGACTCAGAGCCTGGCACTCAGATGCTGCATGTACCTGTGGGAGTGGACCGTTTTACCCAGGGTAAATTGCAACTGGATAATATCGAGCAGGCTAGTGTATTTATTAATGGGCAACGAGTGAACGCTAGTGGCGAAGACTACGAGCTTCAGTTACAAACAGGTGATCATCAGTTGCTGGTGCTGGTCGAAGATGCTGAAGACTGGAGCTCTATAGGCCTGACCTGGCAGGGGGAGGCGGAGCATGATGTGTTGCATACCGCACGTCCGGATAATTATCGGCTGAATGCGGAACAGTTATTTGATGCCCAGACCACCACTGAGTTAAGCCTGTCTCCGGATGGTGACTATATGATCTGGCGCCGTCAGCATTTCAGCGCTGAAACGGGAGATACGCCGCAGTTTCGTCTGCAACTGATGCATACGGAGTCTGAACAGGCTGTTTTTGAGTGGACCGATACCAGTGCCAGTGGTTTTGCCTGGCAGCAAAATAGCGAACAGCTGGCCTATATCAGTGACAATAAAGTTCACATACTGTCGCTGGCGGACATGCAGATTGAGGCGGTCACTCCGGAACTGTCCGGTATCAGCAATGTGCGCTGGATAGATGACGAACAGCTTATTTTTAGCTGGAACAAAACACCTGACAACGACGCTGGCCTTACTAAACGTTATCAGGCGCTGGAGGACCGCTGGAGTTACTTTCGCGACAACAGTCAATTGTATACGCTGAACCTTGCGAATAGCGCTATGCATCAACTAACTCAGAATCCGGTGTCTACCAGCTTGCAGGATATCGATGCGCAGGGCGAGTATGTGCTGGCCAGTCGGCGACAGGTGGATTATGCAGAACCGCCTCATTTTGCGGTTGAGCTCCTTGAAATTCGCATCAGTGACGGCGCAGAACGCGTGATTGGCGAATACCGTACTTTCAATCAGGCGCTGTATGGTGCTGAAGGTATTTATGTAGTGGCGGGACCTGAGTTCGCTGAAGGTGCCGGCCGCAATGTGCCTGAGGACATGCTGTCGAACAATTACGATGGCCAGTTATACTGGATGAATCGTCAAGGCGAGGACGTTGGCCCACTGGCGATAGACTTTGATCCTGCTATTGGCGCTATCTATTCGGCAGGTGAAAATAACCTGCTATTGCGTGTAACCGAACGCGACGGCACTCAGCTTTATCATTATCAGGCGGACAATCAGCGTTTCAATAAGCTGAATAATAACCTGGATGTGATTGACCAGGTTGCGGTCAGTCAGCAGGATAGCCCACGGGTAGCCTTTGCTGGCACGGCTGCGAGAGCTCCACAACGACTGTATACCCAGAGTCTGGACAGTGCTCAGCCATCGTTGTGGTGGGACAGTAAAGACGATTATTACCGCCTGAATAGTTTATCCAGTGTGCGCGAGTGGAATTTCAATAACGAGCGTGGGGATACTATTTACGGTCGTATTTATCTGCCCCATGACTTTGATGAAAATGAGAGTTACCCGGCACTGGTGTATTACTACGGCGGTACGACCCCGGTACAGCGCGCGTTTACCGGTCGTTACCCGTTTAATCTATGGGCCGATATGGGCTATGTGGTGTATGTATTACAACCCACAGGCGCCACCGGATTTGGTCAGGAGTTCTCAGCACGTCATGTTAATGCCTGGGGTGAATACACTGTCGACGATATTCTGCAGGGTACTGAGCGCTTTATTGAGCAGCATGAGTTTGTCGATGCTGATCGGGTGGGTAATTTAGGCGCTTCTTATGGCGGCTTTATGACCATGTTACTGGCCACTAAAACGGATCTTTTTGCCGCATCTATGTCGCATGCGGGTATCAGTAGCATTACTTCATACTGGGGCCAGGGCTGGTGGGGCTTTTTGTATTCCGGTGAAGCCAGTAAAGGCAGCTTCCCCTGGAATAACCCTGAGTTGTACCGGGATCAGAGTCCGGTGTATCGGGCTGATCGTGTGAATACGCCGATGTTATTGATTCATGGCGATGCGGATACCAATGTACCCCCGGGCGAAAGTCACAACATGTATACCGCTCTTAAATTGCTGGATAAAGAAGTAGAGTTGGTTGAATACCTGGGCGAAAATCACGCGATTAATAACCGTGAGGCCCGCCTGCATTGGTGGCAGACTTACATGGCTTTTTTTGATAAACACTTAAAAGACGAGCCACAGTGGTGGCAGTCGTTATATCCTGAAAATTAAGATTAAAGCTTTGCTGAAAAAGCGAATTTAAGACAAAACCCTCAATAGTTAAGTAATTAATATTGGGGGTTTTGTGTGTCTATTGGTAGCCGAAATTTAACTACGCTTACCAAAAAGGCGCTCTTTCTTTTTGCGCAAATCTTCGGCTTTTTGTGTTTTCTTGCGTTCTTTTTTGCGCTCAATAATACGTTGATGCAGGTATTCGCGGCGTCGCTGAGTTTGCCATTGGCGCCATGCCAGTATGGCGCCAAGGAACAGGGCTACCCAGGAAAAAATATTAGAAACGGTATCTACTATGCTTCTGGAACTGCGCTCAGTAGCCGGGTCCATAGCGGGTGTAATGGCTACAAATAGTTCATAGACCAGTGGAAGTACCCATAAAATGATTAAGAATGTGGCTAAGGTCCACATTGAAGTCCGGAACCAGCGTATATCCAAAAGCGATTTTTTTTCTGTTTTAGTGTTCATATCGACTTGTCATTAATTAGGGTGGATCAAGTGTGCCGTGAAACACATTAGGTTACAATGCACGGCGTTCAGATTAGTAGTTTACAAAGGTATTCTTATGAGTTCTATTCCCCATGTTGATATGAGTCGTTATAACAGCGATTTTGATGCGTTTGTACAAGCCCTGGGTGAAGGCTATGCAGTCAATGGATTTGTAGCTTTGACCGGGCATGGTATCAACACTGATACGATTCACAAGGCGCTGGATATCAGTCGTGAGTTATTTGCTTTACCCGAAGCGGTGAAGAAGCAGTATCACCGTCCGGGGCAGGGTGGAGCCAGAGGGTATACACCTTTTGGTACTGAAATCGCCAAAGATGCCAAGCATGTGGATTTAAAAGAGTTCTGGCATATTGGTCGCGAGCTTGAAGGCCCCGCGCCTTACCCACAGTTGACGCCAAATGTATGGCCGCAGGAACTGCCGAATTTTAAAACCGAAATGCTGAAGCTTTATGCCGCCCTGGATGAGCTGGGTAATCAGGTGTTGGAAGGCATTGCGGTTTATCTGAAACAACCCCGGGATTATTTTCGTAAGCGGGTTAATTTAGGTAATTCTATTTTACGGCCTTTACACTATCCACCCATTATCGATGAAGGCACTCCTTCAGTGCGGGCTTCTGCACACGAAGATATCAATGTGATTACCTTATTGATAGGTTCACGGGAGCCAGGTCTGGAAGTACTGTCGAAGTCAGGTAACTGGGTGCCCGTGACCATTATTGAAGGGGCTATTATCTGCAATGTGGGTGATATGTTACAGCGCCTGACCAACGGCGTTTTACCATCAACCACCCATCGGGTCGTTAATCCACCGGCGCCATATAGCCACAAATCACGTTATTCGATACCGTTTTTCCTGCACTTTAATCCTGACGTTATGATTGAAGCCCTGGAAAGCTGTGTTAGTGAGGATAATCCAAAACAACAGGAAGCTATTTCCGCTGATGATTACCTCATGCAGCGCTTGCGTGAAATCGGCCTGATGAAGTAAATAAAATGGGGTCAGAGCTAAAATTCACCACTTTTGAGTGGTGAATTTTAGCTCTGACCCCATTATTTTCACCATTTTTGTTATGCGATAAGGGCTTGTTGCTCTTCGCGATACCTATTAAAAATAGCGCTTTTCGGCGCAGCTACCTGCTTACCGTTATCATCCAGAATAGTGGCTTCCGGTGCACTGCTGTTACTGGCTCCCTCATAACCCGCGCATTGCGGGCACAACCAGGGCAGGTAACCTTGCTTCAAGGTCTCAATAACAGGTTCTATGGGGGTGTGGAGGCTGACATAAAACCAGCCATCTTGTAGCTTTAGCTCTTCAGTACCATATTGCTGATTGAAAACGGGTGTAGCATTCGCAAACAAAGATACTTTGTGGTTGCAGATAACCCGATGTTGATCGGCTTGGTGAGGTTGCTGGCATTTCACACAGCAGCTGGCGGGTTGTTGTGGTCGTTTTGTATCTATATTCAGGCTCATAGCGAACTCCTCAGAGTAAATGGTTCGCGCGCTGCCGGCGCGCTTTAGCTGTATTTATAATCCGCCCGCAAGTTGCAGAGACTTAAATCGGCGGCAAAAGTGATTCTAGTTGATTTTCATTTGGATGTCTAGATGTCCATTTGAGTCTTTGGCATAAAATAAAATGGGGTCAGAGCTAAAATTCACCACGTAAAAGTGGTGAATTTTAGCTCTGACCCCGGATTTGTTTATGGTAGGTTAATAGCAGTTTTAACGGCTTAAAAAGATATTATGAATTTATTGCTTCGTTTGATTTGGATTCTTATAAAACGTACCCGTGCGGGTCGGTCTAATCCGCTGGATCCGTTACGTGTGCGTTCCCGTGCTTTACCCAACGATTTAGATTTTAATCTGCATGTAAATAATGGGCGCTACTTTAGCTTTGCTGATCTTGGGCGTGTTGATTGGTTCGTGCGTACAGGTTGTCTGCAAGTCGCCAGGCAACGTAAAGCCATACCTGTAATTGGTGATGCAACCGCTCGTTTTATGCGTCAGCTGAAAGCTTTTGACCGTTTCTATGTAGAAACCCGGCTATTAGGTTGGAATGAGAAATGGGCTTTTTTAGAACATAAGGTGCTGGATAAAAACGATCAGGTGGCTGCAATTATTGTGGTACGTGGTATGTTCTGGAATCGCAAGGGTGGTTTGACACCGCAGGAATTAATGGAAGCAACCGGGCACAAAGGCCTGGAATCTCCTGAGTTGCCTGCCTGGGTGCAACAGTGGGCGATAACTTTGGATACCCTGAGTGAAACGAATAAAGCAAAAAAGACTGAAAAGCAGGCATAAAAAAAGCGCCCCTGGGGGAAGGGGCGCTTAAACTCGTTTCTAACGCAACACATATCAGGGTGTCATCCATGACGAAATTAGAAACGAGCGCTCTTGAGCTTGGCTCAGTTGCAAGTTCAGAATAGCTGACTTGAAAACGTTGTATATGCTGTTTACGGAAGATTTACTAAAAAGCGGGTTTGTCGATTAGGGGAATTACATTTTGCAGTTTGGGATAGGAATATTAATCTTTATCCATATTATGACCGGTTCCATGGCGCTGGTGGCTTTTTGGGTTCCTCTGATTACCCGTAAAGGACGACGTACGCATAGAGTAGTGGGCCTGGTTTTCGCTTATAGCATGATGGTTACGGCTTTGACGGCTATAGTGCTGGCATCAATACATTTACTTTTTCCTTCGGTAATCCAGGCGGACACAGCTGAACTGCGACATGAGCAATACCTTTTTCTTGGTTGGATGATGCTTTACCTGGGTGTCCTGGCCTTAGTTTTAATTATGTTTGGTCTGAAAGCTGTACGGAATAAAGGCCGCTATCATCTATATAAAACACCATCCATTTTATTCATGCACGGTGTGCTGGCGCTGCTTGCTTTATGGATATTTTATCTTGGTTGGAGCGAACGCAGAGTGTTGCTGATTGGCGTCGCGTTTATCGCGTTTCTGATGGTGCCGGGAAACATTCGTTTTATCCTGCAAAAGCCCGGTGCGAAGTCTGGCGGCTTGCGGCGGGAATGGTTATATCAACACTTCAGCAGCATGATAGGGGCCGGAATAGCTGGATATTCAGCGTTTTTATCTTTCGGTGCGGCTATGTATCTACCTACCCAGACTTTCAACCCTTTCCTCTGGACAATACCTACCATACTCGGTGTCAGCTTTATGTTATGGCTAGCGAAGCGACAGCCGCGGCACGATTAACATCTTTTTCACCATTTTGCAGGCATAAAAAAGGCCAGCTATTTAGCTGGCCCTTTAGCTTTAAATGATTCAGGCAGCGTTTTTATTGCTTGCCTGTTGCTTTTCGAAGTGCTCGCGGGCGCCACGGCCGGCCAGCAGGTCTTCGTGAGCGAAGTCATCGACGTTAATTACTTTCAGACGACCTTCTTCAGCACGCACCAGTAGGGCGGCTTCTTCGTCGTTGATAACGCCAAGTTTCTTGCCTTCTTCAGCCAGCTCATCCAGCTTGGTAAAGGTGAAACGCTTCTTAGCAGCATCACAGATTTTCTGATGCAGCGGCTCAGCAGCGATCATGTCGCGCAGTACGGTTTCAACGTAACCATAAGCACCTTCAGGAGACAGGAACTGACCGTCGCCTAAACGTTCACGAGCGGCGTTCGGGCTCATCAGTAAGCGAGCTACCTGATGATCCAACTTGTCGCTGGGTGCTTTAGCAATGACGCCAAACGGATACATGATGGCTTTCAGGAAAGCACCATGGAAACCGAAGTTTTCCAGCATGGCACGCTGACTTTGCTGCAGTTTGTACATAGTGTCCTGCATTGCCCAATGCACAAATGGCAGGTCTTCAGCAGGGCGACCGTCGTCTTCAAAACGCTTCAGCACAGCAGAACCCAGGTACAGGTAGCTCAGCATGTCACCTAAGCGAGCAGAAACACGCTCTTTACGCTTCAGTGAACCGCCTAATACGCCCATGGCCACGTCAGACATCAGTGCCAGGTTAGAACTAAAGCGGGTCATTTGCTTGTAGTACTTGCTGGTGGAATCATTCGCTGGTGTGCTGATAAAAGCACTGCCGCCAAAGCCGTAGAACAATGAACGGGTAAAGTTAGCAAAGACAAAACCAATATGACCGAACAGCGCTTTATCAAAGCGACGCAGGCCTTCAGCGCCTTTGAGAGCTGAAGCTTCCATTTCTTCCAGAACAAATGGATGACAACGGATTGCGCCCTGGCCATAAATCATCATGTTGCGGGTCAGAATGTTGGCACCCTCAACAGTGATAGCCACAGGTGTACCCTGATAAGCACGGCCGAGATAGTTGTTCGGACCTAAACAAATGCCTTTACCGCCGTGTACATCCATAGCATCGTTCATGGCAGTACGCAGTTTTTCGGTCATGTGGTATTTAGCAATGGCAGAGATAACGCTCGGTTTCTCGCCTTGATCGATACCTGTGGTCGACAGTTTGGTAACCGCATCCATCAGATAAGCATTGCCGCCTAAACGCGCCAGTGCTTCTTCGACACCTTCCATTTTACCGATAGGTAATTTGAACTGACGACGAATACGTGAGTAAGCACCAGTAACCAGCGCCAGTGACTTAGCACCACCTGCACTGTTTGAAGGCAGGGTGATAGCACGGCCAACCGACAGACACTCAACCAGCATACGCCAGCCTTTGCCAGCCATTTCCTGGCCGCCAATGATGTAGTCCATAGGTACAAAGATGTCTTTACCGCGAATCGGACCGTTATGGAAAGGTACGTTCAGCGGAAAGTGACGGCGACCAATTTCAAGGCCTTTAGTATCACGAGGCAACAACGCCGCGGTAATACCCAGCTCTTTCTCATCACCAATCAGACCGTCTGGATCGTACATTTTAAATGCCAGACCCACGACTGTAGCGATAGGCGCCAGGGTGATATAGCGCTTGTCAAAGTTAAGGCGCATACCAATGACTTCTTTACCTTCCCACTCGCCTTTACAGACCACACCGCTATCCGGGATAGCGCCTGCGTCAGAACCGGCCTCAGGGCTGGTTAAGGCAAAACATGGAATTTCCTGACCAGTGGCCAGACGTGGCAGATAATGGTCTTTCTGTTCTTTAGTACCATAATGCTGCAGCAGTTCGCCCGGACCTAATGAGTTAGGTACACCAACGGTAGAAGCCAATACTGTGCTGACACCTGATAATTTTTGCAGTACGCGGGATTGTGCGTAAGCAGAGAATTCCAGACCACCATATTCTTTCTTGATGATCATGGCGAAGAATTTTTCATCCTTCAGATACTGCCATACGTCTTCTGGCATATCCGCCAGCTCGTGGGTAGTTTCCCAGTCGTCCAGCATGGCGCAGACTTTGTTTGCAGGGCCATTTAAGAAAGCTTCTTCTTCAGTGGTCAGACGCGGAGCAGGAATGTTATGCAACATTTTCCAGTCAGGTGAACCACGGAAAATTTCGCCGTCCCACCAGACAGTACCGGCTTCAATAGCGTCTTTTTCAGTTTTTGACATCTCAGGCATGATTTTGCGGTACGCCGCAAGAATCGGCTTGGTTAATATCGTTTTACGGATAAAACCAAGGTTCAGAGGTACCAGTAGTACGGCAGCGACAATCCACAGGACGATAGCTGTGGTTGAACCGAATATCGTTAAGCCGGTGCCAATACCAAGCATGACAGCGGTGCCTAAAGTGAAAACCCACAGCGAACTGCGGTGATAAATCATGGTACCCAGTACTAACAGGGTAGCGATGATCCAAATTGCGACACTCATAATATTTACTCCAGTTTGAGGTCTGACCAGTTCATACAAAATAGATCAAAGCAGACCAGTTTGCAAGTTTAACTGTACGTGCTAAGGGAATTTTTTGTGCTTAAAAGTGACTTAGCTATAACTGAGTCGTTGCTTTCGCTTTTTCACTTAAGTGCTATGGTAGTGGCTGGACTTTTTGCAACAGGATGGCCTTATATGAAGTTATTTGTACCTTTTGCAGCCGCAGCTGCCTTAACCACATTTATGGCAGGCTCTGCTCAAGCTTCTGAGCAGAATAATGCGCAAATGGAAACTAAGCCTTACAGCGCAAAATACGAATTATCCAGACGGGGCACTACCCGAGGACACGCTTCCCGGGTTTTAAGTCGCACGGAGCAGAATACTTGGCGGTATTACACCGAAAGCTATGCTTCTATGTTGTTTTTATCTGATCACCGGGAAAATGATACCGAATTTCTGATGCGAAACGGGCGTGTTGAGCCCCTGGTGTTTGATTACAGTCGCGAGGGCACCGGTTCAAATCAGTATTTTACCGTGCAGTTTGACCGTCCCAACAAAGAGCTTATTTCGATAGCTGGCGATGAAATTAATGCGGACTGGCGTGATGACCTGCTGGATGCCAACGCCGTTCTGCACCAGTTGCAGGTTGATGTTGCCGCTGGTGGCGATAACTGGACTTATCAATTGCTGGATGAAAATGGCAATAACCGGGAATATGAATTTGCCCGGGCGAAGACAGAGATTCTGCAATTACCTTATGGCGAAGTTGAGGTTGTACGAGTTGACCGGGTACGTGACACAGATCGTCGGCAGACCTTTTTCTGGTTTGCGCCTGAGCTTAATTACACCCTGGTAAGAATGCAGCAATTACGAAAAGGGCGGGAAGAAGCGATGATCAGTCTGACCGAACTTAATTTTGATGATGAATGAAAGATGAAGAGTAAAGAGGTCGTACGCGGCTGTTAATCAGCCGCGTAACCCTGTGCGTCCATGACTACACCATCCAGCAGTACACCCTCGTCGGTAAGTACCAGTCGGTCGGCACAAAACCAGCGTATTACCAGCGGGTAAATACGGTATTCCTGTTCATGTATCCGATCTTCTAAATCTGTTATTTCATCGCCTTCAAAGATAGGAATTCTGGCTTGCAGAATCACCGGTCCGCCATCCAGCTCTTCCGTGACAAAATGCACGCTGACACCATGTTCGGTATCACCGTTATCCAGCGCACGTTGATGGGTATGAATACCTTTGTATTTAGGTAACAAAGACGGGTGGATATTCATCAGGCGGCCAGCAAAATGATTAACAAAGTCAGCGGTCAGAATGCGCATGAAACCGGCCAGCACCACTAAATCTGGTTGGTAGCTATCGACCAGTTTTTTCAGCTCAGCATCATAGGCTTCACGGCTGGCAAAATCGCGATGGGACAGGCTTGCCGTGGTAATGCCCATGTTTTTAGCTTTTTGCAGACCGGCAGCGTCTGCTTTATTGCTGATAACAGCCACCACTTCTGCATTGATAGAACCGGACTGGCAGTGCTCGGCCAGGTTCAGCATGTTGGTGCCAGAACCTGAAATAAGAATAACCAGGCGCTTAGTAGCACCTGGTGTACTATCGGTAGTTAAGGGCATTAGCGTATAACCACCAGTTCATCTTCATCGGCTGCCGCTTCAATGCTGCCAATCGTCCAGGCATTTTCGCCATTGTCGCGCAGGCACTTGACTGCCGCGTCAGCGTTTTCAGCTGGTACGGCGATGACCAGACCCACACCACAGTTGAAGGTACGATACATTTCGTGGGTTTCGATATTGCCGTTTTCCTGCAGCCAGTTGAATACGGTAGGCCATTGCCAGCTATTACCGTCAATAACGGCCTTAGTACCGGCAGGTAATACTCGAGGAATATTCTCCCAGAACCCACCACCAGTAATATGGGAAATGGCGTGTATGGGCTGTTCTGCCATCAGCGCCAGTACTGATTTGACGTAAATGCGGGTAGGTTCCAGCAGATGTTCAGTCAGTGTTTTACCTTCTAGATCCTGTTGCAGGTCGGCACCACTTACTTCTAATACTTTACGAACTAAGGAGTAGCCGTTGGAATGTGGGCCGCTTGAGCCAACAGCAATCAGAGCATCGCCCGGAGCGACTTTGCTACCGTCAATGACGTCTGCTTTTTCGACTACGCCAACACAAAAACCTGCGATATCGTAATCGCCACTCTGGTACATACCCGGCATTTCAGCGGTTTCACCACCAATCAAAGCACAGCCAGCCTGGACACAACCTTCGCCAATGCCGGTGACAACATCGGCGGCTACGTCGATGTCCAGCTTGCCGGTGGCATAATAATCAAGGAAGAAGAGGGGTTCTGCGCCCTGCACAATAAGGTCATTGACACACATAGCAACCAGGTCGATGCCGACGGTGTCGTGTTTACCTGCTTCGATTGCCAGACGTAATTTAGTGCCGACACCATCAGTGCCGGATACTAATAAAGGTTCTTTATATTTAGAGGGCAATTCGCAAAGCGCACCAAAGCCGCCAATATTGCCTTTAACTTCAGGACGAGTAGTGCGCTTGGTCACGCCTTTAATGCGCTCTACCAATGCGTTACCGGCGTCAATATCAACGCCTGCGTCTTTATAACTAAGAGATTTCTTTTGCTCGCTCACTGAAGATCCTCGTGTCGTTTGGCCAGGAAGGAATTTGGCGCGTATTTTAGCAGTATTTTTTTGCAGCGGCTACTTGCGCTGTTGAATGAAAAAGCGTCAAATAATGCACCTACACCTGACCTCTCTGGCATTTCATGAGCATTATTCGTTTAGCACAGCTGACTGACGTCAAAGCCCTGGCTAAAATAGAAGCGCTTTGTTTCCCTTATGATGCCTTAAGTGAACGCAGTTTTCGCCGCTTTATTAAGCTTAATGAAGCATGGGTCACTGTGATTGAGGATGAACAGCAGGTCAGGGGGTATGCGATTTTGCTATTTCGCCAGGCGACGAAGCTGGCCCGCTTGTATTCATTTGCAATTGACCCTTTGCAGCAAAATCGTGGATTAGGCAGTGAACTACTGGCATATACAGAAAAAAGTGCCGAAGAAGCGTTAAGCCTGTTTCTGCGCCTGGAGGTCAAAGCCGATGATCGTCATGCCCTGCGCTTTTTCCATGCCCGGGGCTATCACGACATTGGCCTTAAGAACGATTATTTTGAGGATCATTCGGATGCCACGGTATTACAAAAACAGCTGCACTTCTTTGATAGTGAGCGTTTACCGCGCCAGGTGCCTTACTTGACCCAGACCACACCTTTTACCTGTGGCCCCGCCAGTTTATTAATGGCACTGCATTATTTTGGTCAGCCTTCATCGGATCCAGCGCGTGACGAACTTGAGTTGTGGCGCGAATCCACCACTATTTATATGACTTCCGGACACGGCGGTTGTGGCCCGCATGGTCTGGCCAGGGCTGCGTATCAGCGTGGTTTAGGCGTGGAGCTATGGGTTAGCCAGGAAGGCCCGCTGCTGCTTGATTCAGTTCGCAATGTGCAAAAACGCGAGGTCATGATACGCATCCAGCAGGCGGACATTGATGCTTTGCAGGAAGCTGGTGTGGCCGTGAACACCAGTGACTACAGTGCTGATCACCTGCGTGATGATTTAGCTGAAGGCAAGCTGGTGATGGCATTAATAAGCACCTACCAGTTTGATCAGTCCAAAGCACCGCACTGGGTACTAATCACCGCGATGGACGATGATTTTGTCTATATTAATGATCCGGATGAAGATAGTGTGCCCTGGCAAAGTCCTTCTGCCCGGCAGTATTTGCCTGTCCCCCGGGAGATTTTCAGTCGTGCCTTTGGTTATGGCAGTAAACGATTGCGCGCAGCATTGGTATTATCAGAACATTCGACAAAATAGAATGTTCTGAACCCGATAATACAATGGTTGTTCTTCTCCCTACTTGCTATACCTAGTAGTGTGAGCTTATTCAATTCTCAGGCTAATGAGGCATATCATGGCTAAAGTATTAGTTGTCTATTATTCCAGTTACGGTCATGTTGAAACCATGGCAAAAGCAGTGGCCGAAGGCGCGCGTTCTGGCGGTGCCGATGTCGATATCAAACGTGTTCTTGAGCTTGTGCCTGAAGATGTGGCGAAAAACTCCGGTTATAAAGTTGACCAGGACGCGCCAATCGCTCAAGTGCAGGATCTGGTGGACTACGATGCGGTGATCTTTGGCACACCAACCCGCTTTGGTAACATGGCATCGCAAATGAAAAACTTCCTCGACCAGGCCGGCGCTTTATGGATGGAAGGCTCTCTTATTGGCAAGGTAGGGGGCGTATTTACCTCTACTGGTAGTCAACATGGGGGTCAGGA
Source organism: Aliidiomarina minuta (assembly GCF_003987145.1). Classification (NCBI taxonomy): domain Bacteria; kingdom Pseudomonadati; phylum Pseudomonadota; class Gammaproteobacteria; order Alteromonadales; family Idiomarinaceae; genus Aliidiomarina; species Aliidiomarina minuta. Next base: position 961,146 of record NZ_PIPL01000001.1, on the reverse strand, counting down.
AAGCACGATTTTAAGCTTCCATACGGTACTTTTACACTTAGGTTTTGTCATTGCCGGGTTGCCTTATAGTTTTAAAGGGCAGATGGCCATGGACGAAATTACAGGGGGCACTCCCTACGGAGCCAGCACGCTGGCAGCGGGCGATGGCTCCCGGCAGCCTTCAGAAAATGAACTGGCTGGTGCACGTTTTCAAGGCGAACACATCGCTAAACTTGCGGTAAAGCTTTCTAAATAAGCGATCTGATTTGCGACCGGTGGCGTAAAGTTTAAGGTCAAAGGAACCTTTTTAGGCGGGGCGACGTTGACATATGTTGATTTCGCCCCGATGTTTAAAAGGAACCTATTAATTAGAAAAATCAGAAGCAGGAGAGCTTATGTCTGAAGTTTTTAGCGCGGCCAAACTGGGAAGCCTTGAGTTATCGAACAGACTGGTCGTGGCTCCGATGACCCGCATTAGTGCCGAACATGAGGGTGAACCCACGGACTTAATGGAAGATTACTATGCTCGTTTCGCTGAAGGAGGTTTTGGCCTGGTAATCAGCGAGGGCGTGTATTCAGATCGTAAAGCTAGTCAGGCATATCAGTATCAGCCGGGCATTACCGATGATGAGCAGCAGGCCGGTTGGAAAAAAGTGGTTGAGAAGGTTCAGCACTCTGGTGCTGAAATGATTTGTCAGCTTATGCATGCAGGTGGACAACTTCAGTACAATCGTTTTTATGAACATGCCAAAGCCCCTTCGGAAATACGACCAAAAGGTGAACCGCTTAGCATGTACGGAAAGGCGGATACCTGGCAGAAACCGGAAGTACTGGACGAAGGCGATTTCAACCAGATTCTGAATGGTTTTGTGGGTGCGGCTAAACGCGCTAAAGAAGCTGGTTTTGTTGGCGTAGAGCTGCACGCCGCCGACGGATATTTGCTTAACCAGTTACTGAGTACTTATTTTAATGAGCGCAACGATCAGTGGGGCAATAGCCTGGATGGTCGTTTGCGTTTCCTGACGCTTTTGGTGAAATCCTTGCGTGACGCATTGGGTGATGACTACATCATTGGTATGCGCATTAGCCAGGTGGCGTTGACAGACTATGATTACCAGTGGCCAGAAGGCGAAGATGGTTTCCGCTACATGCTGGAAAAACTACGTGATGCGGGTCTTACTTATGTCCACACTTCAGACATCAATGTGAACCGCAAAGCACTCAAAGACAGCGATAAATCGCTGGCGGAGGTTGCTACCGAAATTGAAGACCTGGAAGTCATCGTAAATGGTGGCGTGACAGAATATAACGCTGAAGATATCGCAGCCAAATACCCTGACGTGCTGCTTGCTGTGGGTAAAAAAGCACTGGCGAATCCAGATTTTGCCAACCGTTTGAAAGCGGGCGAAGATATCGCGGATCTTGATCCGGATATGCTGGAACCCAAGCCAACTATTCAGCATGAGCTGAACTGGCGTAAAATAAATGAAGGTAAACAGGATTAGAGCCTGAACTTATCTGTTATTGCCTGGTCTATAATATTGATTACGCAGTGAGCATCTGGCCTGATATAGCGTGAATCATCTGGAGTTATGTCAGGTAGTAGGGTAGACTGCACAGGATCTTAAGTAAGTAAGCTATACCAGAATTCGGGGCTGATCTGGATTCGACGGGATAAATGAAACTTAAGGTGCATGCCGAGGTGAGGCTGGCCTCGTAAAAAGCCTCAACTTTATAGTTGCAAACGACGACAACTACGCTCTAGCGGCATAATAGCCCGCTAGCTATCCACTGGCGCTTAGTCTGAGAGACCAGGTTTGGATAGTCATCTAAATCAGAATCGCGTGGCGGCTTCTCTCGTAGCCAAAACGTTAAAACCAATCGAGATCGCTGCCTGGTAGTCTGCCACTCGACGACCTACGCAGTTAACTAAATGAGATGGCTAAGCATGTAGTACCGAGAGCGGAGTTATTGCGGACGCGGGTTCAAATCCCGCCAGCTCCACCACTTAAATGAATCAGGACGCCCCAGGGCGTCCTTTTTTATGTCTAAAATCAGGCGTTTAGCGTTATTTGTGTGTATTTTTTAATCAATTCGATACCAAGAGAACCCACTTAAACCCAAACTTTATGTATTCCAGGATGTATTCCACACGTGCTAGGATACATTCTTGGAATACATAAACAGGGAAACGGGTATGCCTAAAGCTGCTAAACGCCTCACTGACACGGCGGTTAAGACCGCCAAACCAAAAGATCATGATACTGACAAACCCAAAGACAGGGTGATGACTGATGGCAACGGCTTGCAGCTTCGCGTACGTGCGAATGGCTCCAAACTCTGGAACTTTAATTACATTCACCCGGTAACCAAAAAGCGACTAAATATGGGGTTGGGTGCATACCCTGATGTAAAGCTGGCGCAAGCAAGAGCTTTGGCTGATGATGCCCGTTCGAAGGTGGCCGCTGGTATGGATCCTAAAGTGAGCCGAGAAGAGAAGGCTGAAAGCGATCGAGCGTCGGCACGTTCAACTTTAGAGCATGTCACTGCTTTGTGGTTTGAAGTGAAGAAAACAAAAGTGACCGCAGATTATGCAGATGACATTTGGAGGTCTTTACTTCTGCACGTCTTTCCGAAGCTAGGTAAAACACCAATCGGGGATCTCACTGCCCCTAAGTTAATTGAAGTCATGCGTCCCGTAGAAGAAAGCGGCAGGTTAGAGACTGTGAAGCGCGTAAACCAGCGTGTTAATGAAGTAATGATCCACGCTGTGAATAGCGGCATCATTCATGCTAATCCGTTAGCAGCGGTAGGCTCTGCGTTTAAGAGCCCAGAGAAGCGAAACATGCCAACACTGGCACCAGATGAGTTACCTGCGTTTCTAGAGAAGCTTCAGGATGCCAGCCTGACCTTAACTACAAAGTATCTGATACGTTGGCAGCTTCACACCATGACAAGACCGTCAGAGGCTGCTGGCGCTCGCTGGGACGAGCTTGTTGAGCATGACGATGGCCAAATAGACTGGGTAATACCTGCAGAGCGGATGAAAAAAAGAAAGGCGCATACAGTTCCGCTTAGCTCAGAAGCCAAGCGGATACTGGATAAAATGAGGCCTATCAGTGGTGAGCGAGAGCATATATTCCCGTCGCAGAGGAACCCTCAGACACATACGAACAATCAAACAGCCAATATGGCGATTAAGCGAATGGGGTATGGTGGTAAGTTGGTGAGTCATGGGCTGCGTGCATTGGCGAGTACCATTTTGAATGAAGAGGGGAAAGATCCTGACTTGATAGAAGCGGCGCTGGCTCATGTTGATGCTAACCAGGTGAGGAGCGCTTATAACCGCTCTAATTATTTAGAGCGGCGGCGCGAGTTGATGGAGTGGTGGAGTCAGTATTTAAATAGGCTATAAGAGCATTTTAACATGTGAAGCGTATTAGATGCTAATGATGTGAAATGTGTTGCAAAAACGTTGCAAAGTTAGCTGATTTATGATGTCTTATCACGATAACAACTAAGGATGGAAAGATATGGCCGTCATAACGGAAAAGCAGGAATGCGAAGTTAAGTTTGCAATTGCATTTCAATTTACCCCGAAATCAACTAATCAAGTTGGTAACAATAAATGGACTATCGACACTGGGGTTCCTTGGAACGTCAAAGATGTTGCCTCAACTACATTTGCTAACGAGCTTGATCATTCATTTAATGGTAGAGCTAAAACTTATACGAACTTGAGCTCTGGCCGAGGTGTTAATAATTCGCTTGCAGCAAAGCTTCATGAATTCAATAATAAAAGTACGCCATCGAATAAAGATTTTTTAGGCGCGATGAGTTCATTTGTTTCTAGCCACTTAAAAAGTCAACTAAATAACTCACAGCTCAAGTCAGGATTTATAGTAACAGCAGTTTTATATGAATCTTACAGAGCTCGAAATGGTGTGAAAATTGCAGGCACAGAAAGCAATATCTTAAATATTTCAATGATAAGGGCTTCTGAGGCTTTGCAATTTGACTCCAAATATAGGATCACCAAAGTACCAGCAATCGACTTTTCTAATTTACTCCAGTCAGCTCGTATTGATGTAGATATCTTTAAAAGTAATATAAGTAGTAATCCTCAGCAAGAGCATAGCGACATGTGTTTTATAGCTGGCCAGGGTGGAGTGCGGGACTACTTTTTTAATGGCTTGGGTGCGTTAAACTATGTGAAGAATAAAGATGCAGCAGATAACCTAATTAACGGTCTTAATTCATTTCTTGATAGTTTGAGTTTAAATCGGTCAGTTAAAATTAGTTTAAAGGACAGCATGCATAGTTTTATAGCAAGCCCGAGGAATAGAGATGGAGTATTAATTAATGACTTGGAAAGTTATTTAGATTCTCATTTGCCAGCAAGTCATACGCATTGTAAAGGTGAATTGAAAAGATATTTGACTAAGAACGACTATCCTGTAAATGAAAAAGTCGTTTTATCATCGGAGCAAAGAAACACTCTAGTTTGGGTGGATATTAATATCAACTCTATTCAAGTGAAATTCCGCTTAGATGATATCGGAAGAAAGGGTGTCAATTCTAATTCGTCATTGAAATTTGATGCCTCTACGGATATTTTAAGCTTTGAGGAAAAAGTTACGGACGCTGATGTCATTGCTGAAATTAAACGGGCACTTAAAGGGTGAGTAGACATGTTGCTCAAATCTTAGAGGGTTTGTGGGATTATGCAGATCATGTATATAAAAGTGAGATGCTTATCTATTTCGTTTGTCCGGGAGAGTATAGTTTTAGAGAAAACTCTCAGGCAGATTATGAAATTCTCGAGGATGAACTTCCCGATTCTTATGATGTAGATACAGAAAATATGACGGTATATTCTTTTGATTACCGTCCTAGTCAATGTATCTTTGAAATTGGTGGATTCATAAACACTAAACTTCCATTATTTCTTGATAAAGAAAGTGGTGACTTCAAAGATGAATTAGAAAAAATTATTCTATATAAAGGTGGTGCTAACTCCGAAATAAATAAAATTGACGCAGACGATCAGACTTTAGTAAGCATAATTCGCACATTCAATTTATTGAAGCAGACTGCTTCTTACATCTCTCAGGAGGACACAAGATTTTCATTTTGGATGAACTCGGTTAAGTCAGATGGCAAATCTAGTTCACTCATGATCGATTTTACTTTTGATTCTAGTTTTATCTCATCTCTGCATAAATCAAAAAAAGAGATTCGACTTCCTTCATTTGAGGGGCCTCATGCTCAAGACAAGATTGTTATCTTCAAAAGGGCCGTAATTGATTTTTTTTCAAATCAAGATTCAGTGAAGGCAAGTACTGTGTTAGAGAATATAGATAAAATTGACGCTATATTTGACTCTGAGTTTATAGCATACGTTAACAAGTTTGGCCTTGATAAGTCACTGAATGAGCTTTACGACAAGCTAAATGATATTATAGGTAAGATTTTTGAAGCGATTCATGGGACAACTTTGAAGCTTCTGATAGTGCCAGCAACAATGCTTGCTACTATTTTCATGCGCCAGCGTGGTGAGTCCGATTTAAAAATGGGTTTTATTTTAGTCGCGGTTGGCGCGCTTATAATTCTACTTCATTCCGAGACGAAACGGTATATAAATAACATCTCTCAAAATGGTCAACGCTTGCTTGATACAATAATAAGTATAAATACACATGAAACAGACAATGATGAGATAAGAACGCCTCAGAAAAATGTTAAAGATGAACTGGATGGTGTGGCAACTGATGCAAAAAAACGAGTAACCAGGTATTTATGGGGATCAGCTCTGGCTCTTGCCTTATGGGGCATAATAATTTTAGGTTCTGAATTACCCCCCTACATGCAGGTACTTCAGGACTGGATAATGAAGTTATGTAGTTGCAGTAATAATTCTTGAATTACGTAAAATCCGACCTTTCCTCTGAAATAACACCACTTATGCAATGTGATTTCAGTTTTTATGCCACCTGTTTTGCATATTCAGGTGGCGGTAAATAATTTAGTGAGCTATGTGGTCGTTCTTCGTCTAGAAGCAAAATCAATTATTCTTGAGAATTTTAAAAAGCTTGTAAGTTACTAGTTATAGCGGACAATCATGGCACTATTGATTAAATTTTTCCAAAGTCTACTACTTATTTTGCTTGAGAATTTTTTATAATTACATTTATAGATTCACTATCGATAACTATGTAGGGAGGAAAGCTATGGATGGTTCAAATAAGCAAGAAAATAGAAATAATAAAGCAGATATTTTTAACTGTGTGCTAGCGGTTTTCTCGCTTACCTCATTACTTGTAGTTACGGCAGTTCTTGGATTTCTAGGACAGCCAACTGAAATGGGATTTACCATTTTAGCTGGTGCTATTGGTTTAGCTTTTTTGAACATTGATAAGATCAGTGTCTTTAAAGGTGCGGGCTTTGAAGCTCGTATGCGAGTGAGACAAATAAAGGAAGATTTTGTAGCAAGCCAAACAGAGCCAGAGCATATTGATCAGCTTAAGTCGTTAGCCTATGAGGTTACGAAGGACAGAGAGAAAGTAATGTCCTCTTTATTGCGAACTCAGTTTAATTATCGGACAGTGAGCGGGATTGCGGCTGATAGTGGACTAACTCGAGGCGATATTGAGAGAGAATTGCAATGGTTAAAGGATAGAGGTTTAGTGCTAGAGGTCAGAGGAGTAAATCGATACTTGTGGGAATTAACTGACTTAGGTATGAAAGTTTTACCCATGGTTATATTCAGAGAGCCTCCGAGGCTGTAGGTTTTAGTAACTTATTCCCTATCGTTTGGGAACTAACTAAAAGTCCTCAGTAAAGTGGAAACAATGTGAAAATCCTCTAAATACTAAATTTTACTGTGAAAGCGAAGAGCTTTGAACAATAGAACAGTGTTAAAAAATGCGCTCTGGGCTTAGTCGGTAAATCTGACAGAGCGCTAATAAGAGTTAAGACGGTACGAGTTGTTGAGTGCTTAGCCTCTGCGTTTGCGGCCTAGGTCGTTTTCAGCTAATTTCGTCGCTGGATCAAGAAGCTCATTTGGTGCGTTGCTCCAGCTATCGTGCCAACCCAGAGAACGTAAGTGTTCCTCAACGCAGTTATCAAATTCAAAATCGCTCTCTGCACTGTCAGTGTTTCTGTGGTCCATCATTTGCCCCTATTTTTCGTTGAATGTTTTTTCAACTAAGACATTGGGGCTTAGGGCGTAAAATCAATTAGAAGGCACGAGCATTTTCATCTAAGCAGTACGTTCAGTCATCCGCTGCTCCATCCACATCTCAACTTCATACTTGTCCCAAGCGACCGCTGTGCCCCCGAGGGATACCTTCTCTGGGAACTTGCCAGCGATCATCAGTCGATACATGGTCGTTCGTGTCAGGGCGGTTCGTTCCAGGACTTCTTTCAGGGTAATGAATTGCATGCTCGTTGCTCCTAAGTGGTTTCGTTGGGTTGGTTTCAGTGGGCCGCTATGGTTGCGGCCTTTGTTCAAGAAGGGAGTTTGCAGTTGTTGCTAGCCTAATGGCTGTCGCTAAGATTCTTGCATGCCTTAGCAATTACAAAGGCTAGCGAGCAAATTTAAGTTTTAGTTCGTCCCACCTCCATCACGCTCAGCAATACGCTGCGCCAGCCAGTCTTCAACTTCCTCTTCCACCCAGGCTACGCATCGCTCACCAAGGGCTACGTTCTGCGGAAACTTGCCTGTTTCAATCAGGCGATAAAGGGTCGTGCTGCTTAAAGCTGTCATCTCAAGAACGGTACGTAAGCGAATGAATTTCATGATTGATCTCCTCTGTGTCAGAGGATTCGCCAAGCCTGTAAAGAATAACTGGATGCTTCGATTCCAAAACTTTTCAGGCCTATATCACTGATGTGCATACGCGTATTGACCAACCTAAAAGGAGACAAGCTATGCACAGCATTTTTAATAATCGGGATGTTTTGAAGTGGTCGTTGGTGGCAGCAGAAGTCGCGCTGGTCGTCGCAGCGATTTTACCAAAAGTGACTACTTCGGTAAGGAAGGAGCACGACCCTGAAGTCAGAGAGCCGATACCTACCGGCGATTTTGGATTACTGCTTCTGGATGAACAGGGAAGCGTGATCGACGTGCATCGGTTCAAAGCCGGTGAAGTGAGAGCAGGGTATGTGAGTAAGCATGCAGTACAGGAAGTAGTTAGGTCAGCAGGCGCAAGTGGCGCAGTGATGACGTATGAGTCACCTGGCTTGGTAGTGGATAACCCAGCGGATTACAGAGATGTCATCCGGGGCATTCATCAGGCATTGACTGAAATCGATGTGAGGCTGCTAAACAGAGCCTTGTTGGAGAGCAAATAGGCTTAAGTTCCCAAATTGGTATTTTGGGAACACTGCAAGCCTTTAAAAACGGGAGCCAATGAGCAAAAGGGGCTTTGAAGTTCCCGTTTTGATGTTATTTCAGAAAAGAGGAACTTAGCATGTGTGAAGTACAAGCAGTGAAAGACCTTGATGCGGTAAAACTCGTCGGACACTTACTGCAGCGCACTTACGGCCAGCAAATGGCAGATATCTGGAATGTGGGGCTTAACCTGGCGTTACGAATATCGGATCTGCTTTCTATCAAGTTCAGCGACATCAACAGTGACCGCCTAACGTTGCGAGAAGGCAAAACTGGTAAGCTGGCGACAATTAAGTTGAACGAGAAGGCGAGGGTGGTAATAGACCGTATTCGAGCAGAAAACCCGGACCATGTTTATTTGTTTCAGTCCTATCGCAACCGCTGGTCTTTGAACAAAGGCCCCAAGCCACTGAGTCGCCGCTACGTGTCCAGAGCCATTTCATCCATTGGCGAAGAAGTAGGGCTGGCACTCGGTACCCACTCAATGCGCAAAACCAGGGGCTACCACCTTTACAAGAACACCCGAGACATCGCCAGAGTGATGAAGATGCTACGTCATGGGTCGGAAGCCGTGACGTTGCGTTACATTGGCATTACTCAGGATGACGTGGACCGGGACTTTGTGGAGTTGGAGCTTTAAAAGCATAAGCGTGCCGGTGGGCACGCTTATTTTTTGCGCTAGCTAGGTATTGATGCCGACTTGGGTCGCAACCTGAGATTGAATTACAGTTTCAATCGCTGAGTATAGATCAACATCGCTGGCAGGCGTTTCTATGGTTAGTACAAGTGAGTATCTCACCTCTTCGTCATGCAGTTTGAACGACGTGCGTGTTTTCCACCAGCCATTGCCTGGAACGACAACTAACTTATCCATGGATGCTAAGTCTACTGCTGTACCTTCCCAAACATCTTTTGAAACGGATCCATGGGCTCTCGCTTTAGGACCTATGCGCCACTGTCCTGAATCATCCTGGGCTTCAAAGTCATCAGGTCGATCACCAGTGCTAATTCTCTGCAACAGCTGTTCATTTGACTCCAAAGAGCGTTTAAGCTCAAACCCCAAGTTATGGCTCTGATATGAATATTTGTTGGAAAACGCACGATTCGACGGGTTAGGTTCAATAAAGTAAGACAAGGTGACAGTCAACTTTACATCCGTATTACCAAGCCCTTGAAGTAGTTCTGTTGGCCAAGGAAGATCATGTAATCTCAGCTCGTTAAATTTGACGCTCTGATATTTTTTGAAAGGTTTTATAGAGTCTTCAAAAATTACCGATGCTCTTTGGCTGGCGCTGTCCAGTGCTTTTTCAATGTCTGGTACTCCGTGTCCAACACGCTTTATTAGCTTAGCTGATTTTTGTTTTTCGGTGCCAGCGGGAGCAAATTGTGCATACATGGCGTCTGTCCAACTTGCAGAGTGAATAACAAGTGCACGGACTGTTTCCGGTCGCAAATTGGGATACCGAGCAAATACCTTAGCTGAGAAGTTGGCTGCAAGAGCGGTTGCCGCACTTGTTGCACAAAACGTGGTGAAAAGCCGTTCCTGAATACTGTGATCAGTGGTCAAAAGGGATAACGAAGGTAGGCTATAGCCACCAGTCGGTTCTAGGCCCACATTCCCACCTTCAAAAACGACATCGGGTTTAATTGGCTTTCTGCCATCCCACTCGGTAGATGTCGAGGAGTAGGGGGAAATTTCACCAACATCAGCAACCGGGGCAGTGTAACCATGCTCTGCAATAGTTACCTTTTCTGTGTACGCGCCGACGGTAAGCGCGTTCCACGATTGGCCAGGGTCGTGAATTTGATGAGAGTCGAGATAAGCTGGATACGCCCCGTAATCTGCGGGCTGTTTTTTAGAGTTACCGGCAGCAACGATGAACAGGCGCTTTGGATCCTGCTCACCAATTCTGTTAAAACAGAGCTCGTCAATAGCAGCTGACCAAGCCGATGGTCGGCCCATATCTCGGGTATCAGTGGCGCACACGGCGAGCGTATAAATACGGTTAGTTAGTGGAGCAATCATCTCTGGTAAGATTGTTGCCTCGATCGTAATTGCACCATAAGCCTGGTCTTCGTTATCACCATCTTGGTTGATTATTTTTACTGACTCGAGGTTGTGACTTATGGTCACCGGCTCTTGTGATTCTAACGCGGTTTTTAAATCGCCCCAGAGAGCAATGCCCGCCATATTAGTGCCGTGTCCCTCGACATCCGCTGTGCCAAAAGCATCATTGACAGTAAATATCTTTTGCTGGCTTGAAAAGGGAGCTAGTAATGGATGACCGATATTCACGCCAGTATCGATTATGGTTACGGTTGGATTTTCATCCTCAAGCTTATAACTCAAGCGCTCTAGCAACTCGCTGGACCAATCTCGTTGCTCTTCGATAGTTAAATGATCAAAGAACTCAGCTGTTTCTTTAGGCTTCCTGAGTTCTGCAACCGTGTTTAGTAAGTGGACGCTAGAGGTGAGTTGATCTGTTGAAGCGTCGATGTATCGGACCACTCGCTCCCTGAATACGAGCTTGCGTGAAGCGACCGGAATTTCAAGACTCTGCGCTAGGCGTTCAAAATCAACCTCAGCTTGGCCATTACCTCTCGGCAGCCAAACTTCCCACGATGTGACCTGCTGCTTATGAGATGGCAACAAGTCAGGGGCATCAGTCCAGAGTGACTCAAGGGTTGCTTGATAAAAGTTGGCGATACTCTCAATGAGATTTTTATTCGCAGGTTTGTCGTTGGAACTCGTCTCAACATACTGTTCGAGCTTTCGCTGGAACACAACTAGCTTCCCCTCAGGTATGAAGACCGTTGCGAAGTAAGTGTTGTGTTTAATTTGAATATTTAAAAGTTCAATGCCTTGATGCTCAGAGGACAAGCCATCGAATACAAGTTCAAAACCTTCGAAGCTCTCAAATGTTACTTGCAAGCCTACTCGGTCGATATCTGCCGGAGGCTGCAACTGAGAGATATGTTCTTGAGCTTGAATCAATCCACCGAAGTGCCCAAGAAGTTGAGCACCATGTGCGTTTGGATTAAGAGTGGGACGTGCTTTGTAAATTGGGCTGGAAGCCTTACGGAATTCATGGCTTGTTCCAGCGTTTTCAATGTGAAAGTGGGGCTTACCGTCCTTGTTTGCCATAAACTTTACCTATTATTATTTTGGGGTGGCCTCTGGGTAATCTGCTGACGCTCTTTAATCGCTTTAGTCAGCCATTCGGATTTGAACTTTTTGGTTCCTGACAAAAGAACCTCTTTGATGACATCATCAGCGATAACTTTGACGTCTGCCGAACTCAAGCCCTGCGCTCGTTTCGCATAACTAGTCCAAGCTAGCCGAGCTGGTGCATAAGGCTGTAACCGGCGTACCATCAGTGTCTTGATGCTCTCAACGGAAGGGAGGTTGTAGTTCACAACCTCATCGAAGCGTCTGAACAGTGCTCGGTCCAAAAGTTCACTGTAGTTTGTAGCACAGACGATTAAGCTCGTGGAGTTATCTTGCTCAATCATCGTCAGTAAGCTGTTGAGTACTCTTCTTGCTTCACCTACGTCATTACCCGAAGCACGGTCCGCGCCAAGGGCGTCAAATTCGTCAAAAAAGTAAACACCGCGAACACTTTCTATTGAATCAAAGATTTGTCTCAGCTTAAGCGAGGTCTCACCCATAAACTTGGTAATTACGGCATCTAGCCGGACTTCAAAGAGAGGGTAGCCTAACTCCCCCGCTAGCGCCGACGCTGTGTAGGTCTTCCCAGTGCCAGGCGGGCCAACTAGTAGCAATTTCCGTCTGGGGTTTAAGCCGTGTGAACGCAGCTCATTAAGGTGTTTCACCTCTTTCATAACCCGGTCAAGTTGCGCTCTGGATTCTTTTTCAAGCACCAGATCACTGAGCTTCGTAGACGGACTAGAGGCATGCAGAAGCCCCGATGAATCAGTTTGCCCTTTAGATATCGGAACAACTTGTTTTTGATTTTTAGCTTTATTGGCTAGCTCTCGTAGTTCTTCAGCAAGTTTGAAGTGGCCAATTTTCGCTTCGTGCGCAGCTACTTGCAGCGCAACCGAGCGGAAGCGCTCAGGGTCGCCTGAAACGTGCGCGTGCATCAAAGCTTTAAGCTGTGCTGAACTGGCCATTACTGAACCTTTTAAACTGAAAGCGTGTGTTAACTATGTATAGCATGCGGATTCTACACCAGTCAGCTTTTATTTGAAGTTAAAGTCGACGGGGGAGGGATTGTGATTGGCGCTATTGGAAACCAAAGCGAGTTCGTAGAGCTCGCTCTTTATTCGGTGGCGACATACTCGGCGCTTTAAGGGCGGCTTGGTAATTAGCCACGCGCAGCTTTTCTTTCTCAAGAAGGCGCTTCTCGAAGATTTGACTGTCGTTTAGCTTTAGTTGACTAATCATAGATCGGACCTCCGATTCCCGGTAACCATAGAGGCTAATAACGCTAAGTTAACATATTTACATTGATGCAAGGCGATCAAATGTCTTCTGATGAATACGAAGCTGATTTTTAGCTTCGGACAAAACAAGCTCACGGCCCTCCGGAGTTTCCAGGTTTAGCTCTTTAGTCGCCTTGATGTAAGGGCGGACAACCGGCTTTGTTACCCCGTACTTGCTTAACTTGTTGACCATACATGGTTCCTGATATCGATGGGCAATACGAGCACTTCATCTGCGCAGAAGGTTAGACGTTGATTGTTTCTAACGTATTCTCAGCTTTGGCTTTTTTATAAGCTTTGACTAGCTTAGCCATTCCAGCTTTCTTTGCCGGATGGACAGGGTATTTGGTCCGATTCGATGAACGCATAATGCTTTCCCTCATGAACTGGCGACATTGAGAAAAATGAAAGTAACCCACCGGTTTGAGGGTATCCAAGCAGGTAGAGCCTTGGTGGGTTTTGTCTTGCTTACTTTAGCACCGAAATACTTGAGGTTGGAAGGTTTGAGACGTTCTAAGTTTCATGACTTTGCTATCTCGTTATCGCGCTCAGTTACACGCTGTGCAATCCAGTCTTCAATCTCATCAGCAACCCAGGCAACTGCTCGACCACCAAGCGGCACAGGCTTGGGAAAGCGCCCTAAATCCATGTACTTGTAAATGGTGGCACGAGCTAGTGTCGTGACGTTCATTACTTCTTTAATTTTCATTAATTTCATTTTACGAGCTCCTATGCTCAAAGCATTGTGCTAGCCCGTAGAGAATGATGCTAGGAGTCGATTCCAAAAAAACTGAGGCCTATATCACGGATGTGCATTAGCTATTAATAAGGAGCGCAACATGCACACAACCAATGATAGAGAAGCCTATGTTTGCAATGAGCCTATGACGGCCCGAGAGGTGTTACAGAAAGCGTCTGAGATAATCGCTCAGCGGTACGCCAGGCAGAGTGAGCCGTTTACCAGTCCAACTTTAACTAAGGAGTACCTGCAGCTGAAGCTTTCAAACTATGATCGTGAAGTGTTTGGAATCATGTTGCTGGACAGTCAGCATCGCTTGATTGAGTTCCAGGAGCTTTTTCAGGGCACTATCAACGCTGCCGCTGTGTATCCGCGAGAGATTGTTAAAGCGGTGATTCAGGCCAACGCAGCAGCCGTCATACTGACGCACAATCACCCATCAGGTATACCAGAGCCATCACAGGCTGATATGCGCATCACTGAGAAGATTAAAAGCTGCCTGGAGGTAATTGACGTGCCAGTACTTGACCACATCGTAGTGGGAGAGACCTGCGTGTCTTTTGCAGAACGCGGTTTACTGTAGATGATGAAGGGCTGGGGTAGTTGACGCTATCCCAGCTAACTTCAAACCTACATCATGGATAAAAAGCCTTATTTTTTGATTTTGCTAAAGGTATGTCGTGGCTTGGCGATAGCTCAATAGTAAATCAATTTATTTCAATGACATGGAGGTCAAATATGACTTTTAGAAATGTAAGTTCTGGTCTTGCTGTTCTCTTTTTAATGATAGGTTGCGGGGGCGGTAGTGACGATGACAGCTCTACAGATACAGGTGGTACGACTCCACCGATCACCGACCCTGATGATGGTCAGCCGCCAGCGGATTGTTCTGGCTGTGTATTGACTGCAGATGTCGATGACTTTGCATATTCGCCTTATACCGACATGTTAGAGCGTGCTTACCTAGGTGAGAGTATCTACATCACTGGTAGTGAAAACGTCTCATGGGAAGCCTTACAGGAACTCGGAGACATGATCGACACCATGGTGCAGTATCGTCCAGACATGGTAGATCGCTTACGCGACTTCGGTACGTTCTATAGCGTTTATGGCCGCAATGAAGATCTGTGTGATATCCCATACTTCGAAGAGTGGCATCACCTGGATAACTACTGTGCTGGTGGTGGTGTAGCAGGCTTTCGTGATAACCCCACAGCCACGTGTTCAGAGCGTAATATCCTAGCCTTGCCTAACGATCCGTATCAGCGTGGACAAGATACTGGCGAGAACACATGTCTACATGAAATGGCTCACATCGTCATGAATGTGTATATGGAAGACTACCAGCGCGATGAAGTACGTCGTCGTCATGAAGAGGTACTCGGTACTGACTTGTGGATTAAAGGTAACGGTCAGGAGGCATTTGCGCGCAGTAACGCTGATGAGTTCTGGGCTGAGTTGTCGCAAGTGTACTTCAATGCCAACTACAACATCGACCATCATACCCACAACGGCGTAAATGGTGCAGATGAGTTTAAGGACTATGACCCAGTAAGCTATCAGCTCATTGAGTCTGTCTATATTCAACCTGCTGATTTACGATAGCTGGATAGCGCCTGGGTGAAGGTCTCACCCAGGCTTACCTTATCAATTGCGGCTGGTGCCAAATGACCTGCTCCCTTCACCGTACCTTTTAGTCTCAAGCTTAGCCATATAGCTCGCTCGGAAAAACAATGCTGGATAAACCTCGTTAAACGTATCTGAGTTGATATCTAACGCGTACAAACAATTTTCAGGGAAGTGAACAGCTCCCATGGTTTTCGACTGTTGGAGCCCTAAAGCGCTTGCCCATGCCTTTTTAATTCGAGCCGCTAGGTTCCCTTGTTTAGCACCGTAATCCCCAAGGCAATGGAAACGATCACGATTTAGCAGCAGTAGTACGTGGTAGTGAGGGTATCCAAACTCATCTGTACTTTCCTTTACCCATGCGTACCTAACCGAGCAAGGATGCACCCGAGTGCCCTTTGCTTGCTTTCTCGCCGTATCGCACGCTATTTGCTTCTTTAAAGATTCGAAGAAACGGGTAATAACACTGGAGTCTAGATTTTCAATATATCTCACAGGTACGCGCAGGTCGAAACGAACTGCAAGTGTTCTAGGGTGTTCACTTAGTGATTTATTGATGGTCAGAAGAATACGTTCAAGGCATCCAACGACAAGTGGACCTCTACTGGTGTAGATCGGTAGGCCCTTGAAGTCAGCTTCATTTGTAAGTTGAAGGTTTGGATTTAGCGGGGATGCATTTGACATGATTAGTTTCCTATGTGGTCTTGTGTCATAGGAACTATCGAGACTGTATGGTTTTACATATTTTACTCTGACCCCTGGCTTCTTACATCACACTTTAGGTGGCAGCTTTGGTTGCTGCCATGTCGTATACGTAGCGCACCACTAAGCAATAATAATACTAACTATTACCGACTTAATGATGGTCATGGTTCGTGGAGCTGTCGCTCAGTAACAAGCATTATGGGCTGATTATATGTCGAAGGGTTGCGCTGATTTTAAGTTCACCTTGAGTCAGCACTTTCGATAATCAACTTGTAAGGCTTAAGCCTCAGTAATATCGGAAAGCTCAATCGATAAATTTGCAGTGGCCGCATCGTATGATGGTTGGTATCACACCGTTAGCTAAACTTCATGATAAACGCTAAAAATATCGATATCAGTGGCTTTCCGACCGTTTATATATCTATCTGTCCAGGTTTTTTAAGAGTTCTTTAAAGGTTTTTTGTAGGTGCTTTAATGGTTTTTTAAACGTTTTTTAAAGGTGTTTTGTGGGTGTTTTATAGGTTCTTTAAGTGCTATCCTTTGTCTGGATCACTGAAAGGGTTTATGTGGGGAGTAATATAATGAGTGAAATCAGTAGTAAATCTGAGCAAGTATTTTCGTTTGAGAAGCATCTCAAGAAGAGTGAAGCACTAGCAGTATGGTTATATAATTTCCTAATTGAAAAAGAGCAAATACATCGTTCAGTCACTTCTCCGAGCACGAAACATAAGAGAGAAAAAGTGCTTAATTTGATAGAAGGGTTTAAAGGGGAGCGTCACCGTCACTTTCAATCCCCAATTTGGAGGGAAGCAGAAGCGCTGTGGCGCAGTAGCACTCTGGACGATGAGGATATCGGCTGGATTGCTAAACTGAGTCCGGGGGAGTTATTTGCTCTTTGGTTCTATCTTAGAGGCGCGGTAGTGGTAAAGAATCAAGGCCCTAATTCAAACGCTTCACCTTATGAACTTGAGTTACCTGATTCTTTTAAGAACAGATTTCTTGAAGATACATTAGAGGGTGAGCCCAACCGCTATGAGTCGCTTGGATTAGAGCTTATACCTGATTCAACCGAAAGCATGCTGTCCTGTGTTCATGATTTTGTTAGCTATTGGAGCGACAGTGTCACGACAAAGAAGCTTCTGCTTCGGACGCTGAAAGAGAATATGGATGGGGCCAGAGAGTTAGACTATTTTAAGGGTTTGAAAGTGTACTCTGAGGATGACGCGAATATAATGTGGCGTTACTTGCGAGATCATAAAAACATGATTGGAGCTAAGTGCGAATCAATGGCTAGCTTCGGTATATCTAGAGTAATAGGGGTATTTTCAATTTGGCAAGCATCGCGAGAGTATAAGGAGTCGGCTTTAAAAGCTACGAAAAGAAACCTACGAGAAAGACAAGGCGCAAGCAAAGAGGATAAAGAAAGAGCAAACTTGGTTTTGGACGGAGAAACTCACGCCATGTTAGTTGAGCTGGCGGGTGGTCCACGTAAGTTAAGTGCGTATGTAACGCGGTTGGTTTGGGAGAAAGCCGATTCCTTGACTAAGTGAGGTTTATTGTATTCCTTAATGTATTCCTATGCTTGGGTTTTTATATTAAAATTGTTTAAATTCATATGCTTAGCTTTTTAGTTCAAATCCCGCCAGCTCCACCAAATCAAAAAGGGCACCCAAGCGGGTGCCCTTTTTATTTGTGGTTTTGGTTTGGACGCAGAACGCGTGTCGGGTTCACCAAAACGCCGGGAGCGTTTTGGCTCGTCGGCGCAGCCGGCGACCTGAAGGGCGAAAGCCATGGATGGCTTTCGTAAATCCCGCCCACCATTCTCCGGGCTTAGAGGCCCAAAGACGGGAGTTGAACTTGCGTCCGTTTCTATGCCGCTAGCGCTTGTTGGGAGGAGGTTGTTGATCATGGCGGTGGCCCGGGTGGCTTCCATGACTTGTTTTATCTCCATAAGCATCCGTGATTAACGCCCGGCTTAAGGTATCGCGACCGGCAACCGTTATCATGTCTATTTTGGGGGCCCCAGTTGTCGCTGTTCCATAAAGGATTCCGCCAAGGCAGCCACCCCGGGGCGTACGGCGTTGGTGTTGTTGTTGGCATGGACGCTTGCAGCAGCGAGTATCAGTAGCGCAAATATTGATTCTTCTATGGGTTAGGGTCCTTGTTTAGTAATTTGTGGTAAAAACGGCCTGCTCGGGGTGGGTGTTATTCACCCACCCTTTCTTTTTTGTGCGTTAAAATTATAGAAAATCAATCCATAGCCTCTGCAGTATAGTAGTTTTCGCTCTCGTCCCAGAACTCTAAGCGGCCTTGTGAGTTGAGAATGAAATATTCATCAAAAGACCGTCCTCTTTCTGATTGCAGCTTTGTTCCTCTTGCGTGCTGAGAAGTCTCTACCTCTTGAGTGCCGGAGCTGCCATCAGCAAATATTGATGTGATGTAGTTGGTTGAGTCTTCTGCGCGGTGCAGGAGCATGCGATAAGATACCCCCGAGTTTGCAACCCACTGGCCAAGAACTTCACCATCTATATCCACACCTGGCGCATCTTGAGTGAGGTCGTCGAATTGCTGACTTGTTGCCCCAAGTATCTTGACTTCCAAATCAGGGTCGAAATGTGTAGTTGCCCAAGCCGTTCCTCTTGATTCACCCTGAACATAGTACAAGATGTACGTGCGGTTATGGTTTTGATCCTGTCTCTCGGTGCTAGATAAGTACTTAGCAAGCTTAGCAAGTTGATCTTCACTAATTCGCTCAGGCAGATTTATGTTCACGCGACGACTCATGTTGGAGGGGTATGTATCCACTATCACCTGAAAGTCAATATCGGGCCGAGGCTCAGCCTCTTGAAACCTTATCGTTGTTTCTTCTGACTCATAGTTGCCACACCCAAGAAGAATCACTAGCGAGAATATTGCAATAAGGTACTGACGATAAGGTGGCTTCATTTCAAATTCCTTTTTATGGATAGCTAAAGCTTCAGGTAACATTATGTTAACATGATTATAAAATATACTGAAAATAGTCGGACAGGCAGTAGCTCATTATGAGCCAGCAGCACCGATAGCTTCAGTTGCATTGACGTTTAAACCACAAATGCAGGGCAGGAATAGGGCGCATGAGAACATTCAACTCCTACTGGATCTTTGTCTTATTGCGTTTGAACCAAACTATGATTTTTTTTTCCTCTGGTAAACCAGCTACGGTGCGTACTAGATAGTCTGCTTTGAACATCCGTGGTGTAAAAGTTTTCCTGCAGCTTCCTTGCACTATCACGGAGGCCTTTAATTGACGCAGTTTGTAGGCCCGCGATAGTAAAGTCCCCACCAGGCTCCTCCCCCTTCTGACCGAGAATAGTCATGGACGTTAAGCCGCTTAGCTGAAAAATTACACCGTGGAGATGTTCAATACCGTCTTTTACTTCCTTTGAAGAGCCATAAGAATAACCGAGGGCAGTTATTTCGGCTTCACTGCGTTTAAGGGTCAGTTGGAGGCGTAATAGGTCGTCCGTCTTTCGCAGAATATCGCGTCTACTAGCCTTATCATTAGCTTCTATTAGCTGCTCAATTTTATTGAGCTCGGATAAAAGAGACCCCACAAGGTTGGCAGCCTCGATAAGGCTGCGAACACTTTTATATTCAGCTTCCATCCGCTTTTCTTTAATCCAAGAATTAGCGGTTGCGCCCGCTAGTAGGAAAAGGCCCAAAGTGCTTATGGCCGATATTGCGCCGAAGTCAAAATTATTCATTTGAACGCCCACTTATATTGGTATTTTTTATTTGAATATGAAACTACTGGTGGGGACCTCTAAAAGCATGACCCTATCAACATCCATATAGTCGTACTCCACACATTCGTTGTTCTAATGAATTGGTAGAGTTGATTGTTTTTTGTTCAGTGTCAAGTTATAAACTGTCTGTGGTGTCGTGTTGGACAGGATGGTGCTTTGTTAGAACGTAGTAGCGTGTTATAAAACAATTACTTAACAAGTGATACAAGGATAAGATCATGACGCTTCGCATTATCACTCTTACAGAGAACTCCCCTTTAGCGGAGCTCGGAGCCCGAGACGGAGATTACATTCTTCGCATAAACGGCCATGAGGTTTCTCGCCAGGCAGATTTAAATCGAGTATATCAAACAGCTCATGCTGAGATAGAGATCAAAAGAGGCCAAGATGAATTTGCGATACAACTGAGCGCGGATGAACCAGGGGCAACGGTAGAAGATGGAGATGGTGAGTTTTTTAAGCTTCTGCCGAGCTCAACACCGATTGAGGCAACAAGCTCAACAAGCAGTAGTGCGTTAGGCGAGAGCTCGTTTGATGAGCCTAGTAATGCTGAAAAGGCAATCATGATCGTTGCCTGGACATTTTTAATTTTGAATATTGCAGGAACTGGCTTAGTCCTCATGTCTGAATTTGGACTTCATAGTCAAAGTGCAGGGCCTAGTGAAGTTATTAACTTTCAGTTGATAGCTGTGATGATCGTGGCTTGCTTGTCGAGCTCTTTTCTTGTTGCGTTTGCTGCAATGCTTTGCCATTACAAGAGACACCTGCAAAATATTGAAAAGGCGCTGGTAAAGCAAACGGACTAGTTTGCAGAATAGAGGCCTGTTTGGCTTCTCCCCGAAGAATAGGATCAGTGATTTTCTAGCGTTCAGAGCTATCAGCACCTGATCACGCTCACGCGCCAGAAGCAATGCGATATCTTCTATTTGTTTCTCGTCAGTGAGAACGTCACTTTGCTCAAGCAAGGGGAAGAGTCCTTCCACCATGTCCAGCATTTTATCGTGTGCGTCGGCTTCCGCACCCAACGCGGTCGTCAAACGCCAACGTCACTGAACCACCGCCTTTGGCGTAATCCACTGTGGCGCAGGCCAGGTTAACCAGCGACAGCTGCGGTGGTTTGTGGCCGATGTCGACGTCATATAAGGTTGGGTATGGCATGCTGTCAAAAACAGCGTGCAAGGCGTCGATATAGCTTACATGATCGTCAGAGGAGGCGTCGGGGCCGGTATTTCTGCCAAGAAGGAGGCCGCTGATACCACTAAACCAGCCATGGAACTCAAGGCTTTTCAGGGCTCGGAGCATTTCCAGTGGTTCCATCTGAGCGTTTTCCAGGTACAAAAGCACACCTTTGTTACTGCTCACACCAATGAAGCCTGGCACATCGCCGTAGACGGTGCCTGCGAGGCGGCTCAGGGTGTCCAGGCAGCCACCAATCAACTGGCCTTGAAGCTGTAACGGCTGTTCCTTCTGGTCCAGTCGCCGCCAGCGAGTGGGTTCTGTTTGCTGCAGTCCTGCGGTCGGGTCTTCAAGCCAGTTGGCAACCTCTTGCTGATAAAATCGTGATGACTGCTGTTCAACGGTTTGGCCTGGCTGGCAGCCTAGCAAATCCCAGATTGCCGCTGTATTGGCGTCCAACGGGGTTGCTGCTAGCTCCATTAAGTTGGGTCCATGCAACGTCGGCCAGCCAGCTATCAGGGAGAGCGGCATATGCAGGGTGCTAATGTCGGAAAAGCCACAAAACCACTTGGGTGAGCAGCTTTTAAGTCGCTCAAAGTCCATATGCGGCAGAAGCTCAATGGCGCGCTGGCCGCCCCAGGGCGGCATGATGGCATCAATCTCGGGGTCGATGAGGAACGTCATCAGCTCCTCAGCCCGCACTTTCGCCGGTGCGCTGGTGTCCTTGGTCTGGCTGCGCAGGCAGTTGCCTTCTTTTACGCTAAAGCCCCGCTTACGCAGCATCGTCAGCGCAAGGTCCAGGCGGCTATGTAAAGCCGGCTCGACGCCGCTTGAGGGGGCAGTGACGCCAATAGTTGCGCCGGACTGCAAGGGTTTGGGAAATTTCATTTACATGCCTGCTGGTAGGATTGTCCAATGATAATAGCAGCTGGCAGATCACGAGGTCACGCCTGGTATGTTATTGTCCGAAACTGGCCTGAAACGTAAATTTACACCTAATCAACGCCGGTCTGCGGAAAAAAAAGCTACGCTTAGTTCAATTTATTTTCTCCGGATGAACCCATGGTAGCTTAGCCATAAAGAGGTGCGAATGTTGACCTGTGACACCCATGTGCAGCAAGAAACAACATCTACAATACAGAGCCTTTACCAGTCGTTTTTACACTATCCCGACACGCAAAATAACCGCGAGCAGGCTCTTTGCTTTATCGCCGCGCAGCTTGGCCAGGCGCGCGCACTGACATGTGATTTACCAGACGATATTCAGAATTTGACCCAGTGGTCCGATGCGCATGTGGTTGAGGTAGGCGACGCCTATCAAGCCTACCTGAGCAAGCGCAAAGCTGGTGGGCCCCGCGAGTATTTTCAGAGCCGCTCCCACGCGCTATTTTATTTGCAGGCCATTGCGCCGACTAAGTTCGTGGACGGCGCCTGGCTCTATGGGCTTACCCGGCACTGGCGAGATGAGCGTTTCTACCCCTTGATTAAAACCTATATTGAAGAGCTGGGCGTAGGGAACGCGCAGCAAAACCATGTTTTGTTGTATCGCAAAATGCTCGAGCGTAACGGCTGTTTTAACCACATCAACGAAGCAGATTCGTTATATTTACAGGGCGCTATTCAACTGGCTCTGGGCCATAACAGCGAGGCGTTTGTGCCCGAGATCCTCGGCTATAACCTCGGCTACGAGCAGCCACCTTTGCATATGCTGATTACCGCCTACGAGCTTAAAGAGCTGGGTATTGACCCTTACTATTTTACCCTACACGTTACTACGGACAACGCCAGTACCGGCCATGCCCGCCAGGCAGTGGACGTTGTGCAGCGCCTGGCACCAGCTGTTGGTTCTACAGACACGTTCTACGATCGGGTTAAGGCCGGGTACCGGTTGAATCAGCTAGGACTCAATTACAAGGCATTGCTCGCCTCCTTTAATCTCGAGCAACAGACCGTGAAGATGTTAGAGCAGAAACGTTTTTATGGTACCAATATGCATTCCGATTTTTGCCGGATTGAGGGTAAAACGGTAAATGAATGGTTACAGACCCCAGGGCAAATAAAAGCTTTCCTCAATGCCATGGTTAAATGTCGCTGGGTTAAACGCAATGAGGACCCGCAGCGCAGCCGGTTCTGGCAGTTGATTGCCGGGGACAATGCCAAAATGGCTGGGGTGTTTAGTCCTTATGAGGCGCAATTAATTTACGACTGGATAGCCGGTGACTGGCTGGCTAACCGCGCGGATCAGCACGCCAGTAACAAGGTCGCCAGGCTAGTACAACCAGCGCAGCCGAGCGCCAATTGCGCAGCGCCGTCGAATAATCCGGTAGAAAATAACGAAGGCGATGTGGACTCTGATGTACAGCGCTTCGAGCGCGAAGTGACGGGGTTACCCACTGACGACAAAATGCGACGCTTAATTCAGCTTATGGCGCCGCAAACACACACCACAGCAGCAGGGCTGCTGGCAACTCGCATGTTTTGGAAATACTTATGCCGTTAAATCTTAAGTTGCAGGCCCTGGCTGATATTGGCCGCTACCTGCAAGGCGACACCTACCAGTTTGTTACTGTCACACCGCAGACCCACGAGTATTATTTACAGCGCCACAGTCAGCGTATGGCTAAAGGGCTGCGCGATGTGTTTGGTTGGTGCTTACCTTTTCATAAAACCTTGCTAAGTGATGAGCTCTGGCAATTGATGGAAAAAGCTGAAGTGCTTGAGCCATGCGCCGAGGGCTGGCGTTCAAGGGTACGCTGGTCGACGCTGGACGGCTCCCTGTTTGTGCATTCGGCGTACCCAACGGATAAAAACGATGCGGTATTTTTCGGGCCGGACACCTACCGCTTTGCCCGCGCCATTGAGCAGCACCTGCAAGGTGAAAGTGATGATATCCGATCGGCGATCGATATCGGTTGTGGGTCTGGGGCGGGCGCTGCGTACCTTGGCAAGCGGCTCCCTGAGGCTGCGGTGACGGCGGTTGATATTAATCCTTTGTCAATTGATTACACTCAGGTCAACGCGGATATCGCCAGCACCGGCAATGTGACTGCCTACCAAAGTAACTTACTAGATTCCGTCGATGGCGCTTTTGACCTGATGGTGGCTAATCCGCCTTATATGCACGACCCTGAAGCACGGGTATATCGCCATGGCGGTGGCCTGCGGGGGGCGGGGTTGTCCCTGCAAATCGTGGATACTGCGTTACAGCGCCTGGCTGCGGGTGGCGCACTGGTGCTATACACAGGTGTAGCCATTGTTGATGGCGAGGACTTGTTTTTGCAGGAACTTAAGCGCAGGACAGAGGGTCGTCACTGCCGCTGGGGCTACCAGGAAGTAGACCCGGATGTATTCGGGGAGGAGCTGCTCAAGACTGATTATGAGGATGTCGAGAGAATAGCCGCGGTGGTGCTGACGCTGCGCCAGCTTGGGTAAGTTTGCGTAAGTAGCGCAACACATCACCTAGCGGCGTACCTTGGCCTCCGCTCCTGGCTTATCAAGATGAATCTCGGCGCCTTTTTGCACCACGTTAAACGCGCCGTCTGTGCCTAAAATCACCGCGCCGACGTCCGCCACGGACGCCTGACCAGCTGCATGAATTGCCGAGCGAATGTCACCTTTTGTGACACGCTCACGGTGCATGGTTGCTTCCAGGTACTCGCCTTGATATACCAGTAAACTGGGTTCTGCAGCGATAACTTTACGCACCCAGCGAGCACGTACACTTGACCAGGTTACAATGAACTGGAAGGCGATTAATAAAGCCAGAGCTAACGCACCTTGCGCCAGAGCCACGTCCTTATTAAGTAAAATCGTTGCCAACGTTGACCCCAATGCGACCGTTACCACCCAGTCAAAAGCGTTCATTTTTGACAACGTGCGCTTACCTGCTATGCGCAGGAATATCACCAATGCCGCGTAGGCGAGCACGCCCACCACCAGAGTGCGAAGCAAGCTGTCCCAGCCGTTGAAAAATATATCGCTCATCGATTAACGTAACTGACTGTCTTTGCTGCCTCGTCGTTAAAACCGGAGGCTGCCTGATTGTCTTTATCCAGCGCTGTCTGGCATTCAATACACAAGCGCACACCTGGCAATGCCTGCGCAATGGGTTCATCACATTCCGCACAATGCTCCAGGCTTTCGCCCGCCGGTATTCGGCTGCGTGCCTGTTTGACACTGTCCTCAGTGCTTGTATCGATTTGATCCTGTACCGCGCCGTCGCGGGTCCAACCGCCTGCCATAGTGATGTTTTCAAAAGTTGAGTGTTGATGAATAGTGTAGCCTACAACCTGGG
The DNA here is from genome assembly GCF_003987145.1 of Aliidiomarina minuta. Taxonomy (NCBI): domain Bacteria; kingdom Pseudomonadati; phylum Pseudomonadota; class Gammaproteobacteria; order Alteromonadales; family Idiomarinaceae; genus Aliidiomarina; species Aliidiomarina minuta. The sequence continues at coordinate 935,998 of NZ_PIPL01000001.1, read as the reverse complement.
TTACTGTTTCACCTCGGCATCATTATTTCCTTACTTCAGGTTTGCTATTCTTACGCATATGCTTGTGTCGTTGGGTTCTGCGACCTTTATCATAATGGGAATGAGTGTTCTCTACGCGGTAGCAAATGGCACGGGAGGTAACGCACAAATCGATCCAACCCGAGTCATTCAAGGAGTGATTACTGGTATTGGCTTCCTTGGTGCCGGTACTATTATTCGAAATGGTGGCGATATTACGGGCATTACAACAGGGGCTTCAGTATGGATGGCAGGCGCAATTGGTCTAGCAGCTGGTCTTAATCATTCGCGTTGGCAATTATAGTAACTGTGATGGCGCTGATTATAACCAACGGACTAGTTCGCATCGAACCCTTTGTAAGTCGGGGGCGGATAAAAGGTATTGATAAACAGAGAGATATGTTCTTGAGCTTGAATCAATCCATCGAAGTGCTCAAGAGTATGCTCTAAAATCTTACCTTTACATAACTTTACTAGTCTGAGGTTTGAAGCACTGAGGTTTAGTGGGTAGCATGTTTCTAGAATGTTAATGAAATGGGGTTTTTTTAATGGATATGAAACCTTTTAAGTTTGCTTTGGCTGCATCAGCGGTTACTTTTGCATTATCAGGCTGTCTGGATAGTAGCTCGTCAGAACCCGAAGACAGAGACAGCGATTTTTTGCAGGTCCATTATGAGTATGCTGATGTTCGTAGTCTGCGTCAGGACGGTGATGCGGTTATTGTTAGCGATGCAGACAGAATCTGGTCACTGAGTGCTGATGGTGAAATTGAAATACTTTATTCTCCGGGCAGTAGCTTTGTTGAAGTGCTGGCTCCTGAGCATTATGTGTATGTTGAAAGTGATTCTTCGTTTAAAGGCGAGAGTCTGGATGCGGGGGAAAACTGGGAGTTGAGTTCATTTGGTGAGAACAGCCATCGGATTACAAACTTCAAGCGTATTGATAATGAGTATTATGCGCGTCAGGCAAGCTCATTGTTAGTTAGCGACAGTAATTTGACAGAGTTTACTCTGGTCTCAGGGGAGGTTAGAACGTACTCTGAACTTAGCACTCGTATTCACAGCATATTTTATAACCCGGTTCATGATCAGATTTGGTGGACCAAGCGGCTTTCGAGTGACGCTGATAGCCCCTGGAGGCTTAAGCGTTATGATCGTGGAAGTGCTGAGGTAACAACTTTTGGGGAAACTGAGACTGATATTTTGTTAGACGGCTTTGCCGACCAGAATGACCCTAATATTCTGGTACTTGGCGGTGAGGGTGGTTTTCATATTAGTTATGACAACGGTGAAAATTGGCAACAGGATCGGTTCATTGACGATGAAAATGAATTCGTGGTGGTTAATAGCGTACAACAAGACGAGCAAAGTGGTCGATATTACGCAAACGTCAGCTTAACGGAAGTAGCAGAAACCAGCGAGATGTGGTGCAGTCAGGATCAGGGACAAAGCTGGACGCGTACTGAATTACCGGTCGCAGTATATGGTCAGGCTCAGGCCGTGGTTCCTATGCTGCTAATGGACCGTGACGGTGAGCGTAACTTTTTGCTTGGCACCCGGGTTGGTGTGGTGGAAGGACCGTTGAGTGCTATTGATTGTTAATTACCTTAAATAAGGGAACCTGCACTCTGTAGTCTGGCAGTGCAGGTTCTTAGCTGGCTATGAGTTTTCTAACCTCATACGTCTGGACAGCTTGTCTCAGGAGCCCTGAAAAGCTTTTGGAACGTGATTTTACAGCTGCCCCGAATACCACACACTACTTCTCCAGAAATGCCTGTTCAATCACGTAGTCGCCCTGGCGTCTTGAGGTTGCTTTGGCAAATCCTTTGCTGTTTAAAATGTCCATGGTGTCGCTGATCATTGCCTGGCTACCGCAGAGCATAAAACGATCCCGGCTTGGGCATAATGGCGGTAACCCTAATTCAGTGCTTAATACCTCATCTGCCAGTAAGTGAGTTATGCGTTGCTGGTGGGCGGGTGAACGGAAGCTTTCGCGTGTCACACTGGGGTAGTAAATGAGCTTATCGCGGACTAAGTCGCCAAAGTACTCATTGTTTGGCAAGGCTTCGCAAATAGCTTGCTGATAAGCTAACTCAGACGCATAACGCACACCGTGCACGAGAATAATTTTCTCATACTGTTCGTATATATCCGGGTCTTTAATGATGCCCATAAAGGGTGCCAGACCGGTACCAGTGGCGAGCAGATACAGGTTTCTACCTGGGGTCAGGTGCCCGGCAACTAAGGTTCCCGTGGGTCGTGTTGAAATCATTACTGAGTCACCAAGGGTTAAGTGTTGCAGTTTTGAGGTCAGGGCTCCATTGGGAACTTTAATGCTAAAGAACTCAAGCTCATCTTCATAATTTGCACTGGCTATGCTGTAGGCGCGTAGCAGTGGTTTCCCATCGACTTCAAGGCCAATCATCACAAATTGGCCATTTTCAAAGGTAAAAGAGGGTTTGCGTGTTGTCTTAAAACTAAACAGGGTTTCATTCCAGTGGTGAACGGAGGTTACCGTCTCTACAACTGTACTTCTCATACTTCTATACCTTCCATCCATGTTATTTTGAAATGCCTCCATTTAGTAGAGGAAGCAAGTTCGAACATTTAAGGATTTCGTTAATGAGATCTCATTTTAAATGAAAATGATTCTTATTACAATGATTTTAAGGATTATTGCTTTGCGTGTTGGCTGGGCCTGCTACGGCTAATCTTTTCCTGAATGACCATCCGCAGCATTCTTCGCGTCCTTTGCACTGGCGATGATGCCTCTGAATATGAGGTATGCCAGGCCCAGCAGTAGGGGGATAAAAACCAGTCCGAGCAGAGCAAAATAAACAATCAGGAAAGTAGAGAGAAAGAGAGTTGCAAGCGCTAAAAGCGTGGTTAAAACTTTGGCGGTGGCAGACATAGCGATACCTTTATGTGACGTGACTTTACAGTGTAGTCAGTTCCCCCGAACAGGCAAATGCCTTTGTCTTCCAATATCTATAAGCGCGTTAACGTACAGACAACCTTCCCGAATGAGTAGATAGTCGACGCCATGCCGCTTCCTGCACTCCACGTGGGCCGGAAATATCCGTATAACTGTATAAAAAGGATTTATTGAATGCGCTTTGAATTATTTAGCTTTTCCAGCCCTTGTAAATGGCTGATGCTGGCAGTGGTCAGTACTCTCTTAGTTGCCTGTAACGATAATGGGCGTGATCCTATACTCGGTAATGACGGCAATGTTGGATCATCATTAACAGTGACAGCAGTTACTCCCGCTACCAATTCAATGGATGTTGAGAGAGTGAACCCGTCTATTACAGCTCAGTTTAGTGAAGCTGTATCTGACTTGACGACGGCCGATTTCACCCTGACCTGTGCAGATTCTTGTATTAGTCCTGATGGAACTGTCACCATGAATGGAGCCAACACCATAGCGACCTTCACGGTAACTGATCCGGCGGTATTGGATTCGTTAACCCTTTATACAGCAACTATCGTGAGTGCAACCACTGATTCTGGCGATGTGGTTCTGGCTGTCCCTTATGTCTGGGAATTTACTACTGGCTCGACGGCAGATACAACGCGGCCGCGGGTGAGTGCTACTGGTCCCATGACCACGAACTCCGGCCCGACCATGAATGTTCCTGCAAATACGTCTCTTGTGGCTGTATTTACTGAAAATATGCTACCAGAAACAGTGACAGAATCGAGTTTCACGCTCACTTGTGAAACGCCTTGTGCGGCTCCTCTGGGTGAGGTTACATACGCGCAGGATTCAAGCAGTGCAGTATTTACTCCAGAGCAAGACCTGGAAGTAGGGGTCACTTATACGGCGACTGTTACCAGCGATGTTACCGATCTCGCTGGCAATCAACTGGCTGGTAATCAGGGCCCGATAACAAGCGCAAGCGATTATATCTGGACCTTCACTACGGTGGCTGCATTACCTGCGGCAAATATCAGTGTGCAGTCGACAAATCCTCAGGATGCTGGATTGCTAGAGGTTTGTGAGAACAGCAGCATTAACGCTACTTTCGATATACCTTCAGGTGTACGTCTTGACCCTACTACAGTCAATAACATGACTTTTCTTGTGGTTGAAAATGCGGAGCCTTCAAATACCGTTACCGCTGAATCCATTAAACTGGATGCGGATACAGGCACCATAATTACCTTTATTCCGCAAACCGATCTTGATGAGGACGTTACTTATCGCGTGACCATAAAAGGCGGCCCGGATGGCGTGAAAGATCTAGTGGTACCAGGCAATGAAATGCCGGAGGACTATGTCTGGATCTTTACCGCAGAAGCTCCGGTTAACAATTGCCTGCAACCGGCCAATCTTCAAAGTGCAGCCCCGTTTGGCTCCATGGGTGGCAGTGCCGGTATTACCAATGAAGGGTTATTAACGGTTATTAACGGTGATTTAGCGACTACAGGGACATCTACTTTAGTGACTGGTTTTGTTTCTGAGCCTGGTTGTGAATACACCATTACTCCGTTAGATGAAGGCCAGGTTAATGGTAATATTTTTACTGCGCCACCGTCTCCAACGGTCGATTGTCCACAGGACGGTACTGCAGAAACTGAAGCTATTGCTATTCAGGGACGTCTTGATGCTGAAGAGGCTTATATTGCACTGACGCCAGCTAATATGCCTGGCGGCCAGAATCCAGGTAACGACAATCTTGGTAGCCTGACATTAACTCCTGGTATTTATACGGCTCCTAACGGTTCCTTTTTAATCGAGGGTGGTGATCTGACTCTTGATGCACAGGGCAACCAGAATGCGGTATGGGTTTTTCAGATGGCGACTACGTTGACGGTAGGTGGTCCTGGTGCTGACTTTCCACAAAGTGTAATTCTGACAAATGGCGCTCAGGCGAAGAATATTTTCTGGCAGGTAGGTAGCGCTGCCACCATTAACGCAGCAGGCGGCGGCACTATGAAAGGCAGCATTCTTGCTCAGGATGGTGTGAGCATTTCGACCTCTGGCAACGTTAATGTTGTGACTTTAGATGGTCGGGCACTGTCGCTGACCGCGTCTGTTACGGTCGTGAACACCGTGATTAACGTACCTGCTGAGTAATGGAGAGCCCAATGAAAATGAATAAAATCACCCAGGCGATAAGTACCGTAGCTCTAGTTGGTATGATATTGCCAGCAATGGCGGAGGAAGAACCAACCGGATGGTTTGTGGGGGCTGGCGGCGGTGCTTCTTTTGCCAGCATTGCTGAGTCAGATATTACTGCGGATTTATTCGCGGCTGGTTTTGAAACCACAGAGTTCAGCGAGAATGATCGTGATTTTGGCTTCAAACTTTTTGGTGGTTATCAATTTAATCCGAACTTTGCAGTGGAGGGCGGTTACTTTGATCTGGGTTCATTTGACTACACGGCGAACACAAATCCAGATGGTAGCCTGTCAGGTGCACTCAAATTTAGTGGTTGGAACGTAGATCTGGTTGGTATGTTGCCCTTGAGCGATCGCTCATCGTTATTTGCTCGTATAGGTGTACACAATGGCAGAACAAAGGCTAGTTTCGAAAGTTCGGGTGCAGTCAACGTGCAGACTTCTGAATATCGCAGCAGGGAAGTGGATTATAAAATTGGCGTAGGTTACCAGTATCATTTGTCTGAGGCGGTTAGTCTTCGAGCTGAGGTTGAGCGTTACCGTATGGATGACGCTGTGGGAAACAGTAGTGATATAGACTTACTTTCTGTCAGCGCTATCTATCGTTTTGGAGCGCGCCAGCAGTCTGCTGTTGAGACACCTCCAGCGGCACGCACGCGCACACAAACTCCAGCTCCTGCTCCTCCGGTAGCGGCTACACAGGAATACTGTAGCGCGCTTGAAATTCAGTTTGAGATTGGTAATGAGAATATTGAGCGTGCTAACCGTGAACATATGCTGGTGCTGGCACGATTCCTGACTAAATATCCGCAGACTAAAGCCACTATTGAAGGTCATACGGATAATGTGGGTAACGAGGCTGACAATCAACGATTATCACAGCAGCGCGCTCAAAGTGTTGCAAATTACCTGGTTAGTGAGCATGACGTTGCAGTTCAACGCCTGACCGCTGTAGGCTACGGCGAGACGCGACCGATTGCAGATAATCGTACGGTAGCAGGCCAGCAGGCGAACCGTCGTATCAATGCGGTGATTGATTGTGCTGAGGATGTGGCTGGTTTAAGTACTCTGCCGGCGCGGACTACTCTGGCAATGCGGCTGGAATTTGATACCCAGGATTCAGCAGTCAATACTAAGTACCACAGAAGGCTGGAGAATATTGCTAAATACCTGCAGTTGAACCCAGATCTTATCGTGACGCTAGAAGGCCATTCTGATAACGCAACGCCAGCCACTGCGCAAGAAAAATCGCAGACACGTGCGCAAAACGTCGCAGATTATCTGGTGACACATTTTGCAGTTGACCGTTCACGCCTGAACGTTGAAGGTTTTGGTGCGACGCGACGCGATACTTACAACGTTACGGCTTCGAACCGCCAGGAAAATCGCCGGGTGAATATTGTACTTGGTTACCCTGAATAAACTTTAAGCGTGATAGTTTGGATATGTCGGGTAGTTGATTCCCGGCATATTTTTTTCTCTCATAACACAACAAACGCTCACATTCTGTTTTCACTACTTCGTAGCATTCACAACTGAGCTCCTCGAGTTTTGCGCGGTTAAGTATTATCAACCGGCCACGGTGATACTCAATAACGCCAATTTTTTGTAACTTACCCGCGGCTATAGATATGCCTTCGCGACGAACTCCCAGCATAGTAGCAATCAGTTCCTGCGTCATAATAAGTACATTCGATGGAATGCGATCTAAGGAAAGCAGCAACCAACGGCATAATTGCTGGTCAACTGAGTGGTGACGGCTACATACCGCGGTCTGCGCCATTTGCGTCATCAGTGCCTGAGTGTAATTAAGCAACAGTTTGCGAAAATCACTACTTTGCTCAAATTCCTCTTTTAACACCTGTGCGGGTAACTGGTAAGCATTGCCGGCGCTTAGTACCATGGCCTGATGGGGCGTGCTATCGCCTCCCAGAAATAAAGGTGTGCCAAGCATACCGTCATTGCCGATAACCGATGTCTCTGCTGAATCACCGTTGGTCATAACGTAGACCAGAGAGATAATGGAATTGGTCGGGAAAACGGCGTGTTTTATTTTGGCGCCGGATTCATATAAAGAGGCTCCCAAAGGTAGAGTAACCAGTTCCAGGTGTGGTGTCAGGCGTGCTTTGACATCGGCGGGCAGGGCGTCAAGCAGGCAATTCTGGTCCGGTGCTGGTGGTGGAAATTCACCGTTGTCCATCTGTTTTATTGAATCCAAATCAGTTTTGTTCCTTTGGCCCAAGGGTAAATAAAGGAACATAATAGCTGGTGTGAAACCGAATTGTGGAAGTTTTTCGAATCAAAGATGTGTTTTCAACAGCTCAATTCTTATTATCAGTTTAATAATGATTGAGCTGTTGAAGCTTTCAGAGCGTGATATCAGGCACTTATTGGTTGAGTAATCAATAATCTGGTGTGTAATCTTTTGGTCATATAACAACATCCGGATGATGCTAAACTCGCGCCATAATCACATTAAAAAAACCTACCGGAATACAGCATGAAATTTAAACCAGGTGTTTTTACGCTCGTCAGTGCGTGCAGCTTTTTCTTAGTTGCCTGCAATGTTCAGGAATCAGGCAATCAATTGGCGGCGGCTCAGTGTGACGCTGATACCGCCTCTTTTGCCGACTTGGGTGAGTACTCAAACCAGCAGGTTATTTTGCAGGGTACAGTGAGTGGTGACTTTCAGGGGGAGAGTGCCCTTAACGGGTTCTTTCTCCAGAATACTACAGCAGCTGCTTTTATTGAGGACCATGAATTTATTGGGAATCTCAGTGAAGGTCAGAAAATTCAGGTTAAGGGCCGTGTCAGCGACTATTATGGCGGTTGGCAGCTTTCTGATATAAGCGGTTTTATAGATTGCGGTAGCGACGAAGTGGCGGTTCGACCTCTGTCTCTGCCGCTAAGCGATACGGATTCTCTGTCTCAGTATCTACTGCAACGGGTCCGACTGGATCAAGATATGGTGGTCATTGGTCACTATCAGTTAGCGCGCTTTGGTACTCTGGATATTGCGACTGAGCCTCTATGGGTGCCGACCCAGGTTGAGCAACCTGGTGCAGATGCCGCACGTCGTAGCGCTTATAATGAAGCTCGTCGACTGGTGCTTGATGACGGTTCCTGGCAGGAGAATCCAGCACATATTCCTTATCCTACGGGTGGTTTAAGCATGGACAACCCGGTGCGAAGTGGTGATCAGGTGAGTTCGGTTGAAGGTATACTCCTGCGTATCGGTAATAACTATCATATTCAGCCTACAGTAACGCCTGAGTTTACTGCCAGTAATCCGCGCCGCGATGTGCCGGAACTGGCCGATGGTGATTTACGCGTGGTCGCGTTTAATGTGCTTAACTATTTTAACGGCGATGGCCAGGGCGGTGGTTTTCCAACACCTCGTGGAGCTGAAAACATACAGGAGTTTGAACGCCAGCGAGCCAAAACCATAGCAGCGATGATCGCCATGGATGCCGACATTTATGCCTTAATGGAAATGGAAAACGATGGCTTTGACGAATACAGTGCATTGGCGGACTTAACTCGTGGGTTAAATAACGCCAGCGACGAGGTGGTGTTTTCTTATGCACACAGCGATGCCGAAACCGTAGGCGGCGATGCCATTACCCAGGCCATTGTATATCGCCATGATCGGGTGACTCCGGTTGGCGACCTGACATGGACTGAAGAAGGTCCTTTTAGCTGGGGAAGTCGTCCGCCATTGCTGCAGAACTTCAAGGTACTGAGTTCAGGTAAAGAAGTGGCTGTAGTTGCTAATCACTTCAAATCAAAAGGCAGTTGCCCGGATGATCGCACGGATGAAAATGCCAACCAGAACGATGGCCAGGCATGCTGGAATGAACTACGTGTTGCGACAGCGCAGGCGTTGCTGGACTGGTTAGCAGACAACCCAAAAGAATTCGCTCATACCAATTACATAGTGCTTGGGGATTTTAATGCGTATCAGAATGAAGATCCGCTGGTTGTTTTGTCTGAAGGTGGTTTTACTAACGTCGCTGATCATTTTGACCGAGAGGGTTATTCCTATGTATTTAGGGGGGAGCGGGGAAGTTTAGATCACGTTTTGGTGCATGACTCTATATGGGACGCGGTGCAGGATATGGCGCACTGGTATATCAATGCAGACGAACCTATCGCTTTTGAATACCCTCTGTCCGACAAGACAGCGGAGCAACAACAGCGCTTGTACGCCCCAACGCCTTATCGCTCCTCTGATCACGACCCTATTATCACGGTCATTGATTCGACAGCGTTGCATTAATTCAGCGCTGTCGAATTGCTGAGTTTAAAGTACAGTCGATTTAGCAGCGTAACAGGGTGACTGCGAACATATTATTATCGGCCAGCCACCATTCTTCTGTCACCCAGCCAGCGCCTTGACTTAGCTGGCTGAATTCTTCGGTCGTATACTTGTAAGAGTTCTCGGTATGTATGCTTTCATCTTGCTTGAATGTGAAGCTATTGTCGCCTATCTGTACTTTTTGATCTGAAGTGCTACGTAGGTGCATCTCTATGCGACCCTTGGCTGAATTGTATACGGCCTGATGCTCGAAATTGCTGAGTTCAAAGTCAGCGCCCAGCTCGCGGTTTATGCGTTGCAGTATGTTTTTGTTAAAAAGTGCGGTAATGCCCTGACTGTCATTGTAGGCCTGATGCAATATAGATGTGTCTTTTTTGCTGTCCACGCCAAGTAGCATGTAGCTGCCTGTGCCTAAAGTCTGACGTGCGCTGCGAAGAAATTCGACCGCTTCCTCAGGGGTTAAATTGCCTATGGTAGAACCGGGGAAAAAGCCCAGGCGGGTGGCCTGACTGCTGTGCAAAGATACCGGTTGAGTAAAGTCGCCCTGAACCGCCTGAATATCCAAATCTGGAAAGAGCTTCTGCAGTTCCTGACAGGCGTTATCTAAATGCTCGCCGGAAATATCAATCGCTGTAAAATGTCGGATGGCGGGGATATGCTCCAGCAGTGGTTTTATTTTGTGCAGTGAACCGGCGCCAAATTCGACTACATTGAGTTCATCAATAGCTTGTTGCTGGAAGTAACTGTTTAATTCCCTGGCGACGGTGGGCAGCAGTTTGAGTTCAGTGCGATACGGGTAGTATTCAGGTAACTGACAAATCTGGTCGAAATAACGGGACCCCTGAGCATCATAGAAGTATTTGGGGGATAATGTCTTTTGTGACTGGCTTAGCCCGCGTACCACGTCCTCATAAAATTCGTTCAGGGTACTATCCTGTTTCAGGGTACTATCCAGTTTCAGGGGACTATCCTGTTCATGCATATGTGATGACTCCGAAGCTGTGTTAGCGGGCCAGACGCAGTCCACTGAACTGCCAGCGCTGATGCGGATGAAAGAAGTTGCGATAGCTAAAGCGCATTTGTTGGTGCGCTGTGGCACAGGAACCGCCACGTAAAACCATTTGGTTGATCATGAATTTGCCGTTGTATTCGCCCAATGCCCCTTTAGGAGGCTGAAAGCCTGGATAAGGGGCAAAGGCGCTTTGTGTCCATTCCCAGACATCACCGTGCATTTGTTTGAGTCCGGGTTGTTGCTCAGGTTGTCTTGGGTGCCAGATCCCGGAGTCAGCAAAATGACCGGTTAAAGGCTGGGTACGAGCGGCGTGCTCCCATTCAAATTCAGTGGGCAGGCGGTAGTCCAGCCAGCGGGCAAAAGCATCGGCTTCATAATAACTGATGTGGCAAACGGGTTCAGCCGGATGCACAGGTCTATAACCTTGTAGCGTCATAGTTTGCCAGTTGCCATCTTTCTGTCGCCAGTATAAAGGCGCCTGCCAGCCCTCCTGCTGACAGAGTGCCCAGCCTTCGGATAACCACAGTTCGGGCTTTTGGTACCCACCATCATCAATAAACGCCAGCCATTCCTGATTGCTTACAAGGCTGTTGCGCAGGTTGAATTCGTGCAGAAATACCTGGTGTCGGGGCTGCTCGCAGTCATAAGCAAATTCATGGTCACTGTCGGTGCCAATATAAATAAGGCCGCCTTTAAAATGAGTAAACGTGCTATCTGTGGGCGTGTTGTTATTCGCTTCTGGGGTTAACTCAGGTAACCCATAAGGATTGCTGGCCAGTGCATGCTTAATGTCGGTCAGCATCAGTTCCTGGTGCTGCATCTCATGATGCAGACCGATAGTTAGTGCATCCAGGATCTTCTTATCTGGCTTCTGCTTTAGCAATTGCTGCATGGCTTTATCAACATGTTCACGATATGCCAGTACCTGACGTAGTGAAGGGCGTGATAATAACCCTCGTTCTGGTCTGGGATGGCGCTCACCTACGCTGTCGTAATAGGAATTAAACAGATACTGATAGCTGTCGTCAAAAACCTGATAAGCGCTGAGGTGCGGCTGCAACAAAAAGGTTTCAAAAAACCAGCTGGTATGTGCCAGGTGCCATTTCGTGGGGCTGGCATCGGGCATGGACTGTAAAAGCATGTCTTCGTCGCTCAATCCTTCGGTCAGGCGCAGGCTTTGCATGCGGACTTCTTTATAGGTGTTTGTTGTGAGCATACTTCTTTACGACCCCTCGCTGCCTATAACTGGATTTTCACAAAGGAAACCATAGATGGATAAATCAGGTTTGTCGATTTATTAGAGTTTTACTGTTTCGCCTTCGTTCAGGATCAAAAGTGGTATCTGACGGGAGCTATCTGGATAGACATTGAGTAAACGTATTAACGCTGAGTGAGAGCTGTGGTCGCCCATTTTCCAGCTGGCATTGCCATAGCCCCAGGGGATTATCGACTTACACTGCAGATCTTCGGCAGCGGCCAGGGTGTCTTCCGGGGTGGTGTGCACATAGCGGTACCAGTTGCCGTGTTCTTCATGATGGTAAGAAGCGATGGGCAACAGGCAGATATCCATATCGCCGTAGCGTTGCTGAATGTCTTTAAAGTGCGGTGAATAGCCGGTATCACCGGCGAAAAACAACTTCTTTCCTTCATACTCAATAATCCAGCCACTCCACAATGCTCGATTTTCATCTTCGTATAAAAAAGGCACCCAAACCCGGCTGTTAAAGTGATGAGCGGGCACTGCATGCACGGTCAAAGGCCCTAATGATGTTTGCGTGTACCAGTCCATTTCGGTTATGCGATAGCCGCCTCGCGGCAGGTTGGATGCCATATCCAGAGGTACAAAAAACTCGGCCTCCGTACCAATACGGCGCACGTCGGCTTTGTTAAAGTGATCATAGTGCAGGTGCGAATAAAAAACTCCGGCGGTGTCTTGAAGCTGTTCGCTGTCTGGCCATTGCGGCGTGTTTCGGTTGAAACCATCACTGAGCCGAAAGGCCCAGTTAACTGGCCAGTCAAACTGCTGGCTGACAGGATCGAATAAGAGTTGCTGACCATCCGGGCTTTGTATTTTAAAACTGGCGTGACCCAACCAGGTTATTTCAAACCCGGCGTTCAGGTTAGTTGTGGGATTGTCGCCTGTGTACTGGCAATTCTCACCGGGTTGCTGGCACTCAACCAGTGGGTGGGGCAGGTAGCAGTCTGCTTCGCAATTGTCTGGATATTCAATGTCTCGATAGGCATTGCGATAGCGCCCCTGGTCGGTTTGCGTAGCCCCCGCCTGTTCTGCCTCAATCCGGGTAACATCGTTAGAGCTGCAGGCAACCAGCAGGCTGCAGCTGATAAGCAATAAACAAATAGACGGATGATTCATGCTTGCACTTTACCCTTGTGTTTGCAGACTGTTTATAAATGAACTGACGCGGGGTAAGAAGTTGTCCACATCACGAATAAAAGTATCGCAGTGCTGCCCCTGGCTTACCGGGTAAAAAACTGACAATTCGCTGCCAGAGGACTGATAAAGGCTTTGCCCCATGTGTAGTGGAATGTTTTGATCTTCTTCACCGTGGATAATCAGGGCGGGTTTAGCGGAGCTGGATAAAGCGGCGAGGTTGTCAAAGTTGATTTTTTCATCCACCTGTACAGAAGCCAGCGAACCTAAACGATTACGGGATACAAAGTGTTCGATCATTGCATCGCTGGTAGTCACCCCACCTTCGATAATGACCCCTTTTACACGTGGGTCATTGATGCCTTCTAAAGCCATGACTGAGCCCAGAGAAAGACCATAAATGATGATCTGCTGGTTTTCATCAATGGCTTGTAATGCAGTATGAGCATCTTCCTGCATAGCGCTGAAACTGGCTTCACCTTCGCTGTAGCCAAAACCGCGGTAATCAATGGCCAGAATATTGATATCAAGCCCGGCTAACGACTGCATCAGGCCGAACCAGGGTTGCAGTGAGAGATTCAGAGCATTGCCGTGTAACACTAATAAGGTAGTGTCTGAATCAGGCGCCTCTTTTTCTAGCGCATACAGCAGTTCGTCAGTATCAGACTTTAACTCACGAGGTTTATAACCGGATTGGTGGATAAGGCTAGTTAGGTTGTCGCCGTCAATATCGGTGCTGGGGGACACTATCATCTGTTCAGTGACGGTAATAGAACAGGCTGATAAAAACAGCGAGAACAGTAGAACAGGTATGATATTAAGCAGGCGCATTTTGCATATCCTTATGTAGTGAAACAACTTTTTACCACGTGCCCTGCTATTTGTATAGATTATGTTGCTTGCCAGCTTTTACTGTGAGCGGTTAGGAAGTCTATGGCAACTTTAACCTTAGGCACCTGATAATGGGTTTTCTGATACAACAGATAAATGCCCAGACCCGGGTTGGGGGTGGTTCGCAAAGAAGGGCTTAATTGCAGCGGCAGCAGGCTGCCTTTGTCCAGATAGGGTTGTAACACCCAGCGCGGTAACATCAGAATGCCTTCGCCCTGTTCGGCTTTGTGCACCAGCCAGCGTCCGGCATTGCTGATAGCCGCAGCGGGTGCTGAAACGTCCTGCCAGCGATCCTCCAGCTCGCAAATCCAGGGGGTTGGCCCCTGGGGAGTGCGAAAATAAATGCCTTTGTGCTGGGCAAGCTCAAGAGGGTGAGTGGGGGTTCCCATTTTCGCTAAATAAGCAGGGGAGGCGACGGGCATGAATTCGTTGCCCATAAGTTTAGTGGCGATAACTCGCTCATCGGGGGCAAAACCACCTCGTATAGCCAGATCAATGTCATCTCGTTCCAGTACGGTGAGCGAGTCACTCAAAGTAATATCCAGCACTATGTCGGGGTACAGTTCACTGAATGTATCCATCAGCGGCAACAGCATATTTTCACCAAAACCTACCATAGAACTGATGCGCAAATGACCCATAGGTTTGGACTGATACTGGCTAACCGCTTCGTCGGTCGCTTCCAGTTGAGACAACAGTGAACGCACGCTGGTGTAATAGCTGTGGCCAATTTCAGTCAGTTTGACTACCCGGGTGCTGCGTTTTAATAAAGTCGCACCAAGTTGAGCCTCTAAATCTGCAACGCGCCTGGACAGCGAAGAGGGGGGTACTCGAAAGTGTTCGGCGGCGCGGGTGAAGCTGCCACTCTCAACGACTTTAACAAAATAACGGATGGCTCTGAGCTGGTCCATAAACTCCTGAAATGCTTTTATTGTTGTCTTTATGACAACACAGTTTATCGTTTTACTATCTTAAAATAAGTTAATAATGAGCCATAATAGGTGCCATTACTAGTTAACCAAAGGATTATTTATGAGTACCTATACGGCAATTAAACTGATGCAACGTCCAACCGGCTCTATTGGTCCGGAGCTTTTCGAAGTGGTACAGGAGTCGGTGCCCGAGGTGTCGGATGGAGAATTACTGATTCGACAGACCCACATGTCACTGGACCCGGCAATGTTAGGTTGGATGTCAGCGGATACCGAAAGCTATATTCCCCCGGTTGAGCTGGGCAGCGTTATGCGATCGTCGGGGCTGGGTGAAGTGGTAGAGTCAAAGCATCCGAAGTTTGCTAAAGGCGACCGTGTTATGGGCATGTTTGGCTGGCAGGAAATGGCACTGAGTGATGGACGAGGCGTTAATAAAATTGACGCTGCTTTAGATCCCGAAATGGTCATTTCTGTGTTCGCCCTGCCTGGGCTTACAGCCACTCAGGGATTGTACTCAATAGGCAAACCTAAATCTGGTGAAACCCTTGTAGTATCCGGTGCCGCCGGTTCGGTGGGGTCTATTGTCGGGCAGCTGGCGAAAGCTGATGGCCTGAAGGTAATAGGTGTGGTGGGCAGTCAGGAAAAAGCGGACTGGATCACCAAAGAATTGGGTTTTGACGGTGCGGTCAATTATAAAACCGACGATATTGGTAGCCGTTTAGATGAGCTGGTGCCAGAGGGCATTGATGTGTATTTTGAGAATACCGGTGGGCCTGTACAGCACCGGGTATTTGAGCGTATGAATGCGCATGGACGCATCGTTGTCTGTGGCATGATCGCTGATTACACGGCGAAAGAGCCTGCCTCGGGGCCGAACTGGATGAATATCATTAAGAAACGATTGCTTATCCAGGGTTTCACTATGCCGGACCATTTTGATAAAACCAAAGAGTTGCAGGCTAAGCTGACCCCGTATGTGCAAAAAGGACAGATTAAATATCGCTCGCACACTATCGAGGGGCTGGAATCTGCTATGTCAGGCCTGAACCTGCTGTTCACGGGTGAAAACAAAGGTAAACTGATCGTTAAGCTGTAAAAGACTCTTGTTTTTCTTCAAAACAGGGCGTATATCTGTAATATCGAAGATGTTATATGATGGATGTTAAAGGACAGACCATGCGTTATGCTCGTTATCTGATACTACTCATGCTATTCAGTGCTGTGGCCTCCCCGGTCACTGGCGTGAGCGTAGCGGATGGTTATCAGAGCACTACGGACATTTCTCATGCGCTGGTTAGTGCTCAGGAACACGAGGGCGATCAGCCGGATGCTGTTCTTAGCACTCAGGCCGATGGCCGCAGAATACTTCGTGATTTCTGCATTGGTGAACCTCAGCACAAAGCCGTTCTTAATGCTTACAGTGACTACCATTGCCGGGCCCCACCTCAGCTTCTGTAAATCTTAAAAAAATACTTAATTTTTTGATTTTCAGGAGTTTACATCATGAACCACTATACAAGTTTAAGCTGGTCTGCGGTTAGCGACCACGCGCCTCTGTGCGCACCTCAAATGACAGAAGAAAAACTGAGCTGGAACGAAGGCGCGCTGAACGTGCTGGATGATTTCACCCAACATGCTCCCTTGCAGATAAAAACCAGTACTGAATTGGGCGAAGCTCGCGATCTTATGCAGTCCAGAGAGTCCCGTTATGCCTGTGTTCTGGATAACCAGGGTGAGTTGGTTGGCATTCTGGCGGCCCGGGATCTGCGGGGGCGTCGTGCAGGGCAATTCGCACATGAACTGCGTATAGCTTTTAATGAAGTACCGGTGCGCCACCTGATGAAATCGGTCGCCAGCTTACCGCTAGTTAGCCGAGAGCAGTTGTTGTATGCGCAGATAGGCGATGCTGTAGCTACTTTACAAAAAAGCGGCAAAGACTTTCTGCTGGTGCAGGAGAGGGGGCATATCCAGGGCCTTATTTCATCACTTGGTATTACCGATAAAACCGGTGAATCGGTGCATGTTTACCATCATGCGTCTTCCTTTGCGGAAATTTTGCATGCGGTGAAACATGCCGAAGAAATAGACTAGCTGGGCATGCATTCCTTGGTACGGGATCTATACTCTGGGTAATTCTCAAGAATAAGGTATGCATATGACATTGCCACGGATAGTAGTGGTAGGTGGCGGGGCTGGCGGCTTAGAGCTGGTCACCCGACTGGGTAAGAAACTGGGCAAAGCTAAAAAAGCTGAAATTGTTTTAGTGGATCGCGATTCTACTCATGTCTGGAAACCGCTTTACCACGAACTGGCGACCGGAGTGTTGAACTCGAATCTGGATGAGGTATCTTTCCAGGGCCACGCCAGTAATCATCATTATCGCTTCCAGCGCGGTTCTCTGACCGCGCTGGATCGGGAAAACCGTACGATAACGCTGGCTGAACACTATGACGAAGAGGGCGAGCTGATATTGCCTGAACGTAAAGTGGAATATGATTATCTGGTGCTGGCTCTGGGCAGTGTAGCGAACGACTTTAATACCGAAGGCGTAGCCGAGCATTGCTATTTTATTGATACCGCGGATGAAGCGGTCGAATTTCAGCACAAAATGCTGAATAGCTTCCTGCGCTACAACGGAGCCGGGCGACGGCCTCAGCGTAAACTGACGGTGACTATTATTGGCGGTGGTGCGACTGGAGTCGAACTGGCCGCTGAGTTACACAAAGTGTCCGGGATGCTGAAAAATTACGGTTATACGGACTTAGGAGAAAGTGAGGTAGAAGTGCGTTTGCTGGAAGCAGCGCCACGAATCCTGCCCCCGTTACCTGAACGAGTCAGCAAAGCTGTGCATAAAGATCTTGCGGATCTGGGTGTGCATATTCATGTTGATACAGCCGTTGCTAAAGCGACTCCTGATGGTCTCTACACAAAAGACGGTGATTTTATTGAATCGGATTTGCATGTCTGGGCGGCAGGAATTAAAGCGCCGGACTTTCTGTCTGAACTAGGCCTCAGTTGCCAGAAAAACAATCAGGTTAACGTCAAAGAAACCATGCAAAGCATTGATGATGAAAAAATTTTTGCGCTAGGTGATTGCGCTTATTGTCCTCAGGGAGAAGATAGTGCGGTGCCTCCCCGCGCTCAGGCTGCGCATCAGCAGGCCAAGGCGATGGCTTATAGTCTCCAGGGGCTTTTGCAGGGCAAAGCGCTTAAGCCTTTTACTTATAAAGATAAAGGCTCTTTGATTACGCTTTCCAGCTATGACGCGGTAGGCAATCTGTTAGGAAGCAAAAAAGGCATCTTTATTGATGGCTGGTTAGCCCGCTTTTTTTATGCGTCGTTGTATCGTATGCATCAGGTCACCATTCATGGGGTTACTAAAACAGCGCTGACGATGATTGCAGATAGCTTTACCTATTATCTGAAACCGCGAATGAAGCTGCATTAGTTACCCGTTCGGCAGTACGCTATGCTGCGCTGGCAAAAACAGGCATAATAAATGTGTTTTATTAATCATGCGGGAGATAGAAGTTATGCTACAGCGTTTGCTGATGTCAGGTGCACTGGCTTGTTCGTTAAGTTTTTCAGCCTGGGCTCAAATGCCGGAAACTGAGGGGATGGTACAAACCAGCAGTTCTGAAGTTGATGAAGAAACTGAACAGGAAGCGATGCAGGATCAACGATTCACGCTGTACATTGCACGTCATGCAGAGAAGCAGGAAGGCGATCTGGATCCAGCGCTGACAAAGGACGGTTATAGCCGGGCTGTAGGTTTAAGTCAGATGCTGCGTCATGCTGATATTGAAGCTATTTATAGCACTTATTATCGCCGTAGTATGGGCACGGCTCTGCCAGTGGCGCGGGCATTTAATTTACCTATCGAGTTTTATGACGCGGATGATCGTGAAGCACTGCTGGAAAAGGTTCGTCAGCAAAATCGTAACGTGCTTATTGTCGGACATAGCAATACGGTTCCTGAAATGGTCACCAGTGCGGGTGGACAACCGGTGGAACTGAGCGAAGATGATTATGGCGATGTTTTTCAGCTGAGTATTAAAGGTGATGAAGTAATAA